>JAUIHO010000117.1 GCA_030432035.1 Phycisphaerae bacterium
GGGTGCCGTGGTGTTTACCGAAAAACGGCAAGGCAAGGGCTTCGTCGTCGAGTCGATGTTTGAACAGGTCGAGGCGGATTGCTATTTGATGGCCGATGGCGACGACACGTATCCGGCCAAGCGGGCACGCGAAATGATCGCGCCGGTGTTGGATGGAACGGCGGATATGGTCGTGGGGCGGCGCATCGCCCGCGATCAGGACGCGGCGTATCGGCGTTTTCACGTGTTTGGAAATTGGCTCGTCTGCAAGCTGATCAATGTGATTTTTGGCGCGGACTTGGGCGACATCATGAGCGGTTATCGAGCATTCAGCCGCGAGGTGGCGTTGAACCTGCCGATCATGGCCTACGGCTTCGACATCGAAACCGAAATGACGGTGCAGGCGCTGTATCGCAAATGGGTGATCGAAGAAGTGGACATCATCTACGGCGAACGCCCCGAAGGCAGCGAGTCGAAGCTGAGCACGTTCCGCGACGGGTTTCGCGTGCTGTTTCGCATTCTAAATCTGTTTCGTTCGTATAAGCCGCTGACGTTTTTTGGCGGCATGGGTATTTTGTTTTTTGTGATGGCCGTCGCCGCGGGAACGGTGGTCTACTTAACAGAGTGGTCACCGGGCACAGCTTGGCGGACGGCGCTGATTGTGATGGCGGCCACGCTGGTCGCAATGAGTTTGATCGCGGCCAGCATCGGCCTGATCGTACAGTTGGTGAACTTTCGATTTTTGGAATTGGATTCGGTGTTGCGTCGGCATCGTCGCCGGATGGAAAAGACACAACCATCGCACACGGAGAAGGAGCAATCGTGAGCAACGAAGCGCTACACGCACGGCTGCAGGAAGCCTCGGGGGCGGCGTCTCAACAACTCGGCATCAATGCGGTTACGCCCGAGCGTTTGGATGACGCCCTGTCGAATAGCGTCGATCCGCAACGCCTGATCGACAGCTTGGCCGAGGCGTGGCGCACGTCGAACGATGTTGCGAAAAAGATTTTGACTGAGCATGGGTTCGGTTCGTTGTTGGCGAGATTGCAGGTGGACGCCGGTGCCGCCGGTGGGGCGACTGAAACGTTTCCCGCGTTGAGTGAACGCAAGCATTACGACATTGCCGACGGACGTATTCGCGTGCTCGGGTTGAACCCGGCGTTTGATGATGCGGTCAACGTGACGCCAACGATTCACGAGTCCGTGCAAACGCCCTTTGATGCGTTTCGAGCGCAAGCCGCGAACGATCCGCTGGGCGTATTATACCGAAAGGCGCCACTGGCTTATGCACGGAATTGGTTGGCGACCAGTGGCAAGCAGATTGCGGCGTGGGTCAACGAGCAGTTCGGCAGTGCGGGCCCGAAATATGTGGTGAACAGCGGTATCGGCGCCAACGAGATGTTTAACTATTTCGTGGCGTCGTTGGCAAACGATCGCGATGGCAAGGTACCGCAGTGGCACATGGTGAACTCGCCGCGCGAGATGGCGAATTTGCCGAAGGACGCGAACGTTAACAACACGCTGTTCATGGAGTTTTCGCGAAGCGGCATTACCGAAGAGACGGTCAAGCTGCACGAATGCACGCCTGCGAACGCCAAACGCATCGTGTTTTCGAATTCGGGCACGTTGCGCGAATTGGGTGTGCGCGACGGCAATCTGGTGCTCGAATTGCCGAGCGAAGTGTCCGGTCGCTACGGTCGCAACAAGACGCCAATTCTGATGGCACCGATGTTTGTATGCGGCATGGATGTTGACGCGTATTGGCAGCAGATCGAAGCCGCGGCGCTGTCGTTTGACTTAACGGCGCCAGACGCATTGCCCGCCGTCATCGCGCGGTTCATTCGTTTGCAACAACTGCAACGCGGCGTGAATCACATTTATCTGGGCAGCAACGACGCGCGATTGCGCTTCGCCGCCGACGAGTTTTGCCAATATTGGAACGAGGGCGTCAATCGCGACGGTAACGACATCACGATGTCGCGTTATCTTGGGCTGCCGCGCGATTCGCACATGAATCTTGAGGCGATCCTCGGCACAGCGGAACACAAGCTGGCCGTCTTCCTCCTTCGCACCGGCGATTTCGCCGGGCACGACATGTTGCTGTCGCAGGCAAATCCGATCGACCCGGCGCACAAGGGATTATCACCGTCGGACGTCGATACGATTTTGACGTTGGCGAACATACAGCGTTGTTCGGAAAAGATGCCCACAGTGGTGATCGCCGTCCGCGAGCCGGATTTGCAGGCGTCGGCCTGGTTGGGGCAGCTATGGGCCGATACGACGCTCGTGTATTCGCGACTGATCGGCGTCGATCCGGGCAACAACCCTGAGGTAAAGGCCGTCCGCACGCGGGCCGCCGGCTGGTTGGCCGATAAATCCGCCGCCATGAAATTGCTGGGCGGTTTTCAATAAGAAATCACAGAGGGGCGTCTGGCTTGTGAAAATCGCTGCCGAATGTTAACGCGTTCTTAACAATTCTGCAGGTTGTCAGCTAACGCGCACCTGATACGCTTCCGCATGCGGAGTGGACGCGTGGTTATTCAAGCGGTTTACTTCGACACGGACGGCGAACCACGACGCAGTGATCACGGGCAGGGTGCCGACCCATCGGCGAACCGGCTCGAACCTTCAGGGTTGATACCATCCACAACTTGCTCCCATTGGCTCAGGCAGCGACGACAGCCCCCGCCGGCGAGACCATTGCGCCCATTTTTCTGTGGGCGATCCTGATTCTCGCCATCGGCATGCTACTGTGGGACACGATCGAGGTCGGTCGCAACGACGCGGCCAACATCGTGAATGCGGTGTTCGGCGCGCGCATCATGAGCCGCGAGCGCGCGGTGCTACTCGCCGGCGCGGGTGTGATTCTCGGCGCAACGCTCTCGTCGGGCGTGATGGATACCGCTCGTAAGGGGATATTCAATCCCGAAGTCTTCACGCTCTACCAGCAGGTTTTGGTCATCTACGTGTCGGTCTACATCGTCGACACGATACTGCTTTACGGTTATTCGGCCTTTGGCATGCCCGTTAGCACGACGATGACGCTCGTGTTTGAGCTGCTCGGCGCCTCTTACTTTCTGGGTTTGGTGTCCGGATTGGAGCCGGTGCGCTGGGCAAGTGCGGGTAAGGTGATTAACGGTATCGTCTGGTCGATCATCCTGTCTGCGGTGATCGGCTTTATTTTGATGAAGATCGCGCGTTGGGCCATCGGCAAAGACAGTACCGATCTGAATCGCTTGCGGCGGCACGGTACGTGGATTGGTGGCGGCCTGCTCGCGGCTCTTACGTACTTCATGGTCGTCAAGGGCATGAAGGCGATCCCCGCCGTTGGCGACTTTAAGAAGTGGATTCACGAAGCCGGCATTGTCGATCTCAGTTCGCTGGGCTTGTCGGAGCAAACGGCGCTCGGTGAATTTGGGTTCTTCCTAAGCGTCTGGCTTATCTGGGCGATTCTCGTTCGTGTCTATCTCGAATATGGCAAAGAGCAATCGGCGCGGCGTGGTCGCGATGGCGTTTGCGTTTGGACAGAACGACTTGGCGAATTGTGCCGCGCCTGGGCTGGCAGCGTTTAAGCTGCGGGGGGCCTATCTCGATGGCTTGCCGCTTAATTCCACGAACGAAATGAAGCTGCAAACGTGGGCGCTCTTCGGTTGTGGCGTTTTGTTGGTTCTTGGCATGCGAACAAAGCACGCACAGCGCGTGACGCGAGCCGAGGTTAACACCGGCAGCGCCGGTTCGGTCGTGCGTATTTGGTCGCCGAAGTGGTGCCTTGGGTTGGCGCGGATTTTGTTGGCCGCGACCGGCCATCGTGAGAAGAAGCACCCGCCGCTCGCACCGCGCGTGATGACGCTCGAAGGCAAAACGATGCACTACGACCCGTTGCGCGGGGCGTTGATCATGAGCGTGGCGGCATCGGTCATTGCAACGGCGTCGGCGCTGAAGCTGCCGGTGTCGACGACGTACGTTGCGTTTGCGGCGGTGTTATCGACCGGCGCGGCCGATCGCATCTTCGCGGCGGGCGACGCGTCGCAGAAGCTTGGGCGGTTTATTTGGGTCGTGTTCAGTTGGTTTATGGCGGCGGTGATTGCGTCGCTGGCGGCAGGATTGGTGGCCGTTACGATTTTTAAGGCGGAGGAAATGCTCGGGCTCGGCGTCATCGCGATCCTTGGCTTCCTCGGGCTCAATTTCTTCATCCGCATGACGGTCAAGAAGCGTTCCGACCAACAGGAATCGCGCATGAAGGCCGAGACAGCGGCCCGTCGCGGTGCCGACCATGCCGAGGATGATGACGACGAATAGCGCGCAGGCCATTGGTGCAA
Organism: Phycisphaerae bacterium; assembly: GCA_030432035.1. Classification (GTDB taxonomy): domain Bacteria; phylum Planctomycetota; class Phycisphaerae; order UBA1845; family UTPLA1; genus ECT2AJA-110-A. The sequence goes on from JAUIHO010000117.1 coordinate 4,299, forward strand.
TGCCACGGCTCGTGTTCTAATTCGTATATGCATACAGCAGCGATATTTGTCATTTCCGATTCACGCAGCGCGGGGGCCGCCGACGATCGCAGTGGGCCGATGCTGCGAAACTGGCTAGCCGATAACCACATCGAGCTGGTGATAGACGCCGCCATTCCCGACGAACAAGACGGCATTCGCGAAGAAGTGCAATCGGCGGCATCGCGCTGCGATCTCGTTATTACGACCGGAGGGACCGGCGTCGGGCCGCGCGATGTTACGCCGGAGGCTGTCACGCCGCTTTTTGATAAGGCGTTGCCCGGGTTCGGCGAAATCCTGCGCGTCGGCAGCTACGATAAAACGCCGCTGTCGATCATTTCACGTGGCGGGGCGGGCGTGATTGGCAACGCCCTCGTTGTTATGTTGCCCGGCAGTCCGAAGGGCGTGGGAGATGGGCTCGAACTGCTTGGGGCAGCGATAAAACACACGCTCAAGGTGCTTTCACAAGAAAAAGTGGACTGCCAGCAAGAAAACCCGCCGACGACGTAAGATGTGGTTAGAGGCAGCAATCTGTAGCGAGTTTCCAACCTCCTTAGACCGCTGACCGCGCAGGATTTTAGATACGTGTTTCCGATTCGCGACAACTTACCGACGCAACACCCATCTTACATCACGGTCACGTTGATCGTGATAAATGCGATCGTCTTTTTGACGACGGGCATGGGGCGAAACGAAGCGGTGTCGCTTGAGTACGGTTTTACACCCGCGCAACTGGTTGAGCCGTCCGAGCAGTTCGAGCAAGACGTTGCTAGGAGCATTGTTAACCGCATACAGCAACGGTTGCGCGCAAACAACGCGCGCATTACGCAGCGCGACGTTGAAACGCTAAACACGATTGTGGCGCAGCAATCGGAGGCGGCGACGGCGCAATCGCCTTATCTCAAGCTCGTCACGTGTATGTTTCTGCATGGCGGATGGCTGCACCTAATCGGCAACATGCTGTTCCTTTGGATATTCGGGAACAACATCGAAGATCGTCTGGGGCCGATTCTATTTCCGTTGTTTTATTTGGGCACGGGCGTTGTTGCGACGTTGACGCATGCCTATTTCGCCGCCGATTACGTGCCGCTGATCGGTGCGAGCGGTGCAGTGAGCGGCGTGATGGGGGCGTACTTCTTGTTGCACCCATCGGCGCGCGTGCTGGCCATCGTGCCGATCGGCTATTACCCAATGACGGTCAGTTTGCCCGCTTGGATTTATATGATCTTTTATCTGGTGATTCAGAATCTGTATCCGGCGACCTTCTCCGTCGGTAGCGGCGGCGTGGCGTATTGGGCTCACATCGGTGGATTCGTGGCGGGGCTGGCTACGATCAGATTGTTACCGCATCGCAAGCTGAAGCCGCAGGCGGTACTCGATGACGATGACGCCGATCTGGTGATTCGTTAACCGAAATCGGCGTACACGCGTTCGCTATCGATCCCGACAACGAGGTGACGAAACCATGTCCCCCCGCGCGGTCGCGCTGGCAGCGTTACGTGAAACCAGATTTCCAAGACGGCGGCGCTGCGCTCGTGGCGCGCCAAGTAGGCACGCATCTGGTAGTAACCACCCTCGTCGTCCTGAAGAAAATCGTCGACGCGCCGCATCAACGCGGTAAGAAATTCACCACACTGCTTGATCGCGTATGCGCGTTCGTCCTCACCGGCAATGGCAACGAGGTGTTCGGCCTCTTCTTCGTCGACGTTTTCGAGCTGTGCCAGTGCGGCGGCGAGATCATCCTGATACACATCGGCGGTGCCTTCCATGCCGAAGATAACGCGATCGGGATTGAGTGTTTGGGTGGACACAGGATTAGTCTATGTGCAATTGAAAGACGTAGTCATCAGCAGCCGCGCACCAGTCGCGCATCGTATTTCCGGTAACGGCTTCATAGTGACTTAGGTCGAGAACTGAATACGCAGGCCGCCGCGCAGGACGAGGAAATTCGGCAGTTGTGCATGGTTGAATAGTAATATCGATACCTGGAGCTCGCTCGATCAGATATCGTGCAAACTCATACCACGAGCAAGATCCACTATTCGTTACGTGGAATATTCCCGATGCATTGGCGGTAATCAGGTGAATAATTGCCTCCGCGAGATCGGGTGCAAATGTTGGAGCGCCGTGTTGGTCATTAACGACTTTTTTGAGCTTGCCTTCGCGTGCCAGATTTAATATCGCCCTTGGAAAACATGGGCCATCCAACCCGTACACCCAGGCTGTGCGGACGATCATTGGGGTAGGGTGATTTTTGATGACCGCTTGCTCGCCTTCAAGCTTTGAACGTCCATATGCTGATAATTTTTCGGGCGGCCCGGTCGGTGCGTCGACAGGAATTGGGTTACGAGCAGTGCCGTCAAAAACATAGTCAGTCGACACGTGTACCAGTTGAGCGCCAATGCTAGCGGCGGCGGCGGCCACTGTCCCTGCGCCGACACCGTTAACCGTGGTGGCCCATTCTTCGTTTGACTCGCAATCATCGACCTTGGTATAGGCGGCGCAATTGATGACCCAATGGGGCATATGCCTTTCTATTGTTTTCGCAACGGCTTCATCGAAAGCGATATCGAGGTCTGACCGTGCTAGCCCTATGCATTGTATGGTAGGCAGTTGGGCGATTAACGAGCACAATGGGGTTCCAAGTAGCCCGGTCGCTCCGGTTACCAGCACGCGTGTTGCAGCTCTTGTCGATTGGACGGTATCCATCGTCCGCAGTGTACCCTTAATTGGCGGTGATGGAGACTCGAGTGTTAGAATGACTGGTTTTTAGGAACCTACCGGTGTTTATGCCGGTACATCGGCAGGCGGGTAAATCGTTCGTAACGCCGTCACGATCATGCGCGTCGCGCTGGACTTGTTGAGCGTGTAAAAGTGGATGCCGGGGGCACCGCGTTGCAGCAGGTCGAACGACTGTGCGGTGGCGTAGGCAACGCCAAGCGAGATCACATCTTCGGGATGGTCCTTGTAGCGTTCCATCTCGGTGATGAGCTTTTGCGGCAGCGAGGTGCCGCACATGTTGGTGAAGCGCTTAATTTGCTCTACGTTGGTGATGGGCATGATGCCGGGGATGATCGGTAAGCCGATGCCTTCCTTACGCGCCCGTGCCACAAAATCGAAGTAGTGTTGGTTATCAAAAAAGAGCTGGGTGACGAGAAACTGCGCACCGGCGTCGACCTTCTTTTTTAGGTTCTCCAAGTCGCGCACGAGTTCGCGTTCGCCGTTTGCGCCGACGCATTCGACGTGGCCTTCGGGATAGCAAGCGCCGCCGACGCAAAACCGATTGGACTCGCGGACGAATTCGGTCAGCTCATTGGCGTAACCGAAGCCGTCTTCCGGCGCGACGAATGCCTCCTCACCCTTGGGCGGATCGCCGCGTAAGGCCAAGACATTTTCAACGCCCGCTTCCTGAAGTCGGTTCAGAATCGACGCGATTTCTTCACGTGACGAACCGACGCACGTGAGGTGCGCCATGGCCGTTAGACCGTGATGGCGTTGGATTTCGCCGACCAAATCGATCGTGCGGTCGCGCGTGCTGCCACCGGCCCCGTAGGTGACTGAGACAAACGTCGGACGCAGGTCGCGCAAGCCGCGAATCGTGTCGCGTAATGACTCAAGCCCCGCCTCGGTCTTGGGTGGAAAGAACTCGAAGGAAAACGACGGGCGTCCGGTGGAAAGCAGTTCGCGAATGTGCATGTTGGTCTTGATCAAACGTTTGGGGCTGGAAACTGGCCGCCGCCGTTGAGCGGTCGGCAGCCATAATCGACAAATAAAGACTTGCGTCTAAGAATCCTTCTTGTCCGGCTGATCCTTATCGCCGTCTTTGTCCTTTTCTTTTTCTTCCTTGCGTTTCTTGGCCAAAGGCGAGTCCGCGGGAATGTCTTTCGCTAGTTGCTTTTCGAGGCTGGCTACGAGCTTTTCATCGAGCGGCTTGGTACGCGGGCCGAAACGGTCGATCACCTTGCCGTCGCGGTCGATGAGGAACTTTCCGAAGTTCCACTTGATACCGCCGCCATGTTCGTGATCGGCCTTTTTGTCGGTCAGGTACTTGTAGAGATCGCATTTGTCTTTGCCTTTGACGGAGACCTTGCTGAACATCGGAAACGTTACGCCGTAGTTCTTGCGGCAGAATTGTTTGATCTCTTCGTCGCTGCCGGGTTCCTGCCCCATAAAGTTGTTGGCCGGAAAGCCCAGTATTTCAAAACCTTGATCGTGGTACTTGTCGTAGAGCTTTTGCAGTTCGTCGTATTGCGGCGTTAGGCCGCATTTGGAGGCGACGTTCACCATCAGTATAACGTTACCGTGATACTGGCGCAGGTCCTGCTCTTTGCCTTCGATATCATTCATCTTAAATTGCAGCGCTGGCATGGATACCTTTTTTTCCTTTTTGGGTGTTTCGTCTTTTTGCTCTTTCTTGGGGGCGGGCTTTCCCGGATTGGCACAGGCGGGCAGCGCGATGAAGCACGCCACAAGGCAACTGCTGTAAACACGTTGGCGAAGGTTCTGCCACTGCATGATTTTCCCTTTCATTTGGGTCTTCGGTTGCATTCTGCGAGGCGGTTGCGTTAGCGTCAATGCGAAGCGGTTTTGACACGCGCCTGCGGTCAGCCTTACGCTTTGATCCATGTCTGTGACGGCAATCATTCCCGCGCGGTATGCATCAACTCGGTTGCCCGGCAAGCCACTATTGGCCGAAACGGGCAAGCCACTGGTTCATCACGTTTACGAACGCGTCGCCGCCGTCGCGGGTGTCGATCGTGTGTTGGTTGCGACCGACGACGAACGGATTGTAGCCGCCGTGGAATCGTTTTCCGGCGAGGTCGTTATGACGCGAGCCGATCATCCGACGGGGACGGACCGCATCGCTGAAGTGGCGACGAACCTCGATGCCGAACTTGTACTAAATGTGCAGGGCGATGAGCCGGAGATTGACGGGGATCACCTACAGGCGTTGATCGATCGAATGGACGTGGGGGGCGAGATGGGGACGTTGGCGTGCCCGTTTCCCGAAGTCGCCGACCCGGCCGACCCCAATGCGGTGAAGGTGGTAGTCAATCAGGCGGGGCGGGCGATGTATTTCTCTCGCGCATTGGTGCCATTTCCGCGCGATCCGCAGGATGCCGTGCGACCGTTGTTGCACATCGGTGTCTATGCTTATCGTCGTGCGTTTTTGTTGAAGTTTGCCACGTGGGCCGTCACGCCGATGGAGGGCTGCGAAAAGCTCGAACAGTTACGGGCGCTGGAGAACGGCGTGTCGATTGAAGTGGTGACGGTGTCGCACGCCGCGCCGGGCATCGACACGCCCGCTGATTATGCAGCGTTTGTGAAGCGGATAGCGGAGAATAGATAGGGGTCGAGCGAGACGATCGCTTTTCATTCTTATCCCTGCGGTATGACATGGAATCCGTTAGAGCTTTCCCTCCCACGATGTGGGGGGCTATTTTCCGGTGATCCCTCCGGGATAACGAACGAACCTAGCCTATGGGCAGTCGCATTACGGCATACATCAATCACGCAATTCTATTCTCATGTGAATGCTCTACGCATCCGGTTAAAGATTTCATTCATCAATCCAGCAACCGTGCCGGGCGAAGGCCGACAGTTGGGTGTCGATAGTTTAAATCGGCGCTGCGCCGTAGAAGCGTGGGGGCTAGAATTGACGGTTCAAGAAAATCGCCACCGCGGATGACGCGGTAGCCGCGCTCACCCCAACCCGTCAATCGGCGGCCGGTGATGGGATCGACGGGATGATCGAATTTCGCAAATGCATCATCGCACCATTCGGCGACGTTTCCAGTCATGCCGACGATGCCAAAAGAATTGATCTCGCACCGATCGACGGATTGGTGAATATTCTGATGTGAAGCAGCACGCGACCTTTGGCCCCTGTCTGACGGTAGGTGCCGCGCACAAGCGGCTTGCCATTGCGCTTCGGAAGGCAGCACGCACCCCAGTTGCCAGAGCACTTCAAACGCCTCGGTCCACGATATGTTTTCGACCGGGTGGAGTAGGGTGACGTCAGTCGTGCCGGCGTGTTCTGGGTAGAAGCGGCTGGGGTTGTTGAGCCGATATTCCTGCCATTGACCTTGCGTCATCTCATATTTGGAAAGGAAGTACGGTGCCAGCGGCAGATCGTTTAGGAATTGAAATTCCGTTGCCGTCAAGTAGTCGGACCGGGGCGGATATACCTCCGGCAAGCTATTGACCGGCGGGCAGGTCATTAACGCTGGCTTGCCCGGCATGAGGATGAAAACCAACGCGCTTCGCTCGGTCATCATCAACCGACCATCATTGTCGCGTTTTGGAATGTCACCGGTTTGCAGAAACGCAAACTCCCACAGGCCCGATTGCGGATCGGCCCCCAATGGTACCAAACCAATTTGCTCTCTGATGCGTAACCCGCGATACATTGCATGTTGCGATGTATCGGCAATCGATGCGATCGCGTTCTTCCATTCCGCTTGATGGTCCTTGATCGATCGCTCGTAGACCGTTTTGGCAAAGCGCAACCGCCTGCGGACGCTCGACGTGTCGCCGATGACCGGTTCAAAAAATTCGCTCAATTCGTTAACGAGCTCAACGAGGACTTCGTGTTCGACCAAGTCCGCGGGATCGTCGAACCGACAAATGTGATCGCGCGGTATTTGGTAAAAGAGCCACGTGCTTTGGTCGTTTAAGTGCCACAATTCTTCTTCGATTTCTTCGCGACGCGTTACATCCTGCGGGGACAGAGACTTGTTCGATTCAATCGATTGCAATTCGTTTTCCAATTCGCGAATGCGCATTTTGATTTCGAATCGCTCTTCCGACTGACGGGACACTTCTAAGTTACTTTGCTTGTAAAGGTTCTTCTCGCTCGCGCGCTCGTGCAGTTCGTCCAATTGAGCACGATATAGTTGAAGACGCGCCCGAAACGTCTCGGCGCGGTCCAACCAATGTTCCATCGGCAAGATGTTGGCCGGGATCGCCGGGTACAACCGATCGGCTTCCGCCTTCATGCGCGCCAGTTCTCGTACGTCGGCAAGGCGTCGAAAATCCGCCAAGCGCTCTTGAGCGAGGCGCGACGAGCGCGTGGTTAATACCAGCGCCACCAGCATGATGGTGAAGACCGCACCAAGGCTGTACGCAAACGAGCGATTGCGGCGGGCGAACTTTCGAATGCGATAGCCTGCGCTGGCGGGACGGGCCTGAATCGGTTCGTGATTGAGGAACCGTCGAATGTCGGAAGCGAGATCCGCGGCCGATTGGTAACGGCGCTCGGGCTCCTTCTCAAGTGATTTAAGGATGATGGTTTCGACGTCACCGCGCAGGTCGCGATCCAACAAACTCAGCCGTGTCGGTTCTTCGTTTTGAATGGCCGCGATGGCTTGCGGAATCGAACGCCGATTGACGGAAAACGGATGGCGCCCGGTCAGAATGCGATAACTCAACACACCCAAGGCGTAAACATCACTGCGCGCGTCGATGGCGGCCGGTTGGTCCGCCACTTGCTCGGGGCTCATGAACGGCAGCGTGCCGACCATCTTGCGGGCTTCGGTGACCATGGTTCCCGCGCCGGCGTTGGCTTCGGTCACGCGGGCCACACCGAAGTCGAGAATCTTCGGCTGACCATCGCGTGCGACGAGAATGTTGCTGGGCTTCAAATCGCGATGGACGATTTTCTTTTGATGTGCGTGATCGACGGCGTCGCAGACCTTCGCAATAAGCATTAGACGGTCGTGCAGGTCGAGCTTTTGTTCGTCGCAATAATCGGTCAGCGGTAAGCCGTCGACCAGTTCCATCGCGAAAAATGGCTGCGGGCCATAACCGAAGTCATCCATCCCCGCTTCGTAGATTTGAGCGATTCCGATGTGATGCAGACGGCCCAACACTTGTGCTTCGCGCTCAAAGCGACGCAGCATCGCGCCGGACACCATCGTGGCGCGCAGGACCTTTAACGCGACTTCGCGATCGGGACGGACTTGGCGTGCCCGATAGACGATGCCCATGCCGCCGCGACCCAACACTTCGACAACTTGAAAGTCGCCGATTTTTTCGGGTCCGCTGCGACTGGCTTTTTCGGCATCGTCGACTTGCCGCATGACATCCGCGATCAGCGAGCGATCGATATCTGGCGGATGGCTGGCCATGGTGCGGGTACTCAGGAGTCGGATTTGGAGGGTAATGGGCGAGAGAAACTAAAGAAGCGGGAACCGGTTCCCATGATGGTTTCGAGTTTGCGTAGCGCGCGAATTCTTAGCAAATGCACAGCGCCGGATGTGCGGCCCATTTCCTTGGCAATCTCGCTGACCGAATGCCCATCGAGGAAGTGCTGCTTGATTACCGTACGGTAGTCGGTGGGTAGTCGTTCGATTTCGCTTTCGAGCAAGGCGCGCACTTCGTTCATCGCGGCATGGCGCGACGGCGTAGCGCCGCCTTCCTGAAAGAGACCGAAGAGCGCTTCGGGCGATTCGTCGGACGAGGTACGTTCGACGCGTTTGTCGGGATGCGGCCGTTTGGCTCGTTCGAGTGCCTGAATCGCGTCGCGGAGGTTGTTGTTCGCGATACGTCGCAACCATCTGCGAAACGATGGGCCGTTACCGGTGAAGCGATCGATCTGCTCGAACGCTTCAAAGTAGGTGACCTGCATAACGTCGTTGGGTTCGAGGACGGATTGCCACTTGGGGTTGATTTGCAAACCGGCCCGTACGATGGGGCCGTGCCGAAGCAACAGTTCACCCAACGCTTCCTTGTCGCCGCCTTTGGCAGCAACCAGCAGGCTTTCATCCGTCCTTGCGTCCATCACTTCAGTTTAGCACGACGGCGAAAAAATCGCCCCCTGTTAGGTCGGTTATATGCGTTCAGCACTGATCAGCAGCACATCTTCGACGGGCGTCTCACCATTCAATTCAACTTCGGAGATGGCATCGACCACGTCGAGCCCTTCGACGACTTCGGCAAAGACGGTGAAGCCGCCGTTTTGATTGTCCAAGTTCTCCGAGTTGTCGTCGAGATTGAAGAAGAACTGCGACGTTGCCGAGTCAGGATCGCCGCCGAGTTTAGCCATCGCGACGGTGCCGCGTAGGTTGCTTCGGTCCTCGCTGAATTCATTCATGATCGGGTCGCGCAGGCCATCCTGACGGACCATGCCCGGCAAGAAGCCTCCGCCCTGTACGACAAAGTCAGGTACCACGCGATGGAAGATCGTGCCGTCGTAGAAGTCGTCTTCCACGTATTGCAAAAAGTTTTCCGTGGTGATGGGGGCGTCGTCGACAAGCTCGATCACGATTTCACCGAGTGACGTCGTGATTCGCACACGGTTATCGGTGACAACACGAATGCCGGAAGCAAGTGTTGCCGTGTTGCCGTCCGGATTTCTAATTTCAATCGTGTAGTTGCCAAGTGCGGCTCCGCTTAGGTCAAACGTCGCCAACAAATTAGTCATGGAGATAAACGTCGTCGTAGTGGCCTCGATTCGGTTAGAGCCTTGCACCAGCGTCGCCGTAGCGCCGTCTTCAAAATTCTCACCTTCGATGGCTACGTCGGTCACGACCGAGTCGACTTCGCCGATCTCGGTATCCGAGCTACGCACGAATGGCTCGCTGCCGGTGACGTCTACAACTTGGTTGGCAGTCGCGGAATTGCCGAGCGAATCTCGCACCGTTAGCGTGACAGTGTAATCATCGGGCACGGCATACAGGTGCGAAACGGATACACCTTGTTCTTCATCGCTGCCGTCGCCAAAGTCCCAGGTAAACGTGAGTTGGTCGGCGGCCTCTTCACCATCGAGCGTGCCTTCACCAACGAAGTTAAATCGCAGGCGATTATTGGTATCTTCCGTCGCCGTAAATGACACGCCCGGCGTGCTGTTGACCAAGACGATCAGCGAGAAGGCCCCCGTTTCACCGTCATTGTCGGTTACGGTTAGGCGCACGGGGTAACGTCCCGCACGAGCGTATTCATGATCGACTGTTACGCCCGTATCGGTCGCCCCGTCGCCAAACTCCCATTTGTACGATGCGATGGCGCCGTCCGGATCGCTGCTGGAGGCTGCGTTGAATCGCTTCGTTAATGAGATGGGGTTGTCATCGTCGCCGACGATGTCGGTGCTCGTGAAGCGTGCTGTCGGTGCGCGATTGTTTGCGGCGACGGATACGGGCAACTCAGCAATCGCGAGTAATGATGCCGGCTCTTCAAGCACCGGATCGCCCGCCGAAAAGAGATAGGCTCGCACGGTAAACGTGCCGTCATTCGCGAACTGATGCGAAACGACTTTCTGTGTCGATATGCTGCGGGCGGTTAGCGCGCTGCCGTCGCCAAATTCCCATGAGATGCGAACGGCATCGGGATAGTTGCGCAGATCGACGTCGAAGCGCATGCGTCGCGCCGGCACGTCGATGTATTCGGCCAACAAGGCGGGCGGCGTGCGACCGTCAATGCTGGTGCCGGGGCCGATGGCATCGCAGCCCTCGACGTTCATGCCCATCCAGACCGTAAGGGCGAGCCCGAGTAACGCTAACGATTTGCGTGTCATGAACAGTCCCCTCCACGGGATGGCTGTTGTAAAAAAGTTGCTAGTCGAAATTTGCCGATCGTTGATGACGGAGCGGCTGGGGCCGCAGTCGAGAGATTCGGCGTATCCAATGGTATGCAGCGTGGGGCGACCATGTCAGCAAGACGGGCCGATTGGGACGCAGGCGAAGTCTGCGTATCGGACACGAAATCTTGTGATCGAACGAAAATGGTCGCAGGGAGCTTTGAGTAGGACGTTTTGGGGGTGGCTACCCAATGGGTTTACCCAAATGTGGGTAAGAACCAAGCAAAACGGACCGCCCCGGGTGAATTGATGTTTCGGTGGGATGAGATCTGTTTATTTTTATAAACTCAATGTTATCAGTGATTTGTGTATTTTTCTGGTGCGAGAATTGAAATCACTTCTGCGATTGGCACGCCGTCTGCACTCTTATTTCTGCGTCAGGCGGTCGATGCGGCGCGTAGCCGAGCGACCTCTGGCAACGGACGTCTCGGATGAAATCCGAGTGCGAAACCGGAATAAGCCACCAGCCGGCGGACAATGCGGTGATCTGCTTGCTGGTGTCAATCGTGCCCGGCCCACGCGTGTGGGTCGGTTGTGTGTGACGGGGTGGGCTAGAGTGCGAGGCTGGCCCACCCCGCTTTTTTTATGCGCACTCAGATCGGGCGAGCCCGTAGAAATCGCGTATTCATGCCTTCGGCCCCGACGCGAACGCGGACGTGGCAGCCACAAGCGGGGCAATGGCCTTCGTAAGCTTCGGCATCCGCCGCGCGATAGATTCTCTGATACACGTCGCAGCATTCAAACTGCACACCGATCCACGGACGTTTACTTGTACCGGTCGAAGCCGACGACGCGGGCTCCAAGCCGGACGCTTCGACGATATCGAGCCGAGGTGGCGTTTCGTGTGATTGGTTAGGGCCATTCATTAACCTGTATATCGGCACTCGGGTGACTCCTAACTTTCATGTCAAAAACGGGCATCTTGTAGCGGTCCGCCGATGGTGCTGGGGCACCTCCCGCCGTTTATGGACACGGTCTCGCAGCCCGCTACCATGCCGGAATGAATCAGTCGACCACCTCGCCAACGCAGAATACGAGCCCTATGAGCAATCCACCGCGAACCGTGAAGTTTTTGGCGTCCATTCTGGCGGGCGACCCGCTCAATCTGATTGAGGCCATTCGCATCGCCGAACGTGCCGGTGCGGACATGATTTCGCTC
>JAUIHO010000118.1 GCA_030432035.1 Phycisphaerae bacterium
GAACCGGCGATAGAACGTGATGACATCCTGTACGGCTTCTTCGATGTCGTCGGTCACGATGAACAGGTTCATATCTTCGGGGCTGATGAGTCCGTTGTGCAGCAGCTCGGCCTTCACGTAGGTGCGCCAATGCTGCCAATACGTGCCGCCGGGCGCGTCGAGCAGCACGATGGGCACGAGCATCGCCTTGCCCGTTTGCACGAGCGTCATCACCTCAAAGCCTTCGTCCTGCGTACCGAACCCGCCCGGGAACAGCGCGACGGCCTTGGCCTCTTTGGTGAACATCAGCTTACGCGTAAAGAAATACTTGAATTCGACCAGTTTCTGATCGCCTTCGATGATGTCGTTGGTCTTCTGTTCGAAGGGCAAGCGAATCGCCACGCCAAAGCTGGCTTCTTTACCCGCACCGCCGTGGCCGGCTTTCATGATGCCGTCACCCGCGCCCGTAATCACCATCCAGTTCTCGGCGCGCATGCGTTCGGCAAAGCGCACGGCCTGGATATATTCCGCGTGGTCTTCTGGCGTTCGGGCCGAACCGAAGATCGAAATCTTCGGAATATCTTCATATGGCGCGAAAATCTTGAACGCGTAACGCAGCTCTGCCAGCGCACGTTCGACCAGCTTCACATCGCCGCGGCCCGTCTCATCTTTCGACATGCGGCAAATGGTGCGCAACATCCCAGCGTAGAGGTCGGCATCGCGACCACCCGCGTGGGCTTCAACAAATTCGAGTATGGCTTTTTCGCGCGCGGCGCGTTGTTCGTCAGTCAGCGTGTTGGGCATGCGGTTGGTTACCGTGTAAGGAGAAATAGGCCGTCGAGTGAATTGGCAAAGCGTGCAGCCACCAGAAAACAGGGCTGCGATGTCGGCCCATTCGACGATAATGACGGGGTGGCACGTGTTTGCCCCATCCGAAATTCGGCCCCCGAGTATAGCCAGAGCCGATTTATCCGCCAGCTATCCGTAAATCGGCTTATCCGCAGCAGATTCATCATGGCAACGAACAGCAAAACGCCCAATCCTGCACACAGTCTGCTGACGCTGCCCAATCTGCTCACCAGCGTCAGGTTGATTCTGCTGCCGCCGTTTTGCTTCGCGCTGATTACAGCCGCCCGCCCCGAAGGCTCGACGCCCGCCTGGGTGCCGGTCGCCCTGTTCGCGCTGATGGCCATTTCCGACATGTTCGACGGCCTTGCCGCTCGAAGGCTGAAATTGGTCTCTCGGTTCGGGGCATTGCTCGACGCTGTGGCCGATAAATTGACGCTTCTGGTTTCGCTCGTGCTGCTGACCACTCACGGTGTGCGGTCGAGCGATGGGGCTCAGTTAACCTTGCCGCTGTGGGTGCTGGGGGCGGCGTTGGCGAAAGATGTGTTCGTCACCATCGGTTACGGCGTCTTGCGGCAGCGTGCGGATGACCGCCGCGTGGAGCCCGATCGCTTCGGCAAATGGTGCACGGCCATTCAGATGGTTCTGATTCTGGCGATGTTGCTTTGGTACCTGCATCCGCCGGTTTTCGGCCAAGTGGTTACAATACTCTCGTGGGCGTCCGCCGGGTTGGCGGTAGCGGCCATGGCGAGCTACGGCGTCCGCGGTTGGCGACGGCTGCAAACGGGCATAGCGCGTCAACAGCAGGAGCGCGATACATGAGCGACGCAACATCGAGTCCTTTCAGCAGCATCCCCGATGTCATCGAAGACATCAAAGCGGGCAAACTCATCATCCTCGTGGACGATGAAGACCGCGAAAACGAAGGCGACCTCGTTTGCGCCGCCGAACTGGTCACGCCCGCGATGATCAACTTCATGATTCGTCAGGCGGCCGGCAAGCTCTGTCTCGCGCTCGATGCGCAGACGTGCGAAAAGCTGCACCTCTATCCGCAGACCAACGAAAACACCGCGCCGCACGGCACGGCGTTTACGGTTTCGATCGACGCGACCAGTAAGTTCGGCGTCGGCACCGGCGTGTCGGCGGCCGATCGTTGCCGCACGATTCGACGTTGTTTGGAAGACGATGCGGCACCGGCGGATTTCGATCGCCCGGGGCATATCAGTCCGCTAAAGGCACGAACCGGCGGCGTCTTGGTACGTGCGGGTCATACCGAAGCCAGCGTGGACTTGTCGCGCATGGCGGGGTTGAAACCCGGCGGCTTAATTATCGAAATATTGCGACCTGATGGCGAGATCGCGCGCCTGCCCGATCTGATTTCGTTTGCCAAAGAACACGACCTCAAGATTTGCACCATCGAAGCGTTGATCGAATATCGCTTGCAACGCGAGCGCTCGGTGATGCGCATCGAATCGATCCCGTTGGTGAATAGCTACGGCGCGTGGACGCTGCATGCGTTTCAATCGTCGCTCGATCCCGAACCACATGTCGCGCTCACGATGGGTGCGATCGGCCAACTTGACGATCAGGGCGAGCCCGTCGAAGTCGATCACCCTGTCTCGGTGCGCGTGCACTCGCAATGTTTAACCGGCGACGTCTTCGGCTCGGCCCGTTGCGATTGCGGCGAGCAACTCGACGCGGCGATGGACGCCATCAGCAAGAGCGGTGAAGGCGTCGTGTTGTATCTTCGACAAGAGGGCCGTGGCATCGGCTTGGCCAACAAGTTGCATGCGTATCGCCTGCAAGACGAAGGTCTCGATACCGTTGAAGCCAATGAAAAGCTCGGCTTCCCCGCCGACAAGCGCGATTACGGCGTGGGGGCTCAAATCTTGCGCGACCTCGGTCTGCGGCAAGTTCGGATTCTCACCAACAACCCGAAAAAGGTTAGCCGGCTCGAGGTCTATGGCCTCGAAGTGGTCGACCAAGTGCCGATTCAGGTCGCGGCCAATCCCCACAATCGTCGATATTTACAAACGAAGCGCGATAAGATGGGCCACACGTTGAAAGACGATTGACGCGTCGCTTCCAAACGAAATTTATTTAGGGCCCGTTGGCTTCTCTGTCACACGTCCGGAGTGCTTCTCAGCGATACGAATCGATGGCCGTTTCACCGATCCATCCCGCCGATCGTCAACCCGATCAGCCGCGTCCCGACGCGGCGAAGCAATGGTCGGCGCTATCGCATTTCGACGCGCTCTTCGCGCCGACGATTGCAAGCTGGCCCAGCACCAAATCGGAACTCATGTGGTTGGCACCCGGCACGCGCGCTCCGCTCACGGCGGCAAAGGTCGTCGCCTGGGCCAAGCCCGGTGGCTATCGATTGCTGTATTGGGCGGGCGGGGCCACGCCGGCGGGCTATGCCGAGATCAACCCGATGAACGGCATGCGCGGGCAATGGTGGATCGGCCACTTCGTGATCGACCCCAACCTACGGGGTCGCGGTCTTGGTCGACGCTTCTTTCACGAGCTGGTGCGCGTCGCGTTTGAATCGCTGGCCGCCGAACAAATGTTACTCGTGGTGTTTCCCGAGAACGAAGGCGCGATTCGTTGTTACGAACATGGCGGCATGACCGTCGAAGGTCGCGAGCAAAAGCGCTTCGCCAACACGCGCCAACGTCACACGTTTCTGCGCATGACGCTGCGGCGCGTTCGCTATCAAAAGACGCGCCAATACGCCGCGCTCCGCGGTCACTCGCCGTTGATATTGGAAAACGCCCGCGCGGCAGCAGAGATATCCAACCGATTTGAATTGCCGCCCAAGACGTCGCTGCGAATAGCACCGGGTTCGTAGGGCACGCGCAACACTTCATTGTGTCGCAAGGCACCGCCAATTTCTTCCAACGACAACCGCACCGGACGACCGTTGAGCTGCGCCGCCGACGGATAGACGTACTCCCGCACTGCCGTTTCACCTACGCCCAACGATCGAATTGAACGACTTATTCGCGGCAACTCCGGCGCTATCAAATACGATCGCAGATCGATCGGCCCGTCAGAGCGGTTCGTTACACGCTGAAAGAATCGCACCGACTCACCTTCGACGTGGCCGAAGACGCTGACTTCCAAACCGGGCGCGACGACATTCAAAGGCGTCCACATGCGACCGGGGCCGCGCTTGCCGAGCTTGATCGTGGCAAACAACCGTTTGGTGCCGATGGTTTCGTTGACAGGCGGCTTGATGAACACGGTCGTTTCCGACATTTCATTGGGTCGCAAACGCAAGTCGATGCGTCTCGGCGTGATTCGCCATCCGCGCGGCGCATCGATCACGAGTTCGCCTTCGAGATCTTCGGCAAAGGTGTTTTTCAAGCGCAGCGTGCGCTGGTGTTCTTCAATCGCGACGGTAATCGCGTCGTCGTCGAGTTCGAACGAATCCTGAAAGCGCAACGCCGCAGGCTGGACGCCGGTCAGCAGTTGCGGCATCGGCCCGACGGCGACTCGCATCCAGCCGTTCGTTTCGGTCGTCGGTAGCGCATGGCCCCACGCATCAATGTGTCGCGCACCATCGGGCAAGTCGAGTTCGATCTGCCGTAGCGATTCGTCACTCGACCACAGCGCCAGCGTCGCGCTGCTACCGTCTGCGCTTGAGAACAACCACGTTTCCAAGTTTGGGTCGAGCGCGAGGCGTTCGATGCGATCTTGCCCGCTCACGGCTTGCGCCAAGGCGTGAAAGATCACCGCTTCCTCGCGCGGTCGAATCACGCGTTGCCCATCGATCTCGTCGTAAGCCCAGGGCGGCGCGATAAACACGCGCTCGAAGCCGGCGGCGCGGGCGTGTAACAACCGTCGCGCGAATCGCGCCAATCGTCCGATCCGCTGATAACGATCTTCGTCGGCCAGTTCCAACGTGGCCCACCGTCGTGCTTGCATGCTGCCGTCGCTCGCTTCGTCGACCGGGTCAACGTGCGGCGGCATGAAAACGGTTTGAATGTCCGCGAGTTCGGCGGCCTTGCCTGCAGCTTGTAAAGCATCGTGCGGCGCAATGACTTGCGGCGAACCGACCAGCGGCGCGAGATAACTGCGTAGCTTCATCAACGCGTCGGTTAACGTTTTATCTTTAAGCATCGGCGCCGACGCATCGGTGCCAAGCTGCCAATGATCGACATAGCCGCCGTACCGACTCGTGATGATGTTGAGGTACGGCTCCCACTGCGTCACCCAATCTTTGTTGCCCGCCAACAATGCGTCGGGCCGAGGTGGGTGTTGCACATCGGGCAAGAGCGAGTCGGGTGTTTCGGCCAGCATGGCTACCACGCTGATACCAAGATCGACGGCCCGCTTGATCAGTTCTCGCGTCGTTTGATCGCCGAATACTACGTTCGCATCGTTCGTTTTGTGCGACCAGACCGGCACCTTCACCAACGACGGATTCAACCGTTCGATGATGTCGATGAGACCGGGCTGATTCATGTCGTCGGCATGCAGCACCAACCCAAACGGACCGCCGCCTTTGCTGCCCATCATCGATGGTTGGCTAAGTACTGCGAATCGTCGCACATGGTTGGCAATCGTTTTGCCGCGCAGGCTCATCGTGAGGTGCGCGTCGTAGATGCCGGCCGCTAGCGCATCGAATGCGATTGCACGCGCATCACCGATCAACGATTGGCCGGTTAGCGATTGTTGAAAGACCGACCGTCCGGCCGCATCGTCCACGCTCAATTCGATATCGAGATCGACGCCATCGACGTCAAACAATTGCACGCGGCATGTGACCGTTTCACGATGGCGGTAAAGATGATCTGCGCGATCCAGCGTCAGGCTTACGCGCGGTCGACGCATGATCGTGATGTCATCAAACCAAGCACGACCATCCACGTCGGTGTAATGAATCGGCACCATGTCGGCAGTGGGTTGGTTCGCAACGGCGGGTTGTTCGATGCGACAACTCAGGCCGATCCAACGTGCATGCGGGTTACCGCCCGGTAGGTCAACGTGAACGCGCGTCCACTCACCGTGCGTACGAACCGACGCGCTTCGGCGCTCCGTGGCTTCAATCTTTGTAAGGTTATGGTCGTAGTAGAACGCCGTGACGACGGCACCGGCATGCTTGAGCTGTTCGGTCTTCACCCACGCCGTGATGCGATACTCGCTGTTGGCGTCCGCGACAATATCCTTCGCACGGTAATACGCGCCAACGTTTCCCGTTTGGATTGCCATGCCGAAGCTCGGCGTGGCCGTCCGTCCGGATTCCATGTCGAATGCGGGTTCGAGAAAACTTGGGAAGCCCGGCTCATCGATACGCAGCCAGTTCATCGGCAGCGATTCAAAGTTGCCGAACTTGCGCTCATCGAAATCGAATGACTTCACGATGCGCGGATTGGTTGTGCGCGTCGCCTGAATTTGCTGCCCGAACGCCGTGTGTGCGCATGCAATCAGGCAACCGAGTGCAACGACAAACTGAGGACGATTAAGGCGCATGAAGAACCACCGAGGTATCGCGAATTGGCACGAGTTCACTCGAAGGTCTTATCGGGTGGTGGCGTCGGCGAATCGACTGTAGAGCGGCGTGGTGACCGGGTGTCCGATAAACACGGGGTTCGATTGGCCTCACCGCAGGCCGTTCGGGGCCGCGACGGCGGGTGCCGATAACTCTCGAAACAGCGACAAACCTAGCCGCCTAACGCGGCCATTTTGGAGGTCATACATATGCGCAACCCAACCCGCACCCTTAAACGCATGAAGCTTGCACTGCTCGGTTCGATGCTCGGCAGCACGATGATGATCGGCAACTGCCTCAGCCTCGACGTCGATAGCGACATCTTCACGGTTTTCCGCGAAGCGTATGTGCCGGGCTTGGTTTCAGGCCTCTCAACAGCGGTCGCCAACCCCGATCAGCAGGAAGCCGGGCTCCGCCAAACAGTCGTCGCATTTATCGAAGGTCTGGGGGCCGTTTTGCAGCCAGAAGGCTCTTCGACGCCGATTCGGAGCAGCTCACTCGATAACTGACCATTTGTTACATAAAACGTTACAAACAGAGCTTGGCCGATCTGCCGCCTTTTTAAGTCTCGATTTAACAATAATTTATGACGACCCATTAGCCTTCCCAAAGCGTAGAAAAACGGTGCGTTATGCAAGTTTCGAGCGTTTTAACGGAATTACCCTTGAGAGACGCTAAACTTTTTGACGTTCCGTCAAGTATAAGTAGTTAGTCGAGGCGACTAACTCGACGGAAGGTGGTAAGTCATGCGACGAATTACAACCGAAAAAACCGAACGGCAGGACATGGTCGATTGGATGGTCCCGCCGCCATACGTCAACGATCGAGAGCTTCATCAGCCCGAGACCGAAAACGTGCTGTTCTCCGATTGGCCCGGCGCGGCAATCGGCAGCGGTCGCCTGACCGTAAAGGAAGAGAACTTGCTCTTCCGTCAGCTTCACTTTTCGGCATTCAAGCTGAGCGAGATCTATCAGGCCTCCGAAAAGCGGCTGACCGAGAACCGCAAGCGCGACTATTCCAGATGGACGCAGCGGTATCACTTGGTTCGCGCCCGCATCATCGAAGCCAACCAAGGGTTGGTGTTCGACCTCATCGGTCGCTCGCGGTTCACGTCGTTGGATCGCGAAGAGATGACGAGCGAAGGCATGATGGCGTTGCTCCGCGCGGCGGATTCGTTCAACCCGTGGAAGGGTTATCGATTCAGCACGTACGCGTGCAATGCGATTATTCGATCGTTCTCTCGCGCGGCCCTGCAGGATTCCAAGCGGCGCGATAAGGAAATCGCCAATTACGAGGAAGATTTCGACCGCGTGGATAACACCGAAGCGAGGCGTTCCGATCAGCACGGCCTCTATATCGAACGGCTAAGCCGCATCATGGATACAGAGAAAGCCGAACTGACGGACATCGAAAAGACGGTGTTGTCGAAGCGCTTCCCGAAGGATGAAGGCCGCAATCGACAAACGCTCGAAGACATCGGTCGCAAGCTTCAAATCAGCAAAGAACGTGTGCGACAAATACAGATTTCCGCGATCGACAAGCTGCGCGATGCACTCCGGGCTGACCCGGTATTGCAGTAACGCGCATAGATCGCACAGGTTTAGTCGAAGCGATGGTGATGTGTGCAACATGCATGCCGCCATCGCTTCCGTACGTTTTACGGCGTTCGTTTATGCCGCGCCGCTATGAATCGCAGCCCCTGTCGGTTGACGTGAGATGATCTCGGCTTCGGCCTGCAACATCGTTTGCCAACGACCATCAACATCGAGCCGTCGATCGGGCAACTTGCGCGCGAGGTCGATAAAGATGCGATAGTGTCCGTTTTCCGACGCCCATAAATCCGCGTATAGCGCGCGTAGCTCTTGGTCAGTTGCCACGCGGCCCAGGGCTTCGAACCTTTCGCACGAGCGCGCTTCGATCAGTGCGCTGACCATCAGGCGATCCATCAACTCGTTGTTGCCGGTGCCGCTGCGTACGAGGCGGCGCAGGTCGCTGGCGTAACTGCTGCGATGGTATTTGGTGAGTCGACCACCGCGACGGGCCAGCATGCGAGTGACCGTTGCGAGATGATCGACTTCATCGCGGGCGATGGCCGTCATCTTCTCGACCCAGTATTCTGGTGGATTCGGCTCCGGCCAGCGGTTTAGCAGTTCGAGGGCGTTGGCGGCGGCCTTTTTCTCAAGGTGGGCGTGATCGTTGAGCAGAACCAACGGATCGGCCAAGGCGGCGAGGGCCCAGCTATCGGGTGTGCGGCTAAGCAGCGGTAAATCGGCCTGCGTGATTTCGGACATAGCGGGCATCGTCCAAACCTGCCCCCGCAACGTCAAGCCCGCACGCCACTTAGCTGCCGCAGTCGTGTTTTCACCCCGAGAATAAGGCCTGATATGTTTGGGTTACAGGTCCGTTACAGCTAGGCGGGCCGAATTCGGGGTATAGTTTCCGAACGAAATGACTGATACGGAAAGCTGTTCCATCGAGGTCGATCCTCGTTTGGCTTCAAGATTTCAGCAGCACGAAATTGGATAATCATCGAAGGAGTTTTTGCATGTTTGAAAAATGGATGCGCGTCACGCTCGTCGTCGCACTCAGCTTGTCGGTTGCCGGGTTGGCCGCCGTCAACGCCGACGAGCCGAAGAAAGAAGAAATGAAGGAAGTCAAAGCCGACGAAAAGAAGGCTGATGACAAGAAGGCCGAAGCTGAAAAGAAGCCGATGACGTCGGCCGAAAAGATGGAAGCCGCTCGCAAGGCCGCCATCAAATCGCGCGATCGCATCCGCAGCACGAATCAATCCAAGGGCGCCGGCAAGGGTGCACGCAAAGGCCCGCAGATCCCCGAGCCGACGGTGAAGCTCGAACCGGGCCAAACGCCGGCTATCAAGTTCGATACGCCGATTTACGATTTCGGCAAAGTCAAAGGTGGCACCGATGTCGTGCACGACTTCTTCTTCACCAACGTCGGTAACGGCCCGCTCGAAGTCTTGAAGGTTAAGCCGGGTTGCGGTTGCACCACGGCCGGCGAACACGATCGCGTCGTGCAGCCGGGTGAAACGGGTAAGATTCCGATTCGCATGAACACCAAGAAGGGTGCCGGCAAGGTCACTAAGCCCGTCACCGTGTACACCAACATTCCGGGCACGCAGTCGCAAGTGCGTTTGCAGATCACCGGCGAACTGTGGCAGCCGTTCGATACGTCGCCGCGCAACGCCGCCTTTGGTCGTCTCACGCCGGATAAGGTCGAAGAAGGCATGGTTCGCAAGCTCACGCTGACGAACAATCTCGACGACAAGATGACGCCCGGCAAGATTTCGTCGACCAGCGAGAACTTCAAGGCCGAAATCAAGCCCATCGTTGAAGGCAAGCAGTACGAAGTTGTCGTCACGTTGGTGCCGCCGCTTGCGAAGGGCAACAACACCGGCATTATCAAGATCGAATCGGGCATCGAAGGTCAGGGAGACATTGAGATTCGCGCTTACGCGTTCCTCACGTCGCCGATCGACGTATCGCCTGCTGAGTTGGTGTTGACTGACACGCGACCGTCGGAACTGACCCGCAAGTTCTACATCAACAACAACGGCAAGGAAGAGCTGGAAATCACCAACCTCAAGAGCACCAACGAAAAGTTGAAGTTGGAAATCAGCGACCTACGCGGTAACAAGAAAATCTACCAGCTCGTCGTTACGATTCCGCAGGATTACGTCGCACCGCCACAAGGCGACACGATCAGCTTCAACACCAACAACGAAAGCATGAAGGAAGTGAAGATTCCCGTGAAGACGCGTGCAGTCAACCGCACAGCACCGCGGGCAACGTTCACGCCGCCGGCTACCAAGAAAGAGTAGTCGCACGGATTCTTTAATCCGAGTTTGCTAATTCAACCGCCGATTCGCATGCGAATCGGCGGTTTTTTTATGCGCGGGTGGTAGTGTGCAGAAGAACATCGAGTACCGCGTTCGGGTCGCAGCCATAGATCCCCGAACTCCACGCCGCGTTGGCTTCGACGACTGCCCAGTTGCCATCGGAAAGCTGTCCGATGTCAATCACGAATGCGGACGGGCTATCGATACTCGTATCACGAGCCACTGTTTCGGCCAACCTGGTCGCCGCAGCACGTTCTTCATCGGTCGCAGAATAGTGATCGTCACTTGCCGGTCGTTCGTGGCGCCAATAGGGCGACATCGTTCGCACGTTCCCATTCATTACGAAACAGCGAAATTCCACGTCCCATTTTACGGGCTCCGACAGAATCGCCGGTGCATCGTCCTCAAGGAATTCGGGTAGCGACGCACCATCGGAATATACCTGTGCGGCGAACGATTTATCGTTGGGTGGTTTAATAAACATCGGCTCGGTCAAACGCCGCGCCGCGCCAACAGTTGAGAACTCGATGCTTCGTTGCACGTACGCTTGGGGTAATTTCGCCAGCCAATCCTCGGGCACGGTAATCAGCCGCAAATTCAACGATTCCGCAACGGACGGTGCGTAAAGCGATTCGATATACAAAATGATCTGGTCGTCATCAAACTTGGGAATCCGCAGACCCTTTACCCGTTCAACGCTCCAGTCTCGTTGAATCGCCGCACGCCAAAGCGCTTGATTGTCTTCGCTGTGCCGGGATGAAAGAAGAAGCGTCGTCATATAAACATATGCATCCGACCGACATGATACGTCCGACGGATGTAAGGCTAAAGCAACCTCTTACGGGGGCATTCGATATTGGCAGGCGCGATTCTACGTCAACGCACCCGAAGCAATCGCCACAACGATGTCGGCGAAAATATTGATCGGCGCGACGATCAATGCCTCCAAAAAGCTATTCACCAATGCAAACAATAGGTCGGAAAGAAAGGTCATCACCATCTCCTCATGGTCGAAGTGTCGTGTGGGCTAATACCGAATCGAGAAACCCGCGCCGGCAAACAGGTCATCGGCCGCGTCGTTGAGGCCGCGGCCTACGCGGATATCGAGTTGCAAATCGTTCGTCACCACATATGTGAAGCCGCCGTTGACGTAATGCGAGTCCGCATCCGCATTGCCCGACGGATAGAAGCCGAAGTATTCGATATACGCACCAAGATCGTCGGTGATGCTGTACGCATAAGAGACCGACGCGGATGTTTCAAAGAAGCGACCGTCGTTATCCGTGGGTACGGCAAAGTTAAGGTTGCCCGCCAGCGACGATCGGTCATCCAGATCGTACGCCCATAGCAATCCCAGAAACGGATCGACATCGCCAGAGCTAAATCCTTGATTGCCCGTCGGCACGTCGATCTTGGCGATGATGCCGAAATCCGGCTGCCAGCCATCCTGATCCAACAGGTGAAACTTAAAGCCGACCCCCATGTCATTCACGCCAGTCGTGCGGTTGGTCACGTTGACGGTCCGGCCGCTATCGTTGCGTTCGCTAAAGAGTTCTTCGTTAAACGACCAGCCCGCCCATTCAACGCGCAATTCCACATCTTCAACGATACCCACGCGCAACAGAAACTCGGGAAACGTGTGATCTTTCACGCGCACGTCGCCTTCGCGGTCGTACGTAAAGGTGAAACCGCTTTCGAGTTGCAGGTGACCTGCCGGAATCGTGAGCGTGCTCTCGGTGAAGTCAGGTCGATCGGTCACAAGCGGTTCATCCATCGGGTCCGGCTCGGAAACATCTGTTTGGTTCAAGGACAACGGCGCGGGCTGCGTGGTCGCCGCCTCATCAAATGCCAACGACATCGCGGGGCATACGCCTAAGGTCCAAATGGCGGCACATAGCGCCGCGGGCTTTGCGATGGGCGTTCTATTGCCTTTTCGATGATGCGTGAGAGTGCTTGGAATCGACATGGCGGCGGATAATACCTGAGGCTCACAAAATTAGCAAACACTAAATTTAAATTTAGTAGATAGCAGATTCCCAGCCGACGAGGGCGATACATGACAAAGCCCAGAGCCGCCGCAAATTCGGCGACTCTGGGCTTTGAACTGAGATCGAAATTCGATAATGAGAAATGGATTGATCGCGGTTCGCACGATCAGGGCGTCTGCTTTGCAGTGCCGCCTACTTTCGTCGTCGTCGAATCGCACCAACGCCCACCAAGCCCACCAACATCGCCGTTGCCGGTTCGGGGATTGCCACGGCCTCGATGATCATCAGTGGCTTACGCGTTTGGAACAGGTCGGGGTTCGTGTCGTTGAAGATGTTATCTTCCGAGTTGAGCGTGTAACCGATCGTGTCGTCGGCAGGCGTCAGTCGCAGCGTTACATCGTTACCGCCCGATTCGACATCGCTCAAGAAGGACGCATCGAGCCCGAGCGAGTAAAGGCGACGACCGGTCGCATATAGGCTGGAGAAAACACCCAGCGATTGATCGACGTTGCCATCGAGCAGCGTTTGGCCGCGCGTCCAATCCAGCTCGTTGCCGGTCGCCGTTCCCGGGCCATTGGCGGTGCCGAATCCTTCCGACCAATCGTCGTTACCGATCCACGTGACTTCGAAATCGCCCGCACCGCGCGTGAGGTTGGGCGAATTCGGAAACGCCTGTTCGCGCAAGGACAGTTGAATCGACTGAATCACCCAATTGCCAGCGCCATAGTCGGCATCGAACTGCGCGATCGCCGCCGTCGTGTCGTACCGCAGCCAACTATCGGCAACGCCGAGCATTTGACTGTTCTCATTGGTCGCCATCGAGCCCGACACGTGTAACGCGCCGGCCGTTCCGTGCGTGTCGTTCGGCGCAAGCTCTCGGGTGTACGTGTCTTCCGTCGCCGAAGAGACCGACACGCTGCTGAGGGGGCCGGCGAAGGCCGATGCAGCCAACGTGAGCGAAAACATCGTAGCGAGAGCGAGCGAAATTCGGTGGCGAGTCATGACTAGCTTCTTTCGTTATTTCGGTGTGCGTGCGGCGCAGTCGGCGACACGGTGTGCCCGTTTCGCGATGGCCAAGTTGGTTAGGAGTGGACAAGGCCGGACGGTCGGCGCAATTCGCCGCTAACGTCGGAATCCCCCCGTGTTGCGAATCTACGTGAATTCTATCCGGCAAACTGACTGCAATTCAATAAAGCGAGCCGTGCAATTATGACGGCCTCTCATGCTTCATTCAGCGGATTTCCGGACGGTGCAAAGTGTGGATGCAGCAGCACCGTAACGCCGATCGATTCGGGCGTGAAGAAGGGCAACTTTGCGAGGTCGCGACCTTGTCGTATATTAGCGAGTCTCACAGCCGAAGTGGTGGAATTGGCAGACGCGTCGGATTCAAAATCCGATTCTCGCAAGGGAGTGAGGGTTCGAGTCCCTCCTTCGGCAATCACATCAGATTGAATTTCCGAAGATAACCGTGCACTTGCACGACTAAAAGTTCGACCGCGATCGACGTTACACCGGTTAAAAACCGGTGCCACAGCGCGGGTGCCCCTGCCCCTCTGGGGCTGGGGGACCAACCCCGCCAACGCTACGAATGCGGCGCCAGATTCGTCGCCACGTCCGTCGCATACGCCTTCAACGCCGGCACCACGCCGATTAACGCGCCGAGGCCGACCATCGCTGGCACGGCCCATGCCATTACCGGGTGATAATCCCAGATGCCGATGGCCACGCCCGTCTGATCGCGAATCACGTCGGCCGCGACGGTTAGAATCACGCCATACAAAGCAAACCCACCGACAGCACCGAGCAAACCGATCAACGCCGATTCGCCCACAATCGATGCGAAAACAATGAGTCGTCGCGCACCGAGCGCGCGCAAAATGGCAAACTCGCGTCGTCGTTCGTTGATGGTGTTGTAGATCGACGCCAATATCGCCGCCGCCGAAACGAGCACGACGAGATACGCGACCAACTCCAATACGCGAGCGATCCAACCGATCTTGTTAAACAAATCGCCCATTACGGCGGCAATGGGCCAGGCCAGCGTCGCTTCTTTACTGTTGCGGTTAATCGCCGCATCGAGCCGCGCGCCAGCCATCGGGTGCTTAAAGCGAAGCATCACGGCGCTGACTTCTTTGTGTTCATCGGGAATCGGCACACCCGGCTTCGGCGTGTAGGTGCGCCCTTCGCCGCGCAACACGTGGCCTTCCATCCGAAAGATGCCGTCGATCGGTATCCAAACCACGCGATCATTGGCGCTGTTAGTCGGCTTCGTAATGCCGACGACGGTGTATTCGTCATCGTGATGATGGTGATCGTGTTCGTTATGCGTAACGCCGTGGCTGGGATTGAAGTGCGACCCCACGCGCAGGCCGGTGCGCTGCGCTACCAGCGAACCGATGACGGCTTCTTTGCGCCGCGCATCGAAGGCGCGACCGCCATCGTAGAATTCGAGTTGTTTCGTTCCGTCAAAGCGATACTTCGTAAACAGGTCGGTCGTCGTCCCGACGATGCGATAACCCTGATAGTTATCACCGACGGCATATGGGATGGCGAGTTCCACTTGCGGGTCGAGCTTCAATCGATGATACACGCTCCACGGCAAGTTGCCGGGCGAGGTTTCCAAATGAAACACCGCGTTTAGAACGAGTTGCAACTTGCTACCGCGCGCCCCGAGTACCGCGTCGTAACCAACATCGCCGCCGGTAAAGGCGCGATTGGCTTGCTCCTGAATCACAAACACACTCATCACGAGGCCGACGGCCAACGCCGTTGCCAACACCGTGATTGATGTCGAAAACGCATGCCGACGCAGGCTGCGCGAGATGATCGTAACGATCGAGCCAAGACCCAAGCGACCGCGCGCGGGTGGGGAGTGGGCATAGGCGATGTTAGCGGGTTTGGCGCTCATAAGCTTGCCGTCCCCGTCGGCGACTGCGCGTCTTGTGCATCGCCATCGAACGCCCGATTGAGTTCGTGAAAGTCGACGACGTCATCGAATTGGTTCAACACGTCAGTCGAATGGCTCACGAGCAACAGTGCCGCGCCGTTCTTGGTGCACAGCTCGCGAATGATGGCCAGCGCTTCGCCCGCACGACGCGTATCGAGATTGCCCGTGGGTTCATCGGCAAGCACGAGGCGCGGATGATTCGCCAACGCCCGCGCCACGGCTACGCGCTGTTGTTGACCCACAGAAAGCTGCTGCGGTCGATAGTGCATGCGCTCGGCTAAGCCCACGTCGACGAGCAATTGCTTCGCGATCATGCGATCGACACCGCGCCCGAACGACATGGCCAGTTCCACGTTTTGCAGCGCCGTGTAACCCTGCAGCAAGTTAAACGTTTGAAAGATGTAGCCGATGTTGGCGGCGCGCAACGCATCGCGATTGGCTTCGCCCATCCGCGCGATATCGGCACCGTCGAGCACGATGGAACCGTCGTCGGGCTTCAAGATACCCGCGATCAGATTAAGGAATGTGGTCTTGCCCGAACCGCTTTCGCCGCGCAAGGCAAGGTGTTGTTGGGCACGCAGCGCGAACTGTTCGACGTCGACGACCGTCGCACGACCGCCGTCGGGCGTGCGATAGCTTTTGCGCAGATTGTTGATGGTGAGCAGTGACATCGCATGATTATCTTACGACAAGGCGTGCGATGATTCGAGCTGTGCAGTTGTCGTCGAGGTTCAATCGTAGGGTCCGAATTGCGGACCAAAATCGCGCGATTAACTTGTTGTGGTCGTGATTTCGGTAATTCGAAGATCAATGAAAAGAATGGTCCG
>JAUIHO010000119.1 GCA_030432035.1 Phycisphaerae bacterium
GGCATCGGGCAATTCAGTCAACGCCGTCGACAAATCGCGACGTCGCCCAACAAACTCCGACACAGCACCGATCACGTTCTCAACATGCACACCCGACGCCGCCACCGCCGCGAAGATCCAAGCCGCAAGCCGCGACGCCGCAGTGCGGCGACGTTTCACGATCGTGTCGAGTGTGCGATTCGCAACCGTCTCGACGCCACCTCGATCCTTGTTCGCAAGCTGATCGATACCGAGTCCATCGAATGGCGACGAGCCCGCATTGCCTTGGAGTGGTTCTGATGTTTCGGTGCCATCAACAACTGGGATACCAAAACGCTCGACCGCGTAACTGATCGGTACCTGCATTCCCCAACGATTCACCGCCTGGTCAAGTCGTTTGGCGTCAGCTTCATCGTCCAACGGTTCAGGCACGACACGGGTGAAGCGGGGCAACAATTCGAGTCCGCCTTGGCTGGCATACGGGCCGTGCATCACGATCGCGCGAATCAGCGGCGCCAGCACTTCGCTTTCGCTGGCGATGTCGTCGTCGCGCAGGTCTTCGCGTACTTCATCCTGCACTTCGCCCAGCGCACGGTTGCCGCCGGCTTCGCCGACTTCGGTCATCAGCGTCGCACCGACAAAGAGCTTGCTGATCTCCCCGTTGGCCATCTTGATCACGCGCTCTTGCGGCCAAGAGCTCGAGCTCGCCATCTTGCTCTCGTGCACCTGAAACTCAGTACCCTGCGGGAACACGCCGCTCGCCGTCACACCCATCAGTTCCAGCATCGCCAGCATCTGGTCGCGCACGTCCGCCGTCGCGTTCGGCCCATACGTCGCCGTCCGAAACGGCTGACCGAAGATCTCCAACGCCTTCATAAAAAACTGCACGCCGTAATGCTTAAAGATGTACCAAGGCACCGCCGTGCGCAACAATCCGCCGCGCACCGGCATCCCGCCGATCGGCGCGGGCGTATGCACGAGAAACTTACCCAGCGGCTGTTCGTCCACCGGCTCACCGGTAAAGTCGCTCACACTCTCGGTGATGCGCAACCGCCACGGGTCGTTGTGGTCGTAACGCAACCGAAAGCCCGGCACGCAGTGCAGCGCCTTCGGCCGACGACGACCGCCTTCGGTGATCCACTCCACCTCAACGACGGTCAACCCCCGCGCCACCGCATCCACCAGGTGGCACAGTCCGCTCCGCAATCCTTCGATGCGTCGCAACGTCTTGCGCACATCCTTGGCGATGTCGTCGGCGAGTTCGGTTTCCGCGTCGGATAGATCGGCATCGCGCTGCAACGATGCCGATTCCACATCCCATTCGAGCCCCGTCACGGCCATACAGCGCTTCTTCGCTTCGCACCGAATGTGCGGGTCGCTCTCCAACATCTTGTCGAAGAGTTCCTGCTGCGCGCCCGGCTCACCGTAGGCGGCAGTATGCAACAGCGATTGCACACGCTGCGGTTCCGGGTCGCCCACATAAAGGCGCTGATAGTCCTCCCGCCGCGGCATCACCATGATGCCGTCGCGCGGCGCGGCCTCGTTGCCGTTCACGCGCTCCGCGTTCACCGACACGATCTCGTTATGGAAGCCGGCACCCACCGTTACCACCTCCCCCGCACAGGTCGCGTCGGCCCAAACCGCAGCGGCGGTCCCGGCGTAAATTCAAACGGCACACTCGGGTTCTTGCCCGCGTGCAGGGCCAATGCCAATCCCCAGAATCGGTCCGCGTGCCCGTCCTTGTTCTTCTCACCCTCAAAGCGAATGTTGCCCGCCGTCGTCACCGTCTTGCGTACCGAGTGCAAGTCTTCGCGCAACGTCGCATCGTTGGGCGTGATGCGCACCGTCTTGTCCTCAAAAGCCTGCTTCATGGTGACGGCGAGGTCTTCCTTCACCGGTGCGGTGAAGTGCACACCCTCGATGCGCGATGAGCCCAACGCGTCTTGCGTGAACTCGCTCAACCCCAGCCCGATGCCCGTCGCGTCGATACAACAGCGACGCAGGTTGATGCGCTGCAGCAGTGCAACGAGTTCGCGCTGCTGATCGGGTAGCGACATGTTCTGAAACACGAGCAACTGGCGCAGCCAGCGCACGTCGCCCACGTTTTCCAACACGAAGATCGTCGTGCGATCGTGGGTGCGACCGACGTCGACACCGACATCACAGAGGCCGTCGTCGTAGCCCGTCAACGCCTCACCCGCTTGCGGGCAATCGTCGTGCTCGCACGACTCGATCAACGCATACGGCAACCACGCCGACGCATCGGTCGATGGCTCACACATGTACTCCTGGTTAAACGCATCTTCGTCGCGCGATTTGTCCCGACAGCTTTGCAGGAACTCGGCGCGGCTCATCGTGCCGCCGGTCTGCTGATTGATCTTTTCGACGATGCCCTGTGCGATGGCGTCTTCGATCGTCACCCGGTGATAGCTAAACACCGGCCCCACGTTCATCGCGCGGGCTTGGTTCTGAATCTCGACCAACGGCGGAAACGTCGAACGATCCGACAGATCGGTCACACCCAACGCGCGCAACACCTTGCGACAGTTCTGCACCAGCGTGTTGTAGTAACTGCCTTCGCCGTTCGGTGTAGAGAAGATGCGAATGCTGCCACCCCACATGGTGACGGGCGAGGCCGCGTCGAACATGCCGCGCGGATCGTCGTGGAAGGCAAACTCATCGAGACACACATCGCCACCCTTCGAGCGAAAGCGGCGCGGGTTCGATGTCATCGCCACGATCTTCTTCCCGTTGGGGCAGCGGATCACCAGCGCGGTGGCACTGCGGCGCGTCTCGGTGTCGATCAGTTCTTCGGTCACCACATCGGCAACCTTTTCGAACAGGTTCTTGGCAAAGAAGCGGCAGTACTCGATGAACTCCAAACCGGCCGATTCGTCAGCGCTCGAAAACCAGTAGTCGCGGTTGACGTTGTTGTGCGGTCGATAACGCTTCGACACCGCGTCGTAAGCCTCGACATACGTCCAACCGGTGCGGCGCGACTTATCGCCCAGCTTCATCAGCGCGCCGTCGTTGATCCATGCAACCTGATACGGCAACAGTGCGGTAGCGAGTGCCATGATCACGCCGCCTCCTCACCGCGCATCACGCGATCGATCAAGTCGTACACCTCTTCGCGGCCCATGCTCTCACCATTGGGCGAACGCTTATCGACTTCCTCGCGCAGCTCCTTGGTCAGTTGTTCGACCTTAGCCTGATGGATTTCTTCCGCGCGGGCCTCGGCAGCTTCTTCGATCTTCAACCGTTGATAGCGCAGCGTCTGTGCGAGGAACTTCGCGTCCTCGCTGCCACGCGTGTCGCCAGCATCGATGCGTTCGATACCGCGAATCAACACGCGCCGCATCATGCGCTCGAAGAGTTGCTCTTCGTTCAGCATTGAAAGGTTGATGTCGTCCGCATGAATGTTCGTTTGCCCGGCCGCCTTGCCCAGCTTCTGCATCTTGCTGCGGAAGCGCCGCGCGTAAGCGTAGAAACTCCGCCGCGACACATCCTTCTGCGCCAAGCCGAAGCGGCGATAGATATCCGCCACCGGCTCGTTGCGATGCGACGCCAACGCAGCGTCGATCGTTTCGCGCTCGCCCGCGTCAAGGTCGTTCAAAATGGTGCTCTTGCGGCCTGCCATCAAAAGTCCAGCGTCGGGTCATCCATAATGCGATCCGCCACGTCACTCCCGTTGGCGGTCAATGAATACTCGCAGTCCTTCACGTTCACGTTGCGAATGTCGAATCCCTGCTTGTGGCGGAATTTCAAATAGCCCTTCTCGTTCAGGTAGTGCGCGTCCTTCACCAGATACCGCCGGTCGTATTCTGGGTTCGTCGCCAACACGACTTCGAACACCTCTTCGCCGCTCAGCCATCCGGGGTACCACATGCGCAACGTGTCCAACACCTTGCGGCGGTCGCGCTTGATCTGCGTGTTACGAAACGTCTTGGCCATCGCCGTTGCGCTCCCGTCTGTTGCTTGCTTCGATGATCACGTTCTTGATTTCGTTGACGGCCTCTGCAACCCGATTGCCCGCATCCAACATCCCTTCGATGCGCGCCAGTCCCGAGTTCATCCGCTCGATCGCGTCGTGCGTGCGCGATTCGTTCCGCAGAAAGTCCACCCGCATCACCGCCTTCTCGCGCAGTTCCGCCTGCACCTTCTCGATCGCATCCTGGCGAACCTCAACGGCGCGAATGCGCTTGTCGAATGCGCCCAGCATGAACTTGAGCAGGAAGCCGATCACCGCCAAGATCGCGTGCGGTCCCCATTGCTGCATCAACTCGATCACGCAAACAACCTCCGCTGACCGTTCGGCTCCACGCTGCGCCCTTCCAACATCAACCGCGCCACCTTCCGAAACCGCCGCGCCCGCAAGAAGATGTTCACCGCCCGTCTGCGCAGCGCTTTCGAATACGCATCCACGTGCTCAGGCTCGCGTTCGATGTACCGGCCGCGGCCGACCTTCCCATCGCCACCGCTGCCGCAAGACGCAACGATCGCAATCCCCTGATCGAGTAGCAGTTCCACCAACTCGATCACATCCCGCTGCGGGCAACCGACCGCTTTCGCAATCTCCCGGTCGGTCATCGCCCGTTCCGGCGAATAGGCACCATGCCGCACCAGCAACTCATAGATGCTCGTGGCATGCGCCTCGGTCTTCGTGTTGCGCTCGATCCGCGTCACGTTGCGTCGTTAACCTCGTGGGGTTGGGTAACGTCGGTTGCGTTCGGTTGTGCGACGGGCCCACGCCCCACAGGGGCGGGCTCTGCCGATGTCTCGCCGAGATGTCCGTTCACGTACACCGCAAAAAACAATTCCGCCTGCGCCCGAAAGTGCCGCGCCGCCAAGCGACCCAGCCCGGTGATGCGCCCGCTCGCGCCATCCACCAACTTCGCGTCGACCAGCAAAGCGACCGCCGGGTTATCCGCCAACGGGCGCATGTCGCGCCCCGTACTCGCCACGGCCAAATAACCCGGCGCTAGCGCCATTGCCTCAGACATTGCAGCCTTTCAAACACCACAAGCTCACACTTGGCGGAAAGCCCAACTCCGCGCCGATGCGACACCCAAATCCGTGGCTGCGCGCCGAGCGCTGGATGAAGTCGCACACGTCACCGCCGTGCAGCGCGTCACCGTAGAACGCACTCGCCTTCGTCAACGGGTTGCCGATCGTCGCCTTCGCCTGCAACGTCGCACGCATGTGCGTCGTCAACCGCGCGGCCACGTCGATGCCACACTCGGCCAACGTCGGCGGCACATCAGTCGGTTTGTCGGGTGCAACAACCGTCATACGTTCAGCGTGCCTTACCTTCCGCCGCATTGCCGATCGCGTTGCGTCCGGTGATCAACCCCGCACCGATCAACACCTTTTCGATTCCCATGTCCCAACCATCGAAGACGATCTCCACGATGCCGCCGGCAATCGCGATGAGGCCCACCCAGAACGTTTTGGTTTTGATCAGTTCGGAGAATTTCATTGGCTTAATCCTGTGGCTTTGGTCTTGGGGCTTGAGACGTGGGGCTTGGGGCTTGCGGTTTGCAACTGATGCACCAGGTCGCCCACCACGTAATCCATCACCGAATCCGCGACCGCTTCCTGCGTCATCAACTGCACGTCGTCATCAACCGGCTGCGTCGTCGCATCACCGAAGCAATACGTCAGCGGCGTTACCGAGAACTGCGTCGTCGGCACCCGCGCCACCGACTTGCCGTCCACTTCGACATTGAGCAGATTCACCGTGCAGCTAAACACGAAGCAAAAGACGAACGTCATCAACGCCAACACACGAAACCCACCGCACCCGATGGGGCGAAGTACTTCGCCCCATCGGGCACAACCGGCGTTGGTAAAGGTGTGTCGTTGCGTCATATGCTTCGTCGTTTCAACTTCCGCGTCGTCGGTGTTGCCTGTCGAACGTTCCCGGCCAGCAGCACGATCTCGTCCGCCTCGATCGCGTTGGCCATGCCGATCGTCTCTTCCCAGATGCGCCGTACCGATGCGGGCGTGGCGGCGCGAATCTCGATGCGCTTAGCTTTGATCGTTTGCGCCATCACCGCCGCCGCCTTCCGCGCCGTCCGCGTCCGGCGGGTTGTTGATCAAGTGGCGAATGTCGCGGTCGAGTCCGGGGTTGTTCGCCATCAACGACAAGATCGCCGCCACTTGGCTATCGCCCGTCGCCGGTCCACCGGCGATCAATGCCGCCGCCACCCGCGAGCGCAGCGCGCCGTCCGCGACCACGTTGTCGTACACGTAGCGTGCTTGTTCCGGCGTCAGCGTGGTGCCGTTCGAAACCGCCGCGTTGTTGGTTTGATTGCCGGTCGATGTGGGTGTGTTGGTCTGCGCGCCGCCGGTCGCTGCGCCGCTGGGCCCGGCCGCATTGGCTTGCGGCGCGCCGCCGGTCGCCGATGCGCCCGGTGCCGCCGCGACCGGAATATCGACAGCCGTCGAATTGGTCGGCGTCTGCGTCTGCGTCGATGGCCCACCCTGCGACGTGCCGGTCACCGCCGGGTTGGCCGTCGGCGTGGCGCTCGGTGCATTGCTCTGTGTGCCTGCGTTTTCACCGGTCGCCGTTTGGTGAATCTCGTTACCGTGAATCGAATAGTCGTGGCCTTGCGGAATGCGTGCACGAACCAAGAGTTCAAATACGTCACCGTTGCCACCCAGCGCCGCGTACAATTCGGGCGGCAGGTCATCGAGCGTTTCGCCTTCGTCGGTCTTGTCGATGTAGCCGCCGCGATTCCAGTGCGCTCGCCCGTGCGGGTTGGTCACAAGGTTAGCGACGTTGGCCGGTGCTTCGGTCGCAGCTTGCTGCGTGGTGTCCTGCCGCGTCGGCTGCTCTTGGTACACTGGTTGCCGCGTCTGCTGCGTTTGCTCCTGCTTGGCACCACAGCCCACCATCGAACCGACAGCAAAGGCCATCGCAACCAGTCCGAACCATAAAATCAGACACCCGAGTAACTTTGTATTTCGCATGATCGCCATCCTTGGCTTGCGGTGAAAGTTCAAGTGCGGTCGCCGCCATCCGTAGCGGCCACTCGCGATTGCGTTTCGGCGTCGTTACACTTGCAAAAATCCGCGGGGTGCCGGGTGATCCGAGTGCGCAACTCGGTGAGGAAATCCCGTCAATAGCGGGCCGTCGCCAAGCGCGGCGGCGGACATGTGGGCGTGAACGGTTCCGACCTGAATCGCTGGATGTAGATCCTTGGTACCCGCCCGGCCCCCCGGATGTATTTGCCGTCGCTCAAGACTCAAGCCCCAAGACCCAAGCCCAAATTCGAGCCTCACGCCCGGCAGTTCGCACCGCCGCTCCCTACCGGGCGCGTCACCATCAACGGCCAACGTCAGGCCTCCGGCGACTAGCTGCTGGTCACCGCGTGCAAGGTGGCGCAGTGCAGGCGCACCCGTAGCGGCAGCGATAACCACTTGGCGTTGGGAAAGAATATTTTGACAAATGCCTAAATCGGCAGCATGCGAATTGCGGAGGCTCGATTCACCCTCAAGCCCCAAGCCCCAAGCCCCAAGCCGATCTCGACAAACACCTAAATCCGCCGCGTGCCCATTGTCGAACCGTTCGCCCACCAGCTGTGCCTTGCAGGTCGTGGCGTAACCGTGCTGCGAAAAAGTCGCGGGGCCGTTCGTCGCCGGGACGGCGGCGGTGGAAAGGAGGCCGGGAGAAGTCTTGAGGCGTGAGGCGTGGGGCTTGAGGCGCGCCACAGAGCCGCGTGCTGTGCACGCAGGTTCCCGCAACGACCGAACGCGTCCGACCTGTGCGTCCGACTGCAGAGCCGCGTCCTCTGAACGCGAACCCCGCTCGTTTGAAATCTCAAATTTCAAATTCGCGGATTCTTCCCATCGCTGCAAACCTGCGAACGCGGCCAGCACCAAGAGGCACAAAACCACCCCGCAAACGATGCCCGGCACGAAGGGTGATTCGGCTAATTCGATGAGCGCAACGCGTGTGCGTTGAAAGAAAGGGGAGTTGACCCGTCGCGGGTTTGGCATCGGTAGAGCTCCGATGCCGGCTAGCAACAGCGATAGTTATTTCGACAGAAGACCCGCGATCTGTCAAGAATATTTTTTTCGACCCGCCTCAGCGGTCCAGCTTATACCGCGACACAGAGATGATTTTCCGCTGCATCGGCTCGTGCACCGCCGGGTCAATCTCGACAAATCCAATGCAAAAAATGTTCAATCCCGGCTTGATGCGAATGCGTTTCTTGCTCACGCTGATGCGTATCGGCGACTGACTCACGCGCGGCCAAAGACGGCCAGTCACGATCTTATCGTCGTCGCGCACCTCCACCTCTTCGATGCTCATCCCAAAGATCAACGGTCGCCGCAGCTCGTCGTAAACCGTTTGAAAGTGCGGCAGCGAATTACGGTTAAATGCCTCCACCGCTTCCATCGTTTTCACGTTGCGCATCACCCAATCTTCAAAGCCCTTGGCCATCGGCGCGTCGAACGGATACGCGTCTTCGTGGTCGGTCACGGCGTTGTAAAATGCCACCAATCGTTCGTCGTAGCGCTTGCTCAAGTCGATCAGCGCGCCGTGACATTGCGGGCATTCCTTACGCGTATCGTAGGTGCGCCGCGAGTTGCCCGGCAAGCGCACCGTCTTCGTGTCCGCCACCGTTCCCTTGCCGCGACACGTGCCGCATTCCATCGCGTCGACCACGCGCTTGCGCAGCAACTCCAGTTCTTTGCGCGACTTGACCCGCGCGCGTTTTTCCTCGCGCGTCAAATCGCCCGGTCGTTGCGGCCGCTGCGGAATGTGTGGCGGTTCGGCGCGCGCCACGACCATACTCGTCAGGATCAACGTGCAAATGGCGAATGCATACTTGCTCACTGTTCGGCCCCGTATATCACAGCTTTTCCACTGACAGCCCTTGTCACTTTACCCCGATTTTTTATTTGCATCCGTGCTGTTGTTCGGGTAATGTTCGTATATCGACAAGACGTCGATGCCCCATCGAATGCGGCCGGGCGGGCCAAGGAATCAGCGCGTCATGGATGGCGCGGCCCGGTCAATTATTTGCTGGAAATCCAATGACTGTTCTAATGCAACTGAGCGAGTTGGAAATGGAAGTCATACGCGCCTTCCGTCGCACACCGCAATATCAACGTCGTTACATCGCCGAACTTCTTACCCAGTTTTGCGATTCGATTCATCCAACGGATGCTCTCTTGTCATGCGCTCCCTTACCGTTTTCGCAAGATCGGGATCGACGGTCTCCGCCACCTCAAAAAGCCGATCCATCAGTTTCCGGCGCAACGCATCCTCATCCACCGCGTCTGCGCGTGGTTGGTGGCGCTGATTGAGCGCGACTTGATATTGACGAAGATCGAACGATCTGCTCCGCGAAATCCAATGCAGTTGCACGTCGGCATCCTGCTCTAAAAACCAAGTCAACGCGCCGCTAACTGCGTCCCCAAAACTGATTTTTGGTGCTTCTGGGTCTTGGGCTAACTCATCCAAATACGCGAGTGTCGCTTCGACGGGTGCGTTCACGTAAACGGACTTGCTCTTAGACATAACTGGCATGATCCGCACTAACTCCCTACGGGTCAAAATGTTATAAAAATAATAGTTTTATGTTTGCGATATACGATAGATATCGTATATTTCTGTTATATGAGCACGCCAAAGAAAAAGAAGCGATGCAGCACCACCTACATCAACCCAAAGGCCAAAGACATTTGGGTTGAGATCGCGGGAATCACCAATCGCAAATTCACCGATGCGCTCTTGCATTTCGGTGAAATCGTGCTCGCCGACCTGAAACAAAAGTCCTCCGAAGGCGACAGCCAGACGCGGGCTAAAAAACTTGCCGGCTAGCAACAGCCGGCCTGACGGTCACGTCATTCGACGCGCGTGCGCCGAAGGCCGTCCTATTTCACGCACCCCGGCTGGGATTCTTGAATGACCTTAAGCAGCCCAGCCGGGGCTTATTTCTCAACACCAGCAAGTATCCCGCGCCACCCACGGCGCTGTCGAACGAAAACACCTGTTTCTTGTCGCCACGGAGGGCGAGCCATGTACGAAGCCGAACTTGAGCGCCCCATGAGTCACGAAGCCGAAACACTCGAATCCGTCATGGAAGATCATCGGATCACGGCCAAGCAACTCGCGCTCTGGTGCGACTGTCACAAGTCCACCATCTATCGCTACATCTCCGGCGAAAAGAACATCCCCATCGCGCTGCTGCGTCATCTCTACGAACGCACACAGGATGCGCGGCTCGCCCAACTCATCACCGGCATTGTGCCGACGCAGATCATCGTCCTCATCGATATCGAACAACAGCCACGCGGCGCGTCGATCCCGGTACCGCCGATCGATCAACTGCTCCCCGATTCCACCGCCACCGTCAAAGCCTGCGCCGATGGCGTCGTCGAGATGGGCAAGATCCTTGCCGACGGCAAAGTTGACGAACGCGATCGCCAATCGATCGCCAAGTTCAAATCGCTCGCCGCCGATTGCAATCGCCGCCTCGCGCAGATGGTCGCCGCGCTCACCAACCACGAACGCCGCGCCGCCAACGGAGAGGCGGTGTCGGCGTGAGCGCCAACCCAACGAACAACCGATCCGACTCAACCACAGCCGCCGAGGTGAATCAGCCGAACTTCTCCTCCACCTCGGCGGCGACCGGTGAGCCGCAGCGAAGCCACGGACGGCCTGTCGCACGCAACGGAATGTGTGACTGCGCGCAGGATGCACCCGGCATGCCGTCCGGCTTCGTCTTAAAGCACAGCATGAGTTGCCCGCTCGCCACCTTCGATGAAGATCGCCACGCCCGCGCCCGCCTCGTGTTGCTCTACCGCATGCTGTTTGCGCGCAAGGTTCTGATCGACTGCCAAGGCATGCTCGACCAATACCCGCGCGCCTTTGCCGGTGGCGACCTGCTCGATCAACTCGCGCATCTCGAAACCGAAGTCGACGCGTTGCGCGACAAGGTCTTCGCCCGCGCTTCACTTGCGGAGGTCGCATAGATGTTGACCCGCAAAAGCACACCCGATCCGCCTGCTCAACAAACCCGCATCCAACAGATCATGTTGGCGATCGGCATGATTCATGAAGAACACGAAGCCAAGCGCAAAGAGGAATGCGATAACGATCTAAACGGGCACGGCCAGATTGCATGTCCAGCATGCGACGGCGGCAAGATTCGTTACTACATCTTCGGTTCCAAGTTGAAGACAAGGGGCGCGTGCAGCACCAAGAACTGCCTCGCTTGGATGGAATAGGAGTCGCTATGACCAACTGCCCCCAATGCCAACAACCCGTCGGCCCCGATCAGTTCGCCATCGGCGACTGGCTGCCGATCGAAGATGCGCGCGGGGTGGTCACCAGCATGATTCGCGAGATCAATCTGCACTGCGACTTCTGCGGCAAGTTCGTCGCCGTACAAGATCACTCCCACCGCATCATCGATACCCGCGCCGTCACCGATCCAGCCGAGATCGAACGCGTCGCGCAATTGATCCCTTCGTGTCGCTACGGCGAGATTCGGAGGCTCACCGCCTGATGGCCCTGCGCCTCGCCCATGTCGAGTCCAGCTCCGAAGCCGAGCCCCGTTGGTGGCCGCTCAAAGAAGCCGCGCGCCTGCTCGAACTCGACCGCGGTCACCTCGGTCGTCTCTGCCGCGATCGTTACGACGCCCAAGGCCTCGCCCGCAAGATCGATGGCGAGTGGTACATCTCCCCACATGTTGACAACCGTCTAAAAACCGACGATCCCGCCCGCCGCGATCTCGACAGCGAAGCCGAGCTCGCCCGCGAAGGCGTGCCCACCAAGCAGATCGACCGCGCCGTTGCCATCCGCGATCTGATCCGCCGCTACGAAACCTTCGACGCACGCGGCCTCACCGCCCACGACGCCGTCGACGCATTCCTAAAATACGCCCACGCCAGCGGCTGGACAGCCGACATCGGCAACAAGAAGCCCGGTCGCACCACCTTCTATACGTGGCAAAGCAAATACGCCGAGCACGGCCTCGCCGGTCTCGTCCGTCGCAGCAAAGTCACCACCGAAATCCAACGCGGCGAATCGGCGCTCACCTACATCGAAAACCTCGTCAACGC
The DNA here is from genome assembly GCA_030432035.1 of Phycisphaerae bacterium. Taxonomy (GTDB): domain Bacteria; phylum Planctomycetota; class Phycisphaerae; order UBA1845; family UTPLA1; genus ECT2AJA-110-A. The sequence goes on from JAUIHO010000119.1 coordinate 12,064, forward strand.
CGGCAATCGCATCAGCATCAAAAAAGCGATCGTCATCACCACCGCCGAGGCCAAGGAACATCCCGACGATCCCGCCTGGGAAATCCCCAGCTATTCGAAGATTCGGCTGCACCTGCAAAGCCGCCGCCCACAGATCCTCAAGGTCGTCACCGACAAAGGCACGCGCGCCGCCCGCGCTCAGCTGGTGCCGCATGCCCAGCGCGGCTTCGAACACTTGGCCGTCAACGACGAATGGAACGGCGACGAAGCCAAGCTCGACGTCATGTATCGCACGCTCACCTCGCGCGGCTGGCAGGCGCGCCGCGATCTGGTGCTGACCGCATGGCAAGACATCCGCAGCCGCGCCATCGTCGGCTTCGTGCTGGCCGAACATGCCGACAGCAACACCATCCTCGGCAGCCTCAAGATCGGCTTCCAAAAGTTCGGCGTGCCCAAGCGCCTGCGCTGCGACTGGGGTAAGGATTACCAAAAGGCCACCGGCACCGGCAAGGGCAAGCGCTTCAAGTCAAAGGGCATCAAAGAGTTCAACGGTCAGCGCATCGCCAGCATCCTCGACCGCCTCGACGTCGCCGTGCACCCCGTATTGCCGTACCGGCCCGAATCCAAACCGATCGAGTCGTTCTTCCGCACGCTGCACAAGATGTTCGAGCAACAGTTCCCCAGCTACTGGGGCGGCAACGCCGAGATGCGTCACGACGATCGGCATAAGTGGGTGAAGCGCAACTTGGAGAAACTGCCCACCCTCGACGAACTGGCGGCGCTGTTGCCGCTGGCCATCGATGCCTATCACCAAACGATCCACAGCGCCACCGACATGTTCGGCAAAACGCCGTTGCAGGCCGTCGAAGATTTTCAGGAAGGTGCGATCCGCCGCGAGTCGAAGGCCGTGCTCGATCACCTGTTCCGCACCTTCGAAGGTCCGCGCCAAGTGCGACGCGACGGCATCCGCTTCAACAACCGCTGGTACCGCGATCCGCTCAACCAACACGTGCCGCTCATCGGCCAGAAGGTATTGCTCGCGTTCGATCCCGCCAACATGGGCAAGGCGATGGTCTGCGAAGTCAACGACGATCGCACGCCGCTCTTCGAGGTCGAATGCCAATCGCTCGAAGGCTTCACAGCGCAAGACGCCAAGCAGATCGCCCGCGATCAAGCCAAGGTACTCAGACCCTTCGCCGATCAAGCGCGCAGCGCCCGCAGACTGTTCGAGTCGATGTCGCCGCAGCGGCGTTTGCAGATGCAGCTCGAAGGCGCGATCGAACGCAGCGGCGACCGCGACGCGACCACGCCGCGCGATCCACACAATGAAGACGCGCCCGTGTCGATCCGCTTGCATTCGACGCTGGAAGAATCGATTTCGAAGGCCCCACGAATCGCCCCCGACGTCGAATCGAACGAAGCCGTTCGAACAGGTACCGACGACATCACGCTCGATGACATCCTCGGTGACGACGACGCGCCACCGTTGCGAACGCGTCGCGCCGACGAAGAACCGCCGGAGGATTTCTTCGGCTTTGACGATCCGGAGATCGAATGATGGGGCCGCACTACGGCAGCCCGGACGACGACCGCACGGAAGCGGTCAACCCTTACGCGGGTTTCAGTAACCCGATTGATGAGGCGGTGAGCAAGGAGGCTCGCACCATGGCATCGCAATCGATTACCTTGCCGCAGCGCGGCGCCTTGCCCGAACCCACGCGCACCAAGGTGCGCGCCAACGTTCAGGCCTACATCAAACGCCACAGCCTCAAGTATGCGGCCATCGCGCGTCAGCTGAGTGTCCCATCGTCCACCCTCAGCGAAGTGCTGCGCGGCAAGTACAAGGGCGATCCCGATTCGATCCTGCGCAAGCTCAACGCGTGGATCGATGACGACGCCGGTCGCCGCAACAAGGATAAGCCGCTCGGTTTCTATGAGACGAATGTGTTCAAGGCCATTCGCGATGCGGCCCGCTACGCCAAGCGTCATGCGTTGACCGATCCGGCGATGCAATTTGCACAAGATGATTCGCGCATCGTATTGGCCTATGGCCCGTCGGGATGCGGCAAGACGATGGGGGCCAAGGCCCTCGTTCATGACGACCCGAATGCGATCTACGTGCGCATCCGAACCAACGGCGGTACCGCCAAAGGTGTCCTCGATGCAATCATTGATTATTGCAAATGGGCAGGGCGTAGCTACCTCACCCAACGCCAGACTTTCATCATGGATCGCTTGCGCGGCAGTGGTCGCTTGTTGATCATCGACGAAGCGCACCGATTGTCGCGCACGGGCTACGAAGTGTTGCGCGATCTGGCCGACGAGTGCGGCATTCCGATTCTCTTACTCGGCACCAGCGAGATCAAAGACCGCGTGCATCGTATTCGCGCCGGTGCCGACAAAGCACGTGACGATCAATTCTGTCGGCGCGTCGGTTACACCGTCGATCTGCTGCGCGGCACCGACGGGCAGGGGGGCACCAAGCGCCCGATCTTCAGCCTCGATGAGATTGTCGCCATTTTTCACGATGACGAAGTGCGTCTCACCGACGATGGGGCGGAGTTCCTTTGCATCCTGGCCAACACCATCGGCATCGGTTCGTTGGGCATGGCCAAGAACATCTATCACAACGCAATGATGTATGCCCGACGGGGTCCGCGCAAAGTCATCGATCGCGACTTACTGCTGAAGTCGGTGAAGCGCGTGATGATGCCGACGGGGTTCGATTTAGATGGCCCAGTGCTCAATCAGATCACCGATGCCGAAAACGCATTGCACAAGATCGGCGAAGACCGCCGCGCGGTCGCGGGGTAAATCATGGAAACGTCGAAACGCCAAAACGTCGAAACGTCTCAGCGCGGTTTTCGCCTTTGCCCCATCCTTTTCAGCGGCGAGATGGTGCGCGCCATTCTCTCCGGTCGCAAAACTCAAACCCGCCGCGTGCTCCTGCCCAAGCACTGCCTACCCGGTGCTCGCACACTGAAATGGGAAAATCAAAATGCGCGCGAACTTTTGCATTCCTTTAGGCCACCGCACGGCAAGGCGGGTGACATCCAGTGGGTGCGCGAAACTTTCTTCCGTGGCCACGAGTGGAACGACGATGGCACGCCGGGTCCAGATCGCTACTTCTACAAGGCAGATCGCGATGCGCCGGACTGTCCAGCAACGCATTGCTTTGCGGCAAAACGTTGATCGGCCGCCGCATTTCGCCGTAGGCACCGGGCAGCATATCCTGTTCATAAGCCGGAATACTTGAAAAATTGACGGTTGCCTCGGGTTGTTCCTTGCGAGTCAGAAATTCGCTGAGCCACACACAGAACAAACCGAACGCCAGCGAACCCGCAACCGCAATCAACGCATCGAGCATGAAATTAGGGGCAACGGGCGAGGTGGGCAGAAAAGCGCGTTCGATGACGTCGACCTGCGGGTATTTTCCGGAATATCGGGCTTCAATCTGCGCGAGTCTTTCCTGTGTTTCGCGATAAAGCGTTTCCAATCCTTCCAGATCGTTGCGCAGTG
>JAUIHO010000120.1 GCA_030432035.1 Phycisphaerae bacterium
TGCGGGCCGCACGCCGTCATCATTTCCCTTGCGCCGCTTGGAATCGTTGAGCGACGCGGGCATGTACGCTTCATCAAAGGCAGTACCTTCTTCGAATAGCGGCAGCGTCGGGTAAGCGTTTTGTGCGATCAGCTTTAATTCAGCGGCGTATTCGTCACCGATGGCGAGCCAGAAGCTGCCGTCGGGCTTGAGCGCGCGATAGACGCCCGCCATCCAATCGCGCGACCACTTGAGATACGTTTGATGATCTTGCTTGTCGTTGTACGTGTCGTACTTATAGCCGATGTTAAAGGGCGGGTCGGCAAAGGCGAGATCGACGCGACCGGCATCGAGCTGGGCCATGCCCTTGATGCAGTCGCCCAGATTCACGTGATTGAGTTTGATCTTATTGCTCGACACGGTGCGGTCCTCGTCCGTGAGATGTTTTGGAATAGATGTAGTGAATAAGGCCGGAATCATAGAGGTAAGCTGCACGACGCGCCAGCCGTCAGAGCCGCGGCCTGTGGCCGCATGAATTCACACGCGTCCGTCGACAACAAGCATGTGCCGCAAATATGAGTTTCCCGTAACAACATGACGCACGCGCTATTCGACGTGATCGAGCCGGCGCATTACCCGTTCGCCTGCGTCGTTTCCGATTGCGCTTGTTGATACTGCGGCGCGACAGCCACATACGGCTTGCCGAGCAGCTTCTTCACAAGGATCAACTCGCCCATGTCATTGCCTTCGATCAGGTGGCCGACCCATTGCAAAAAGTAACCCGCCGCGATCAAGACGACCGGCCGCCACCAAAGATCCCAGCGATCGTCGGCCAGTTGCATCAGCGCCAACGGTATCGCCGCGATCGTGATCGGTATGCCGACCATGTGCAGCCAGAAGCTGACGGGGTTCTGGTGGCGTTCGAGCCAGTTGCGAAGCCACGTGGGTTTGTTGGATGAGGCGGTTGTTGTCATGGTTTTCAGAGTTGCGTGGCGGAACGAATGTCCCCCAGCCCCAGAGGGGCAGGGGCACCCGCGCGATCTTGTTACAGGATCACCGGTTACAAACCTTTGCCACAGCGCTACGCCTTAACCGGCGGCGGCGGTGCCGCTTCTGTTGGCGGTGCGATGATGCTGCCCGTCTTCGGGTTGCGGCGCAGTTCTTCGTTGCTCCAAAACTCGTCCATGATCTTCTTCAAGTCGGTCTGGATGTTCTCCAGTTTGAACTCCGCTTCATACACCAAGTCGTGTGTGTCGTCGCTGTAGAACTGCAACTTGTCGACCATGCCCGGCGCGCGCGTTTGTTCGACCACCACGCCGACGGTACCCGCAGGTCGCTTCGGGCTGTGCGGAACGAACGGCGGCAGCAAAAAGATTTCGCCTTCGCGAATGATGACATCTTCCGGACGGCCCGTGTCGGGATTAATGATGCCGACGGTGATGTCGCCTTCGACCTGATAGAAAAACTCGCTGGTTTCATTCACGTGATAGTCTTTGCGCGCGTTCGGCCCGCCGACGACCATGATAATAAACGTTTCATCCTGCCAAACGACTTTATTGCCAACTGGCGGCTTTAGCAGGTGGCGGTGTTCTTCGACCCAAGCCTTCAGATTTACGGGGCTGACCACGGACATGACGGTCCTCCTAATCACATTGCGTGTTGCGGTTTTAAGAACGTGTAATTGTCGTTATCCACTGACGTCGCGTCAATTTCTCTGGTGTTAACAATACTAAAATCGCGGTTTGACCGTATCACGGGGCTGGTCTATCGTTCGGGGTTCGGGATGGTTTGACGCAGTTTTGCGTACATGCCGTCCGCTTCACATGCGCGCCGGATGATGTCGTCCGCGGCGATAAATGGGTTTTCATTCAGGAGATTTCGATCATGAAGAAGCAGATTGCCATTATGGCGTCGTTTATGTTGGTTTTCAGCATCGTGGCTGTTGTCGCAGGTCCGGCGCAGCACATCGGCACGGCGGGGTGGGCGTTGTTCTCGACCGGCATGGGCGCGGGTGCACCGGCAGTGTCGATCACCAAAGAGTGCCCGAGCCTGCGTTACGTCGGCCGCAACGCCGAGTTCACCATTACGGTTAGCAACACGGGCACGGGTGATGCACAAAACGTCGTCGTCACGGACATGATTCCGGCGGGCATCAGCTACATCAGTTCGGACAACGGCGGTTCGCGTCAGGGTAATAACATCGTGTGGCGCATCGGTACGCTGCCGGCCGGCAAGAGCGCCGTGCTGACCAGCAAGTTCGCCTGCAACACGATTGGCGACTTCTCCAACACGGCGAAGGTCACCTATTGCGCCGAAGACGAAGCCACGTGCGACATTTCGGTGAAGGGTATTCCCGCCATTCTTATCGAATGTGTCGACAATCCCGATCCGATCGAAGTCGGTAAGAACGTGACCTACACGATCACCGTCACGAACCAGGGAACGGCCGTGGGCACGAACATCAAGCTCGACTGCACGCTGCCGGCACAGGAAGAATTCGTCAGCGCTGACGGCCCGACGCGCGGAACGGGCTCGGGCAAGAGTGTTACCTTCGAACCGCTGCCGTCGTTGGCACCTAAGGCAACGGCCACCTTCCGCGTGACGGTCAAGGGCACTGACGTGGGCGACGTGCGCTTCCGCGTTGAAATGACGTCGGACCAATTAACGTCGAAGGTTATGGAAACCGAAAGCACCAACATTTATTAAGTGATGAATGCAATCGACCGGCTCGATTGAAGCGGGTCGATAATTGAGTGTTAAACAAACAGCCCGAAGCCGTGATGGCTTCGGGCTGTTTTTGTTAATGGACAAGGGGTCGATGTAGGTCAGGTGACAACCTGACAACGGCCGCAGAGATGACGCCGTACCATGCATTAATTGACGACCGCAAAGCGCTAATGGGTTGACTTTGGTGAATCCGCAAGTCGCCGGTGGCAGAGTCAGGTTATCACCTGACCTACTTTTTCTGGGCAGATTGCTACCGTCAAAAACAACTCTTATTGTTGCTGTTAAGAGAATTTCTCTCGCTACAACGGATTCAAGACAAAGTTTCGCACTTTTCCGATCACGTGACATTCATCGGCCGTCACTTCCACGTTCTCTAACGTCGCCGTTTCGTAGCCCGGCGCTTCGACCGTAATCGTGTACGTGCCTTCGCGCTCGCCGGCGCCGACGTATTCGGTATCCGACAGAAACATCGCGTCCTCTTCATAGTCGCCGTCGGTAATGGTTACGGTCACGTTTTCAATTGCCTCGCCGTCCGGGTCGGTCACAGTGCCCGACAGGCCGTAGCGAAACTCTTCCGTGCAGGCAATCGGCAACAGGTCGCGCAACCAGTCGACGCATCCAACGGTGCCTATCAACAACAACGATACTGCCAAGGCGAGGGCGGGTAACTTTCTTGCGAACATTGGGGTGGGTAACTCCACGCGAGGAAGATTGCTCGTTACGTGCGAGAAGCATTCGATGCTATGCACGGTGCACACCGGAATCAATCCGAGCCGCGAATGAGACAAAAGAGAACCGCGACACGCTTTATGGCATGCCGCGGTTCGATGATTTTGCTTCGGATTAACCCGGTTAAATGTTCGGAATATGGCACGACGTCTGGCCGCGCTTCTTCAGGTAGTCCTGATGGTAATCTTCGGCTTTCCAGAATTTTGCGGCGGGTTCGATAATCGTCGCGATCGGTGCCTTGAACTTACCGCTGGCGTCCATGGCCATCTTCGATGCTTCGGCCTGATCGCGCTGCTCGTCGCTGTGATAGAAGATCACCGTGCGGTATTGCGTGCCGACGTCCGGCCCTTGCCGGTTAACCTGCGTGGGGTCGTGTATGCGCCAAAAGATGTTGAGCAGGTCGTCGTAGCTGATCTTGTTCGGGTCGAACGTGAGGTGAACGACTTCCGCGTGGCCGGTGTCGGTGTAGCAAACATCTTTGTACGACGGCTCATCCTTGGAGCCGCCCATAAAGCCGACGTCGGTTTCGATGACGCCTTCTTGCTGACTAAAGGCGAGTTCCACGCCCCAAAAGCAACCACCACCGAATGTTGCCGTTTCCATTGGCTTATCACCTCCGTCTTTGATTGACTGCGTGTTCTTTGTCTGATCTTTATCTGGTGTACGGTCGGTCATCTTAGCCGAGTCGCCTGCTACAGTGGTTGAGCCGCTGGCCGACGCCTGACCGCTCGATTGGTTGCAGCCGAGGCTCACAAGGGCCGGCATTGCCAGTCCGAAGCAGGCGAGCGCCATCAATGATCGTGTTCGGGATTGAATCGTGCGAGTTGTCATGCAAAGTTGCTCCCGGCAAGATGTTAGTGAGGTCGGGCGGAATCCGGCAGTCCTGCCGCTGCGAAAATCTCCTCTCCCTCAAGATTCCGTTGCGAATCGACCATCATTCAGCAAATTGTCGGAATTTGACGGAGCCTTTAACAGGGGTTGACTGACCGTCCGGAAAAATCGCGCTCACGCCGGGCGATTCGCGATTACAATGGGCACCGGATAGCGGCGACGTATCCCGAACTGCAGAAATAACAGAAACTTACAGTCGGCCTCAGCGCCGGGCTGCGACGAATCTATGAGTGAAGACCGCGACAGCATCTGGATGAAGCGACTGGCCGACGGCGATCAGGAGGTGATTGCGGAAATTCGCGATCATTACACGCCCGAGTTGCTGCTGTTCTGCCAGCGCATGGTGTACAACGAGGCCCTCGCCGAGGACATCGTGCAAGATGTCATGATGAAGTGTCTCAACCCCGGTGGCGGCGGCGTGCCGTCGGGTTCGCTGCGTGGCTGGCTCTATCGCGTCGCCCGCAATCGATCGATCGACTGTATCCGCAAGATGAAGCCCGAGGTCCGGCTGTCGGCGGCGCAATCCAGCAGCAACGTCTGGGCCAACGCCGTCGTACCGCTCGACCCGACGACGACGCCGGCGGGCAAGGCGTTAAAGGAAGACCGCGCGCGGCGTGTGCAGGAAGTGGTCGATGCGATGGACGACGATCTGCGCGAAGTCGTGATTCTCTATTTTTTCCAAGGTCTCTCGCGCATGGAAGTGGCCGACGCGATCGGGCTTACGCTCTCGGGCACCAAAGCGCGTATTGCCAAGGCTACAAGACATTTGCGTACCAAACTCAACTCGCTCGATGATTCCTCCGCTTAAACGGGTCTTGCCATGAAGTGCGAGACGGTCGACGAACTTCTGCTCGATTATCTGGAAGGCGCGCTGGAAACCGCGGAACAGCAGGCGGTGCGCGCCCACGTCGACGCATGCGATGCCTGTCGACGCGCGGTACGCGAAACGCGCGAAATGCTGGACGCGATGGATCTTGCGCGGCGCCGTCAGGAACATGTGTTTAAAGAGGGTACACGTCCGGCGTCGTTAAGCGCCTCTTCGTCGTCGATCAACCGAAGCATATTCGCCGCGGGTAAACACCTTGGCGATTTTGAAATTCTGGAAGAACTCGGTCGCGGCGGAATGGGCGTTGTATATCGCGCGCGACAGGTGAGTCTCAATCGCATCGTCGCGTTAAAGGTCTTGCCCGGTACGGTCTGCACGAGCGAGTCTGCCGTTAATCGATTCCGTCACGAAGCGCAAGCGGCGGCCAAGCTGCACCATACCAACATCGTGCCGGTCTATGCCCAAGGCGAAGCCGACGGCCATTTTTATTATGCGATGGAGTTGATCGAAGGGCCGAACTTGGGCCACATGCTGAAAGAGGATCGCTCTGCGGTGCTGTCGGGTTTGCATGCCGATCACTTTTCGCGCGTCGATGTTAATGGTGGGCCTTCGGGCGTCGGGCCGCAGCCACAGTCGATCAGCGTCGATCAGAGCAGCGTGCGGCATCGCCCAAACTATCGCCGTATCGCGCGATTAATCGCGTCGGTTGCCGACGGTTTAGATCATGCACATAAGGCCAACGTCATTCACCGCGATATCAAGCCGCAGAATTTATTGCTCGGCCGTGACGGTCAGTTGCACATCACCGACTTCGGTTTGGCGCGGATGCTCGACGAACCGAGCTTGACGATTACCGGCGAGATGTTGGGCACGCCCGCCTATATGTCGCCCGAGCAAATCGATGCCGATCGCGAGCGCATCGATCTGCGGACCGACGTGTATTCGTTGGGCGTAACGCTGTACGAATTGTTGACCGGCAAGCGTCCGTTCGATGGCGTGTCGCGCGAACAGTTGATCGCGCGCATTCGCGAGCGCGAGCCCAAGGCGTTGCGGCGTATCGATCCGCAAATCCCGATCGATTTGGAAACGATTTGTTTGCGGGCGATGGAGAAATCGCCGCCGAAACGTTATCCGTCGGCGGGCGAGTTCGCGGCAGATTTGCGTCGCTATGCGGACAACCGCCCGATCTTGAGCCGGCGTACCAGCCTCTTCGAAAAAGGCGTGAAGTGGGTAAAACGACATCCGGCTAAATTCACCATCGGCTGTTTGTTGGTGATGATGGCGGTCGGATCGGTGGCGTGGTCGGTTCAGGCGCGGGCGAACTTGATTCAGCGTCACAACCAAGCCATCAACGCGGCGCGCTCCGAACTGTATCGCACCGACTATCGCAATGGTGAGCGCGCACGCGGGGTGTTGCTGTCGCCGCCGCCGACGACTTTGAACGAACGCGTCGCTTATGAGCGCACCGTGGGGCTGAGCTATGTGCTCGAAGATATTGACCGGGCGCGAACGCATGTCAAAAACGCGCTCGACGCCAATCCCGATGACCTCGAATCGCTTTATCTAATGGCGTGGATCGCGCGGCGCAGCGGTGATGATGGGGCGTTTGAAGAATGGTTGGCCAAGGGCAATGACCGATTAGCGCAGATACAACTCGACGACGATACGGAACCCACGCCCGAAGCTTACTTTTTACGTGCCACAGCCTTGGTGCGGTCGGAGCCGAAGAAGGCAATGGCCGACTACGCCACGGCGCAGAACTTGGCACTCAATCAGGGTGAAACTTTTTATCAGGCGATTTTGCATCAGGGCCGCGCGGGTAACTACCTGATGTTTTACGAGCGCAACATCGAAAACTTGGGCCAGATCACGCCTAGTCTCGAAGCCGCATGCACGTTGGCGCGCAACAATCCCTATCCGCGTTATCTATCGTCGTTGGCGTATCGCATCGCGGCAGAGATCAACGCCGATTTGGGCTTGGCGCAGCAAGCGGTCAACTATTTTGATAAGTCGCTCGTGATGGCGCATGAGGCGCAGGAAAAAGGTGAGTTGCCGGGTGAAGACGGCGGTCTGCGCGGTCTTTCCGCCGAAGCTGAGTTTTGGGAATCGGTTTCAGATCGAAAAGAAACGCTTAGTACGTTGTTTGAAACACTCTCGATCAAATCGCGGCCTTGGCATGTTGAGGAGGCGGCCGGTTTGCGCAAAGCACTCGCGCTGCGCACGCGCGCGTTGTCGATGTGCAGGTCGGATCGCGATCGCATCGAGCAGTTTGAATATCGATGGTTGGTTTACTACTGGCTCGGCGATCTGTCGGAAGCAGCGAATGACATCAACGCATTGAACGAGATCATCGATCAGAACGATTGGCGTAAAATATGGGTGTCCGGTTTGGTGCCGGCGTTACTCGCTGCAGAGAATCAAGGTCAACCACAAGCGCGCGCGTGCCTCGAATCAATTGATGGGGCGACCATGAAAGACGAGCGCAATCTGCTAGCGCTCGCCGCTACGTACCACTTGATCGGCAAGGGCGATCGCGCGGGTAAGTTACTCGCCCAGCACCTGCGCGAGATGGATACGACTTCCTTCTCCGAGTGGGATCGTCGTCGCTGGCGGTTGTTCACCGACCCGACGTTTTCGATTGACGACAACTGGCCCGGTTTCGGCGATGCACCCAAACTGAAACGCGCCGAGCCACTCTTCTTTGCCGGTTGCGTTGCATTCGGGCGCGAAGATCGTTCGACCGCGATCGAGCTCTTGCAGCGCTGCGAGGCTTGTTACGACTACGAAAATTATGGCTATCTCGCCCGCATGATTCGCCGACGGCTGGTCCTCGATGCCGCTTGGCCAGCGTGGTTGGCGGTGGGGCAACCCTAATTCGTGGGTCCGGTAGGCGCAGATTTCGTCAAGATGTGGCGAAATTTTGCCAAATCCAGCAAATCGTCGGCCATTTGCCTGTCTCAACCGTCTTCTGACGGCATGCAAATGGTTACAATACATCCCGATTTAATCGCGCAGCAGATTCATGACCGTAGGGGGGCTGAGCGCGGTTGCATTCGCAACCTCGCGACTCCGACCCGAGCCTGCGGTTGGAGGGGAACGTGATATGAGTTTGAACCGTCCATCTAGGCGAACCGTCGCAGTGCACATCTCGGCGGTTGTTTTCGGATTAATGGCAACGCAATGGGTGCATGCCTTTCCGCCCAACGCAGATGTGCCGCTCGACAATCCGTTGTTTTCTGTAGACGCAGGGTCGCCCGTCGTGGGTGGACCGATTACGGAATCGGACTTGCTCGACAAGCCAGGTCCGTTCGTCGCGATTCCGGCGGTAGGTTTGGGCGTGATCGCGATGCCGTCGGACTTGGACGGCGTGACGACCAGCATTGATGTGTTGGGGCCAATGGATGAATTCGTGATTCTTTTTACCGTGTCGCGCAGTTCGACGGGTAGCGCCGCGCCTGATGCGGTGCTAACAGGATTGGGCAAGCCGTTCAACGTCACCGATCAAGCGATGCGCTCTCAGGCAACGGGCGATGTCTATATGACGACGCAAGCTTTCACCGTCTCGGGCGCGACCGGCGGGCCATTCTCGGCCAACAATGTGTTGGTTTTGAATCAAGGCGACGTCGGCGGCGTCGACATGGATCTGGAGCCCAACACAAGCCCATTAACCATGGTGCCTCCGATGGTCATCGACTCGGTCGATGCGATCGATTTCCCGCCGGCAGTAACGGGTTTGCCGTTCGGTGGTTCGGTACCGCGCGGCGGCATTACCGATTTCTCCACGGTGTTTTTCACGCTGCAGGAAGGTAGTGCAGCACTACAGGAGTTGCCGAGCACTGTACCCAGCGGAGCCAATATCTATCTTGACGAAAATCCATTTCAACCCGGCGGCGAAGATATATTCTTGCGGGCAGTTCAGCTTGGATTAAATCCGTTGGGTGCCAACGCAGATGACATCGACGGGATGAAGCTGTTTTTTCCAGACGCGAATGGCATACCCATTCAAGAAGGCAGCGGCCCGCGCGGCGTGCCCGGAACGATTGGCGTGTTGTTTTCATTAACGCCGACATCCGGCTCGCTCGGCCCCGGTATGAGCCCGGCCGACATTTTTATCTCGACGGGCGGCGGCACGTTTACGTTATTCGCATCGGCGGCGGAATTGGGTTTGGACCCAATGGACGATATCACGTCGTTGAGTTTGATCCTGACGGATGACGCGATGGGGCTTATTGAAGACAGCGCGATCAAGTTGAATGTGCCGGGCGATACCGATGGCGACTTGATGATTTCGCATACCGAGTGCTCGGCGTTTGCCTCATGCTACTCGGGTGACGGTGTGAGTTACGACTTTGACGGCGTGGCCACCTTTGACGTAAGTGTCGGTCCGGGCGGTGCGTTTTCACCGGGAACGATCACCATCGAAGTCGGTGATACGGTGCATTGGACATGGGCCGATGGTCCGCACAACGTGGTGAGCGGTTCGCCAGGTGTGCCCGATGGCGCGTTTTCGTCCGGCCCTCCAACGGCTGTTGTCGGCTCGACGTTTATGGTCGCGTTCGATGAATTTTTTCTAAATGCATACCCCAAGTCCACGTTTGATTATTACAGCGATCCGGATGCCGGTATGACTGGCGCAGTGAACGTGTCGCCCGATGCGTGTGCCACGTTTGATCTCGACTTGGATGGCGATGTGGATTGCATCGACTGGCAACAATTCCGCGCGATCTATAACGACTTGAACGGAACGGATTGCATTCCGCTGACCATCTCAGAGTTCGCAGCGGCGATGGTGTGCAACCCGGTCCACCCGGCGCATATCTGCATGGCCGACGTTAATGCCGACGGCGCAGCAGATGGCCTCGACATGCATGGATATATTCAGTATCTGTTGACGGGGCCGTAACGGTTGCGGCGGGTTACCTGCGTAACCCGCAATTCGTTGTGAAGCGGCGCGCTACTATCTCAGTCACATTAGAGCGTTTTTCAACTAACCGTAGCGGAAAGAAGCTGACCGCGTTTAGTGTTTTGATGCTTGAAGCCCGGCAAGGGGTGTAGGTAACCTGCACCGCTACCGCGGTTTAACGCGCGATACAACATGAACCATGGATTGCGCGGCTAGCGCCGCTCCATCCATGGCTCTCGACCTTCGCCCCTGCCGGGGCTGGGAAAGTCTATCGCGGCGCCAAACTGGAATGAAAAATGGTCTAATAAGGTGGGAGACGTCTACTCTATCTCCCTCGCAGGGAGAGGGTTGGCGTGAGGGTTTCAGCCAGCCCGCAAGATTCAGGAACCCACGCAATTAATGTGGATGGCGCATTATCCTGTGACACCTGCCCACTTTCGGTGTGTGCTGACTGTGCGTGTTTGAAATTCGACACAACGCCGTCGCGCTACAATAACAACCCCAACATCGCTTCGATATCCAAGCCATTTACATCGCCGTCGCAATTCAAATCGGCATTCGGCGTTGCCGCTTGGTTGCCGAGCAGCATGTCGACAAATGTCGGGATATCGTTGACGTCCAGCACCTGGTCGCCGTTCAAATCCCCACCGCCGACGGTCAACGACCAACTCACATCGCCGTTGCCCTGTGCGTTCGTGGCTCGCACGGTAATCGTGTATGGCGATCCATCTGGCGCTGGGCTATTCCAACTGACGACGCCGTTTGCCGAATTGATCGTCATGCCGGAAGGGCCGTTTACCAACGACCAATTCAATATCGGCGTCATGCAGCCCGGGTTTGTTAACGCCGGCGTTGGGCCGGTGTAGCTCGCATCGCACGAGCCGGTCGTTGCATCGGCAATCGGTTGCAATTGCGGTGCGGCCGCCGTCACGCCGATGAAGATGTCGCGCGTATCGCTGCCCGCGCCATTGGTGGCGCGCACGAAAATGCGATACTGAAAGGGCGACGGCACCGGGCTGGGCCAACTGATGACGCCTGTGTTGGGGTTGATGCTCATACCCGGCTCGGGGTTGTCGAGGCTCCACACGATCGGCCCCATGTTGAGCGGCTTATCGACAACGGGCGTCGGGCCTGTGAACGGTTGCCCGCAGGTACCCAACGCCGAACCCGTAATGGTGAAACTCGGCGCGAGTTGGCCGATCGTCAGCGATTCGCAATACGACACGACGTTGTTGTCTTCGAAGACTTCAGTGATTTCGTCGAGATCGTCGAGAATGCTGCCCACGTAATAGGTGCCGGGCGCGATGTCTTCCGGCATGATCGCGTCGACATCGAACTCGAATGCATCGCCGATCGCGAAGTCCCACAGCAAATTGCCGAGCAACATATCACCCGTTGTGATCGTCGCGTCAGTCGATAGATAAAAGCCTTGGCTTACCGTCAGCAGGTTGGTAGCGCCAAAGTTTTCCACCACGCTGCGTAGGGTTAGCGTGTCGTCGGGAAAGACCGTCGTCGGCGTAAAGAACGCGGGAATCGCTTTACCCAGGACCGGCCCGCTGACGAAGTTGGCATTGGCCAAATCCGTTTCGGGGTTCGGTGACGGGCCGGATGCCGGATACAAAAAACGAATGCCGTTGCGATCGTCGCTATGCACCTCGGTGATGTTCTGATCGCCCATCGGTCCGCCGCTGGGATAACGCGGGTTCATAGTCGCGATGAACCACGAGGCGGTGGGCGGTTCGTCACCGACGGGGTCGTGACCGAGCCCGAGCGCGTGGCCCAGTTCGTGCACGGCGACGAGTAGGAATGAGAAGCCGTTGGTTGGCGTCGGGTTGGCGACGACATCGCAGGTCGGGTTCGTGTCGAGTGTATAGCCAACGCCTTCGGGCAAGTCGCTAAACACGACATCCATATCGAACCAACTGGCACCATCGTTCACGAGGAAGGTAACGCCGAGCACACCGGGGTCGAGGTCGCCCGCGGGCACGGCAGACGTGTCGCTAAAGCCGTCAAAGTTATCGATGGGAAAGTCCTGCTCGTTGCGAATGAAGTCGTACGTGAAGACGGCGCCGGGAACGATGTTCCAGAGCACCATGCTTTCGCGAATGAGCAGGTCGGTATCGGAATCGACGGGGAAGGTCGACGGCGACAGGTAACGCGTGCTCTGTGCCGTGGGCCAGATCACCGTCGAAGGCCCGAACGTGAACCATGAGAAGGCGTGCGCCGATGTCGCACTCATGCCGACGATGGTCAACGCGGTAAGGATCGTTGCGGTAAGAGGCTTGCGATGCATTATTCGCCCCCTTTCGCGTCACGATTGGCGTCGTTGGTTCGTTGCGATTTGGCTCTCGAACCCGCCTTAGATTCTTCATCGCTTGAAGATTTGGTCGTGCGGGTTTGTTTCTGACCGCGTTGTTGGTCGGCGGTGTTGGGTTGGTCGTCGCCACGCGTCGTGCCGGAGGTCGCAGCGCCCTTGGTTTGCTTAAAGTTCGTCGGATGATATACGACCGGAATGCGCTCGCCTGCCGGTAGCGTCATTTGATAATCGTGGCTGCGCTCGAGGATGGGTTGCAGTGCGGTTTTAAATTCATCGAGCGTTAGCAGCTTCTTATACGTGTTCGACTGCGCAGTACGGACGGTTAAGCCGTCGAGTGCGGCGTGTGGATGCGCCGGCCGCTTCTCGTAAACCGCGTATTGAAATTCGCCCACGTCGGTGATGCCCGTGATGCCCGCGACACCTTCCTGAAATACGTGCGTGGTGCCGGTCTCATCGGCTTTGACTAAGAAGCCGCCTTGGCCGAGGCCGACCGTCGGAAACGTTTTGTATTGCGGAAGCAAGAACAACACCCACTGTTGGCCGGCTTTGAATTCCGGCGCGCAGCAGATCCGCATTTGCATGTCACCCACGCGACCGCCCGGCACGATGAGGTCGAACGAGTCCGGCGCGCCGTCGTAGCCGCCCTTCCAATATTCCACGCGCGACAACGTCAATCGCGTTTCGATGCGCTTGGGGTTGTCTGCGAAGTAACTTTCGACAGCCGAGATGTCGGCGCGAACCACCTGTCCGGCATAGTGGCTGAGCCGTTCGGCGTTCATGTTTACAACGGTGCTGGCGCGAGCAGTCGCGACGACGCAGCACGTAAACAGCGCGCACGCGACGGCGGTTAACCGTAAGGGGGAGATTGGCCCCATAGATGAACCTCAATTCGGGTTTTCGATTGGCAAATAAAGACTTGCTCTATGGTACGTGAGCGGGGAAAAGCGGGTCAATGATGGGGCAAGCGTGGGGGCGGTAAAAAAGCCGAGACGGGTCGGCCGAGGCCACAACCCGTCTCGGTTGGATAGTATCCGGTTGTCGTCTGGTGCAGACGTGTTTCGGGGCTATCAGATCGCCGGTCCGACGAATTCGGTGGCTTGGAACTCACCCAACAGGCGGTCGGTGGCCACATCCAGTTTATCGGCAGTTAGGTACGTTCCGCTGTTGATGGCGTTGCGTATATCGACGATTTGTCGGGCGCGGTCCGCCGGGAGGTCCGCAAGGCGGCTTAACAGCCGTGCCAGCTCTGATATCTCGACGCTGTCTTCGGCGGTGGCAATGTTGCCATCCTGATCGACCGCCGGTCGCGTCGAGGCCTGCTGAGCAAACGCTCGCAGGGTCGGAGCACTGTTCAATCCTTCAATAGTGTTGATATCCGCCATTTGGCCGTCCTTTGCTGGAGACGCTGATCCCGGGGTCCATCCCGCAGATCACCATACGCTCCATCTTGTGTGTCGGTTCTGACTTCCCTGCCAAAACCGCCGTCCGATCCGCAGTTTTTTCCTGCCCGAGGTGGCGGCTCCACGCTCCCTCGTGCTCGTTTGATATCGGATGGCAGTGCTGAGAAGCTGCAGCGAATTGGTGTTGTTTCATACCACATATTGATAACTTTTTAGGACCTTCACAATCGTCCAATAATCTTTAATCCGGCTGAACTGAGGGGCCGGTTGTTGCAAATCATTCTCGGAACAGGACCTACGGCGACGGCGGAAGAAAATCATGGGCCAAAATCGGAATGCGCAATTACTGCACCCCTATATCTTGTGGTTAGAAATTGTGGCGGCGGAAATACACGTTCGTTAGATGGTTGGTAAATATAGGACGTTGGTGAACTGCCGGTCACTCCCAATGCGGAGATCGACAGTTGTCGATTTTTGCGCGATTACGGTGTGTTGCTGCCGGTCGCGTTGCGGTAAAGCAGTACCAAGAAAATCGGCACGCCGATGAGAGCTGTAACGACGCCGATCGGGAGGCTGGCGCTGCTGGTGGCGTGGCCGGAAGCGGCTTCATACCAGCCAAGGGCGAGCTGCGAGATCCAGTCGCAACCGGCAAGGAACGCGGCGCCGACTAGCCCGCTAGCGGGCAGCAAAAGGCGGCAGTCACGCCCGAGCATCAGCGCCACGAGTTGCGGAACGACGAGCCCGACGAATCCGATCGGACCGCAGATGGCGATCACGGCGGAGGTCGCCAGCGAACCGAATACGAGACAGATCGTTTGCAATCGACGAACGGACACACCGCGCGCCGCGGCCACGTCTTCACCAACAATGTATTGGTTTAGTGCGCGGCCTTGCCATAACAAGATCAACCACGATGGGATCAGTAGCGCGAGCGACGGCAGAGCATGATCGCCCGCGACGGTATCGAGTGAACCCATCATCCAACGAATGATGTTGAACGTTTGACGGACGTTCGATAGATACGTCAGCAACATCATCAACGCGGAACAAAACAAACCCATCGTGACGCCGGCTAATAGTAGCTCGGCACGCCCCATGCGCCGCGAGCCGCGCGTGATCAGAAGAATTAACCCAACGACCAACATGGAACCCGCGAAGGATGCGAGTGTGATAATGGAGATGTCGGTCGTTGCAGTCACTGATTGAATGACGGGGATTGCCGTTAGGGCCGCGCCAAACTTGACGGCGACCAACGCACCGAGCGAGCCGCCGTTGACGACGCCGAGTGTGTAAGGCGTTGCCAATGGGTTGCGAAACAATACCTGAAAGACAGCGCCGCACAGTGACAGCGTGAATCCGACCTGTAACGCGAGCAGGGTGCGCGGTAGACGCAATTCGAAACCGTAGAGGTATGCCGTGGATTCGGTATCACCGTTGATGAAGGCACGCCACGCGTCTACGAAGCCGACGGTGCCCGATTCGGTGCCGATACCGGGGCTAACGATCAACATCGCCAACGGCAATAGGCAACAAACCCCGAGCAACAACGCGAATCGTCTTAGGCGCAGTGGTTTCATGTGTGCGCCTCGTTTCGCGATGGGGTCGTCGC
>JAUIHO010000121.1 GCA_030432035.1 Phycisphaerae bacterium
AGATAGCGCGGATCGAAATACACCGCCCCATTGACCGTCGGGATACCCATGCAATTGCCGTAGTCCCGCACGCCGGACACGATTCCCTTCAACACCGACTTGGGATGAATCACGCCTTTCGGCAACTCGCCGACCGGCCAGTCGGGTGGTGCCACGCAGAACACATCGGTATTGGCAAACGGCAGCGCCCCCAGCCCACAACCGAGGATGTCGCGAATCACGCCGCCAACGCCCGTCGCCGCGCCGCCATACGGCTCGATCGCCGAAGGATGGTTGTGCGTCTCCACTTTGAAAGCGACGCCGTACGTTTCATCAAATCCGATGATGCCGGCGTTATCGACGAAGACCGACAAGCACTCTGGCCCGCGGCCTTCTTCAATCAACTCCTTCGTTGCCCGGGCGATCGTGTCGGCGAGCAGATTTTTAAAACGCATCTCAACCGGCGCACCTGATTGCGACGCGTCGCTCCCCGGCATGGGCGCGCCGCGATACACGTATGCCGACTTGAGTGTCTTATGTACGCAGTGTTCCGACCAAGTCTGCGCCAGCGTTTCCAGTTCCAGATCCGTCGGCTCGCGACCCAACTTCTGGAAGTGAGCCTGCATCTGCTTCATCTCGGCCAGCGACAGAAACAAATGACCATCCCGACTGAGCCGCATCAACGCCGCGTCATCCAACGCGCACAGTTCGACAGTCCTTAACGCAAATGGATAGCTCGGTGGTGTCGGTGCCGGCCCGATCGGTCGTTCGCCCACGTGCACATCCTGCACGCAGTCGTTGGCCAGCAGCCGCTGCACGCGCGGAAGATCGTCCGCAGCAATACTCGGTGAGACGCGAAAGCGCCGACCCGTGCGTACGCTCTTCGGCGCGAGGCCCATGTCGCGCAGCGCCAACTCCGTCGAGTGCGCGACGGTATCCATGACGCCGGGTTTGAAGTAGACCTCCAAAACCGTGTCGCCATCCGTCGGCGCGGATGAAGCCTGCGCCGTGATTTCACACGTCTCGATCAGCGGGTCGCAAAGTAATTCATCCGCAATTCGGCGTGCCGTAGATTCGCCTTCGTCGATTTCGATGAGATATAATCGTGAACTGGCTACCGATTCGGCGGTTTCAATACCGAAATCGCGTAAGGTGGCCAATGCCCCTCGCCCCGACGGATCGTCCTCGCCCTGCTTCGGAGAGACACAAAAGCGCCAAATTGCCATCGCAGTTCCCATAATGGCGAGACCGACCACCAACAGCCGTAACCTTCGTCCCGCATTGAAGTTAGCAGCATTTTTCGCCCCGCCCGGGTAGTCCTAAGTCTAGGTACGCCCGACTGTTGCGTCAAATTTCCCTTGTCGATCTAGGTAGGTAGGGCTATTTTGTTTCGGTTAGTGCATTCGGAAGGCGGGCTGAGCAAAGCATGGCGCGGTCTCAGAACGTCTTGGTAGCAAGCTGGAAGATCCTATTAGTCAGGCACGTTGCACGAGAGCTTTACCTCGCAACTGTGAAGAAACGGTTGCCATCGCATTGCCAAATGTGGGAATGATCCTGCGGCGCGGCTCGTTTAACGAGACAGGCAGGCCCCGACGGCGGCAATGAACGGTTGCAAACAACAGAAACGCCTTGCAGACCGACGCTCGCAACGACGCCAAGGAACCAAACCGTATGACGACAAGCTTCTCCGCCGGTAACAAGAACACCAACGGCGAAACCATAACGTATCTCGAATTCGAACGCCCCTTGGCCAAACTGGAAAAGCAGCTCGAAGAGCTCGAATCCACGCAGGCGCTGAGCGGTCGCGATCATTCCGACACGATCAAAGTCGTGCGGGCCGAATTGGCCTCGATGCGTAACAAGCTCTATACCAATCTCGACGCGTGGGAAACGGTCCAAATGGCCCGCCACCCCAAGCGACCGCTTGTTCCCGATTACATCAACATGATGGTCCGCGACTTCACCGAACTCCACGGCGATCGCAACTATCGCGACGACCGCGCCATCATCACCGGCTTCGGTCGCATCGGTCGGCACAAGGCCCTCTTCGTCGGCCATAACAAAGGCAAAGACACCAAAGAACGCCTCGAAAACTGCTTCGGCATGGCTCACCCCGAAGGCTATCGCAAGGCGCTGGCCAAAATGAAGCTGGCCGAGAAGTTCGGCTTGCCCGTGGTCGCCCTGATCGACACGGCAGGCGCCTACCCCGGCATCGGTGCCGAAGAACGCGGCATCTCAACAGCCATCGCCGTTAACCTGATGGAAATGGCCCGCCTCAAAACGCCGATCGTCTGCGTCGTTATCGGTGAGGGTGGTTCCGGCGGCGCATTGGGGATCGGCGTCGGCGACCGCGTGGCGGTGATGGAACACGCGTACTACTCGGTGATCTCACCGGAAGGCTGTGCCGCCATTCTGTGGAAATCGGCCGAGCACGCCCGCACGGCTGCCAACGCCCTCAAGTTCACATCCGGCCAACTCAAAAAGCTGAACCTCATCGACGACATTATTTCCGAGCCCTTGGGCGGCGCGCATCGCGACCCGGCCAAGGCTGCCGCATCGATGCAGGCCTACATCGAAGAAAACCTGAACCAACTGTCGCGCGGCAAGATCGAGAAAACCCTCGAACGCCGCTACGACCGTATTCGCCAGTTGGGCAACTTCTTCACCCAGCCCGAAACCGCACAGGCCAAAGCTACCGGCACGGCCACGCGAACGACCAAGAAGCGCAAGACCACAGCCAAGCAAAAGGCAACTGTCGCCAAGGCGTAAGGTTTGCCGCAATCGAACTCACAAAACCGCCGAACGCGAATCGGCGGTTTTTTTATGCGCCAAAACGCACCAGCAGACCGCTCAATTTCATTGCGCCGCCTGCCCGCCTAAAATAAAGCCACGATGATTCCAAGCGCGATAGAGACAAAGAAGAGCCATCTCCACCAGCAATTGGGGCGATATCGCCGCGTTGCCGTCGCCTTTAGCGGTGGCGTCGACTCGACCTATTTGCTCTACGCAGCCGCCGAAGCCCTCGGCCGCGATAACGTCTTGGCCGTGATCGGCGATTCATTCAGCCTTGCCGAGCGCGAACGACAAGACGCGATCGCGCTGGCCGAACACATCGGCGTGCGGCACCACCTTGTCGATCCTGGAGAGTTCGACGACAGCAACTATCTCGCCAACCCGACCAATCGCTGCTTCTATTGCAAGACGGCCCTTTACACGTGCATGGCCGACATCCTGCGCGAACACAATCTCGACATCGCATTCAACGGCACCAACGCCGACGACCTGAGCGACTATCGGCCCGGCCTCAAGGCCGCGAGCGACCACGGCATCGCATCCCCCTTGGCCGACGCGGGACTCACCAAGGCTGACATCCGCGCCTTATCAAAAGCCGCCGGCTTGCCCACACACGACAAACCCGCCGCGCCCTGTTTATCCAGCCGCGTGCAGTACGGCGAATCTATCACGCCGGAGAAACTCAAGCAGATCGAACGCGCCGAAAACTTCCTGCACGATTTGGGCTTTCGCGAATGCCGCGTGCGCCATCACGATCAACTCGCGCGTATCGAAGTACCGCGCGACCGAATCGCTGAATTAACGGAAACTGCGACGATGGCAAAAGTGGACGCCGCGCTAAGAGAGTTCGGCTATCAATTCGTGACAGTCGATCTGCGCGGCTTCCGCAGCGGCAGCCTGAATGAAGTCATCGCGTTCGGCGTACGACAGACATAAAAAAACTGCCCGTCGAGCATTCGCCCGACAGGCAGTTTGATGTTTGAAACAAACCGGATTGGCTATCGAAGACTAGTGAACGTCTTCAATCCAATCCTTCCAATCCGCTTCCCATTCTTCGTTGACCTTACCGAAGTGCTTTTCGAACAGCGCGATTTCCTGTTCCGGCGTCGATTCAAACTCCGGTGGTCGTGCGTTTAAGTCCGTAACGTAGCCAACCAATTCGTCGCGTTTCATCCGCGTTAGGTAGTGAACCAACGCCCACGATTGCGGGTAAGCAACGCCCGGCGCGCCGAATGGATTCCAGTCGGCAACGAATACCTTGATCGGGAACAACTGTTCGCGCCGCGCGAGAATCAGGAAGATATCACGCGACTTCTTGTTAACCGAACCAAAGCCCGATTCATTTCCATCACCCACTGGCTCAAATAGCTGGGCAATGCCTTCGGCCAACCAACGCGGGTTCGCACCTTTCTGCAAACCAGCTCGTTGATTATGGAAACCGATGTTAAACAACACTTGGTGGGCCACTTCGTGTTGCAGCGTTTCTTCTGTCGTCGCACCACCTTCAACCAACGTGAAGTTCGCCGTCGCGCGCAATCGCTTGATCTGTTCGCGAATAGCCGCTCGTTCCTGTGCGGGGATATTTCCCTTCAAGCGCTCGGCCAATTGCTTGATCTGGCGCTCTGCACGATCGCGAAACGCCTTGTAAGTCGGCGTGTTTCGGAAGTTATAGAAGTACGTGTAATTCGTGCGGTCGGTGTAAAAGCCCAACGTATTAGGCGTTAGACCTGGGCTGCCGCAGATATAACCGTTGGTACGGTAGTCGTTGAAGTCATCGAAGAAGTGCGTGATAAGCTTGTTGGCCGGCTTGTGCGTCGGAATGCCGAGACCGTTGCAGTAACGCATGCACCAGCGATAGGTGCGCTCGATACCGCGTTGGAACACGGCCACATCTTCTTCGCTCGTGTCGTAAATAATTGAATAGTGCTGGCTTCGCTTGATGCGGAAGCCCTCACCGCACCAGCGGGTCACCGAACGCAACTGCACGCGTTCGTCCTTCGGGTCGGCCGGGATCGGGCTCATATCGACCTTACCGCCGGCAAATGCCGATTGGGCCATGCCGCCGACCACAAAAGCGGTCACCAGCGCTGCACCAAGGCATTGTTTCGTGAATCGTGTCGTCGTGCTACGTAGCATATGCAGGCACCTTTCTTAACGTCGTTGCTCGCGTCGGCCACGAGTTAGGAAGTAGAATTCGAGAGTTCCTTCTTGCGATCAAAGTAACAGTATACCATTATCAGCGATACGAATCAGCGATCCTTTCGCCAAAACTTGAGACAGCCTTGCCCCGACTGCCCCAATCCCACAACCCAACCAAGCAACCTAACCACCTGTTATTAAGTGGCTTACATTGACCAACTCTAGCAGCCCAACTCCGCCCGACGCGCCAGTCCCGTCGGCCCACCCGAGGTTAAACGCCGTCGCCGTCGTTATGCCCGCCCTCAACGAGGCCGAATCGCTGAGCGTGCTGCTCCCGGACCTCATGGCCTACGGTCTCGGCCAGGTCATCATAGGCGACAACGGCTCGACCGATGAGACAGCCGCCGTCGCCCGCGCCCACGGGGCGACTGTCGTCTCCGAGCCCCAGCGCGGCTACGGCGCCGCCTGCTGGGCCGCCATGCAGCACATCGCCCCCCACATCGAAGTCGTGCTCTTTCTCGACGCCGACGCCAGTGACGATCTCGGCCGCATCCCTGACCTTGTGTTGCCGATCCTCGACGATCGCGCCGATCTCGTCATCGCCACGCGCGACGCCCCGACCGTGGAGGCCGGCGCGTTATCGCCCCAACAGCGTTTCGGCAACTGGCTGGCTGTGAACCTCATTCGCTTGCGCTGGGGATTTCGCTATCGTGACCTCGGCCCATTTCGTGCCATCCGCAAAAACAGCCTCGACCAAATCGCCATGCGCGACCGCGCGTTCGGTTGGACGGTGGAAATGCAAATCCGCGCGCTTCAAGAAGGCCTGCGCATCGAGCAAGTAAGCGTGCACTACAGACGCCGCATCGGTCAAAGTAAAATCGGGGGCACGATCAAAGGATCGATCAAAGCGGGCTATTGGATAATGGGAACGATCGGGAAGTTTTGGTTTCGGCGAACCAAGCCCAGGGGACGTTAGGCGTTAATCCGCTTAACCATCTAGAGCCATGTCATCAAAAGAAAACCCCCAACCCAACATCTCACTGCGACCCGTCAGCGCCGACGACTCGCCCACCCTCCACGCATTTGAAAGCGACCCTGTTTGGCGCAGCGTCGCAATGATGAAGCCGCGCAGCAAAGAAGCCTTTCATCGCATTTGGGACCGCATCACGAGCGGCGAAGCGACCGACATCATTCAACGCACGATTCTTTATGACGGCGAGGTTTGTGGCACCGTCGGCGCGCGAATCGTCGATGACCAATGGCACGTCGGCTATGGGCTTGGGGCGCAATACTGGGGGCGCGGTATCGCAACGCGCGCCTTAGCCCTATATCTAAACGAAGTCTCGATCCGACCGCTCATTGCCACCACGGCCGCGAGCAATGCGGGCTCTATTCGCGTGCTTGAGAAAAACGGCTTCACCTTGCAATCATCTCGTTACGCGCCTGAAACCGATCGTTGGGTAGGCTGCGACGAACTTCGCTTTGTCATTCAATAAAACAACCGACCCGCCGGGGGAATGCGGGTCGGCTGCGCGCAGGCCGGGTATCGGCCTGCCTATATTCAGCAACATCACGACGAAAAGTCGTCGCGCTATTCGATCTCGTAACAGGGTGAGGGCCAGGCGGACGCTTCATCTTCTGCCGCACGGCGCTCTTGTTGGGAACGCGTCCAATCCGGAGCGGCCCCCCAGAACAAACGGCGCACACGTATTTTCAACGAGTCCCAAGTGCTGCGCGAGCGGGATCGGCGCGGGGTTTCGGCGAACATATCGGGAAGCTCCAATCACCACCGAATGGCGGCTCTCGGCGAGGTTGCCCGTTTACCTTCCACGTTCCGTGCCACCGTGCCAAACCTGCGGTAAACCGCCTCGACCATCGGGCTTTGTGAGATTTTGCCCAGTTTCGACCACCCAGAATCGGGGAACCCGCGCGGAAATTCGGCAAAAATCGGACTGGAATGGTCACTTGGGGCGGCATATTATTCGACGTGGTATCCGTGGGTGGTGACCAACCGTAGAAGGCAGAGCGTTCAGTTTTTCGCAATCTTATTTCATACCCCTTTGCGTAACGCGCCTCCGGCTTATTCCCCTCACTTTTTCATAAATCGTGGCTGCAACCGCAGCCGACCAACGCTAAAGCGGCCCTAAAACCCGTACCGCACGACGCTGCGCGCAGGTTCACCGCAATAGTGTTAACCCTAGGTCGTCATGCTCTCTATGCCGAATGGCATGCCTTGCCCGCCGACGCGAACGGTCCGCCCATGCGGCCACCGTATCGGTCGTTAGGGCGACGCAATCGAATGGCAAGTTGAGCAAGGCAACGACCGATATCTCCCCCAGTCATCATGCGGCATGGATTTTGCCCGCAGCAAGAAAGCAATGGGCGCGAAACGTCGCCTGTGATGACTGAAGGCGTGTGTGCGGAAGTGAGGCCGCCAAATGAGCAAGCAACTCGAATCATTGATGTTCGTTCGTGAGCTGGGTACCGGTGCAGGTACGCAGGTCTCGCTCATGCGCGACGTGCGCGACAACAAGCTGTATTGCAAAAAGTTCGTCAGCGCCAGCGCCGAGAACTTTCAATCCCAGGTTCGCCAGCTAAAACGCGAGTTTGAAATCGGCGTCGAAAACGATCATCCCGCACTGCGCAAAGCCACTGAATATGGCATCATCAAACGCAAGCTGCGAACGGTCGAAGCCTACAACGTGCTCGAATACGTCGAAGGCATCGAGCTCGATCAGTTCGCCGAAGGCAAAAGCGTCGCGATGCTGACCAAGATCTTCTGGCACGTCGCCGACGGCCTGTATCAACTGCACCAACGCGGCTATGTACATGCCGACTTGAAACCGATCAATATCCTCTGCCGCCGCAACGGTCGCCCGACAGTGATCGATTTCGGCCAGGCCTGCCCGATGTACACCAAAAAGGAACGCATCCAGGGCACGCAGGATTACATCGCTAAGGAACAGGTGAAGAAGCAGGCATTGGACCAACGCACCGACGTCTTCGGCTTCGGCGCGACCATGCACCGCATCTTCCTCGGCCGCACCGTCGAGACGGCGCTGAATACCAAACTCGCCGGCGGCTCGACCACGATCAACCCCAACTGGCGCGAAGAGGCCGAAAACCTCGACCCAGCGTTGATGCGGCTGATCAAAGATTGCTGCCAGCACGAGCGCGAAGATCGGCCGCAGAATATGAAGCTGGTCAAGGATCGCCTCGAGATGACGTTCGATCGACTGTCGAAGACGGCTTAGTCGCAGCTCACCGCACGTTCGATAACGCCCGGCAAGACAACGCTAAAAAACGCAACTGGCCGCCCGCTCACATCTGAGTCGGCGGCCTGTTTTCATTTATTGCTTATCAGCCTCTCGCCAACAGCCGACGCCATCAACGCAAGGAGGCGTCGCTATGCGCAATTTCCTGGTGCTTTTGGCCGCGTTCGCGGTTCTCGCCGTCGGCGGCGTGTTGCTGTCGCGCGCCAAGACGATCGACCTCGGCTGGCAGACGTCGCGCATGACGCCGCAATACCGTCGCACAGTCCTCGAAGCCGCCCGCGCCGCCACCGAAAATGGCGCGATCCACTCGCTCGATAGCAAGCGCAACCTGATGCGGATCGACTCGTTTACATGGGAAAAGCAATCGACCGAAATGCGGCTGTCGCTCATGCGGTTGGCGTCGCGATACTTTCAACTCGAAGGCAGCGACGGCCGCGTCGACGTGCAAGCCGCCAATAGCGATCGCAAACTCGCGACGTTTGATGGTGGGAACCAGTTTATGTTCACCGATGGCAGAGAGGTCAACGTGAATAAGTTGGCGGGCGATTATTCAGATGAGTCGGATCGCTAACGCAACGCGCCTTCGACTTCAGCCAACGCATCAACCACCACATCCGCATCCTTCAGCGCCGTCGCATCGTGCGTGCTCGTTAAGCCAACGCTCAACATCCCCGCCGCATTGGCCGCGGCAATACCCGCAGGCGCGTCTTCAATAACCGCACAGTTTTCCGGCGCGACGCCCAACTTTTCCGCCGCCAATAAAAACACGTCCGGCGCGGGCTTGCCGTGTTCGACATCGGCGCCGCATACGAACGTTGGCATCATCTCCGCCAAACCCAACTCTTCGCGCACCAAGACAATATTCTCACGCGGGCCCGATGAACCAATCGCCAGCTTGATCCCTCGCGTATGCAATGCCGCGACCAACGCCTTGGCGCCCGCCATCTCCGGCACGTTGCCACGCACCGCGTCGCGATAGAGTGCTTCCTTGCGCTCATCCAACGTCGCCACCCGACCCGCGTCGGTGACGCTGAACAACCGCGCGATGATGTCGCGACTGGTGCGCCCAAACGTTTCAGAGAACTGCGCCTCGGTAATCGACAGCCCATTCTCCTCGGCCAACATACGCCAGCTCTCCAGATGCGGCTGGTAGCTATCGACCAACACGCCGTCCATATCGAATATCACGGCTTCAATTGCCACGTTCCAACCTCCGCGCATAAAAAAAGACGCCGGTCTAATTGGCGTCTTGGAATCTAATCATTCAATTCTGCTTGCCACTTAAGCCGAAAGACCATTTCTTTCGGAGCCCCCCAACTTCCAGCCGAGGGCATTATTTTGCAATGGCGTTTGCCAGCTCGACGCCGGGACTAATCGCCTCGGGTGCCCCCGCCCCTCTGGGGCTGGGGGACATCAACCCACCAGCGACCTAAGCCGCGGCGGCTTTGCGCTGTTCACCGGCGATCTCGACCAAGCGATCGAATGCTGCCGGATCCGCAATGGCAATCTCGCTCAACATCTTGCGGTTGAGGTCGATCTGGGCCAGCTTGAGGCCGTTGATGAACTGGCTATACGACGTGCCCCGCGCTCGACAGGCACCCGTGATACGGGTGATCCAGAGGCGGCGAAAGTCCTGCTTGCGGCGGCGGCGATCGCGATAGGCGTACACGCCGGCACGCAAGACCGTGTCGCGGGCCGTGCGGAGCAACTTACCGCGCGAGCCGTAGTAACCCTTGGCCGCCTTCAGAACGCGCTTTACGCGCCTGTGGTGGGCAACATTCGTTCGTGTTCGTGGCATCGTTCTAATCCCCCACGCTCAGGCGTGGTGCTAACTACAAAAAACAAGACGCAAAAGCTTATTGACGGGGGCTCTGTGCGTCTTGCGTTCGAAATCTAAGCGCTCAAAAACCAGCGGATCTTGGCCGCCAGCTTCGGATTATCCAGCGAATCGATACCGCGCATGCGGCGGCGGCGATTGCCGTCTTTGTGGCTCATCAAGTGGCCCGCACCGCTGCGGTTATAGCGCACTTTGCCTTTGGCGGAGAGCTTAACGCGTTTCTTGAGGCCCTTATGGGCTTTCATCTTGGGCATAAATCAGGCTCCTGCGCATCTCGCGCGGTCGAGCCCCACAATTTATCTCAATCAGCAAGAATTGACAAGCTGCCCGGCGGTCCTAATTCGAATCCGCCGGCTGTTCCGCCGGCGTCTCGGGGGCAGCGGCTTCTGTTGCCCCACCGTCGGCCTTGGGGGCCTCTTTCGGGGGCTTGGGCGGCTTTTTCTGCTTCGGCTGCTGCTGTTGTGGGTTTGGCACCTTAAGCGGGGCCAGAAGCACCGTCATGCGGCGGCCCATCGCGCGCGGGAAGCGATCGACCTTGGAAATGTCGGCCAGCTCCTTCACGATTTCGTCAAATTGCTCGCGGGCCAAATCCTGCCGGAAGCGTTCGCGACCGCGGAACAGCATCGTGATCTGCACACGATCGCCGTGCTCCAGAAACTGTCGCGCCTTCTTGAGCTTGATCTCCAGATCGTGCTCGTCGGTCTTCGGCCGCACGCGCACTTCTTTGATCTTCTGTTCGTGATGTTTCTGCTTCTGCTTTTTGGACAGATCGTACTTGTGCTTGCCGTAGTCCATGATCTTGCAGACAGGCGGTCGCTCGTTGGGCGACATCTCCACAAGATCCATCCCGGCATCGCGTGCCATGCGCAGCGCTTCATCCGTGGACACCACACCGATCATGTTCTTATCCTGATCGATCAAGCGCACGGGAGAAATGCGAATCTGCTCGTTGCATCGTAGTCGTGTATTAGACAAGCACCTTCCTTTCGAGTTTGTCCTGATTCAATACGATTCGTATCACGCCGGGTCAGGAGGACGCGCCTGCCCGTTCGTTTTCATTCTGACGCCGCAACGCATGCGGGTCGTTTTCTTGCTTTAACATCTCGATCAATTCTGCAAGCGGGATCGTCTTCGAACCGTCGCGATCGCGCGGATCGACGTTCACCGCCTTGCTCTCAGCTTCTTTCTCGCCCACGACCACCACGTACGGCACCTTTAGCGACCGCGCGTAATGCTTCTTGGGGCCGATGCGTTCGGCCGAGTCATCCAACTCGACCCGCATGCCGATCTTACGCAACTGCTCGGCCACTTCGCGACCGTATTCGACGCTTTTTTCCGAGATTGTTGCGACGAACACCTGCACCGGCGACAACCACAACGGGAAGTTGCCTTCGAAGTGCTCGATCAAAATCCCAATGAAGCGCTCCATGCTGCCAAACGGCGCACGGTGCACCATCACCGGTCGATGCGCTTTGTTATCCGAACCCGTATAGCTAAGGTCGAAGTTGATCGGCTGAATGTAATCGGCTTGCACGGTGCCAAGCTGCCAGTCGCGACCGATGCAATCTTTCACCACGAAGTCGATCTTGGGCCCGTAAAACGCGGCCTCACCTTTTTCTTCGGTGGCCGTCATACCGCTGAGCTTCACGGCTTCGCGAATCGCCGCTTCGCTTTCGGCCCACGCCTGCGGATTGTTGATGTACTTGCCATCATCCGGGTCGTGTAAGCCGATGCGCACGCGATAATCTTTCAGACCCAAACCGTCGAGCACGTAACGCGTGAGCTGTACGCAACTGGCCAACTCGCCCTGCAACTGCTCGGGCGTACAAAAGATGTGGGCGTCATCCTGCGTAAAGCCGCGCACACGGGTTAACCCCGACACTTCGCCGGATTGTTCGTAACGATAGACCGTGCCGAATTCGGCCAAACGCACCGGCAAATCGCGATAGCTGCGCGGCTCGCTCGCGTAAATGCGAATGTGGTGCGGGCAGTTCATCGGCTTGAGCAAATAGCCTTCTTCGTCTCGTAAGATTTCTTTCGCAGCCTCGATCTTCTCCGCCGTCAGTGCCGACGCATCGATCTGCACACCACAGCAACCCGTGAACGGTTCCAACGCTTCGTTCAACGACGCCGACGCAACATCTTCGCCCGCTTCATACGCATCGACGATCGCCTGCAACGCTGCCGCGCCCGGTCGATCGTACATCGGCGGGTATTGCGAATCCTGGTAATACGGGAAGTGACCGCTGGTACGGTACAAATCGAGCCGCCCGATGTTGGGCGAATAGACCGGCAAGTAGCCGTGTCGCACGAGTTCTTCGCGTAGATAGTTCTCCAACAAGTTGCGAACGATCGCGCCGCGTGGCTTCCAAAGCACGAGGCCGGTACCGACCAATGGGTCGAGCGCGAACAAGCCCAACTCGGTACCGATCTTACGATGGTCGCGCTTGCGCGCTTCTTCTAGCTGCGTGAGATACGCCTTCAAATCTTTCTTGTTGAAGAAGGCCGTACCGTTAACGCGCTGCAGTTGTTTCTTTTTGGCGTCGCCATGCAGGAACGCGCCGGACACGCTCAGAATCTTGAACGCACCGATGCGCCCGGTATCGGGAATGTGCGTGCCCATGCACAGGTCTTCCCAAAACGCGCCGGGCTCTGCACCCGTCACATAAAACGACAAGACGTCGCCTTTGGCGCGCTCGGCGTTTTCGAGCTTGTACGGATTGCCCTCTTTCTTGAGCTTCTCCATACCCGTCGCGCGATCCATTTCATAACGCGTGAACGGTCGCGCCTCTTTCACGATGCGCTGCATCTCGGCTTCGATCTTGGGAAAATCATCCGGCGTTAGCTTGTGATCGAGATCGATGTCGTAATAGAAGCCACCCTCGACTGGCGGGCCGTAAACCAATTTGGTTTCGGGCCACAGGTTGCAAATCGCCTCGGCCATCACGTGGGCGGTGCTATGCCGCAGGATGGTCAGCGCTTCCTCATCGCGATTGGTGACCAACCGCAGATTGCAATCGCCCGCCAGCGGCGTGGCCAAATCGAGCGCACGCTCTTCGCCATCACCATTAGAGGTAAACGCACCAATAGCTGCCTTCGCCAAGCCGGGGCCGATATCGGCGGCCAAATCGGCGGCGCTGGCACCTTCGGGCAATTCCCGAACAGAGTTGTCAGGCAAGGTCACGCGAATCATGAAAGGTGGTCGCGTGGGGTGAGGAAAAAGCTCATAAATTGAATCTTCGCAATCAGCATTTCCAGAACAATCATTGGTTCAACTAGCATGAATATCGTCGGCTGCCTGCCGCTTCGACCTTAAAAAGGTACTCAGCCTTGGCCTGCGGGTCAAGAAAAACGGGGGCCGCCGGTCGCCCAGCCTCCCCCGTCGAACGTCGCTTACTTTTTGCACACCGTTTAGCCCGTCTTAGTTTCCGATCGTGACGAAGCTCTGGTTCAGGCCGAAAGCCGCACGCGTGTCGTCGTACACATCGACCGTGCTCAGAACCGTGCCCTGCGGCAGCCACAAGTTCGGGTTCGAGGCCTGCAGATCGCCCAAGGTTTCGGCGTGGCCGTCGTGGAAAACAGCGTTCAGCTTGAACGCATCGCCGGGTGCGCCCGAAGCCGGCTCCGACGTGGCATGGCGGAACGAATAGAACCGGGCGTCCACACCTTGGCGGCTGCCGTTGGCCCATGCTCGATCCCACGAGCGGGAAAACGACGAATGGGCACCGGTATCGGAAAACGCCCCGCCAAAGGTTGCCCCAACTGAGAGGTCATAGTCGGGTGAAATCGTGGTTGTGGCGTAGCGCGATCCATCGGCCACGGCAATCTTGTTAGACGGCACACCGATCTTGTTTGTGCTCGGCCCCCAATTTCGCGGGATTTGCTCGCTGTGGTTAGACGGCACTTTCTCAACGCCCGGCGTTCCCGGTCGATCGGCACCGACGAACAACTGGTAACGACAGGTGTTATAGCTCACCATCGGACCGGCACCAGCCTGCGGGCCGCCGAATTGAACCGAAAGAAACTTATTCGATGCGCAACGGTAGTAACCGCGCAATTGGTTGAAGCGTTTGGCAACTTCGGAATCGGGCGAGTTGCGATCGGGAAGCGTGAAGCCGAGTCCGGCGGCTTGCGCGATCGGGCCTTGGAAATCCCAAATTTGCGTGGCGGCGCCGTATGCCGTTGATTCACCCAACAGATACGAACCGGAAGTGGTCGGCGCGCCGGGGATGGCTTGATTGTTATCCGTTCCGTATTGCACGAACTGCTTACCGACGTCTGCCAACGATGCCAGACACCGCACGCGCTGTGCAACACGACGCGCGCCGGCCAACGCAGGCAACAGAATCGAAATCAGCAGCGCGATGATCGAAATCACCACCAATAACTCAATCAAGGTAAACCCGGTACGGGTGCGATTGCGTTTCATCTTTCGACCATCTCCACGAAACTAAAAATCGATTCGCTGTTGTGCGAAGGTTATCTGCCGGCCGCCTTAGCGGCTTTCATCAATTCTTCTTTCGGCATCGGGTTGTGACCGACGACTTCTTTGCCGCAGTCCGGGCAATACGTGGTTGCGCCCGGCTCGAATTTGCTTTTCAACAAGACCACCGTCGGTTCGGATTTGGCGACGTATTCACCGTTGGCGTCTTTCATCCAGTAACACTTCTCCGCAAGATAGCCGGTGTTTGCGCCGGAGAGCGGAGAGTAGTAAGGCTCGTAGTCGCCTTCTTTAATCGTGTAGTCGTATGCTTCGCCGGTTTTCGCGCAGACAAAGTCGCGATTGTGCGACTTGCGAGCTAAATCGTTTCCGCCGTATGCAAAGTAGCCGACCAAACCAGCAGCCGCGAATAACACCACCGCAATGATGAGCTTTTTTTGTTGACCGCTGTCTTCACCGCTTGCCACAGGCAAACCTCCACGTTTGGTGGCGATAGGTTACGGACAAAGTTACTCGATGGGGCAATCGAGCGCTTCATTCCCTGCAAGCGCAGGTTAGCCGTGAGTCATTTCGATGGCTACCGGAATCATGCAAAGGTTTAATGAAATTCACCACTGCATTGTCACAGCAACACGCCTGAAAAGTGTCGACGCCAAAGGGCTTTTTGACAAGACGGGCTGTTGGTTCGCTCTCGGACGCGAACCAAAACCAAACATATTGTGATCAAATGGTTAAGTTAATGCAAAAGAAAACCCACCGAGCTAACTCGGTGGGCTTTTAAATAACAGGCGGTTGTGTCTTTTGTGCTGGGCGGGGTTAACGATGTCCGGACGTCAGCCGCACGCCGTTCAGCGTTTGCACCAACTGGGCCAGATTGAAATTCGGCCCCGGGCACTCGGTTTTTCCGG
>JAUIHO010000122.1 GCA_030432035.1 Phycisphaerae bacterium
CGATATTCCTTGATTCGACGCGGTGCCGATCATTACGGCTTCGATGACCGGTCGGGCCAATGGGTTTTCCGTTGCCCAATCCACGACAAAGTTGGCACCCGACCCGCCGGATACGTCCTGCTCTTTAATGAGGTATTCGATGGTCGCATGCGGGGCGACGGTGATCGGCGCATCAACATATTCGCGCACGAGGTGACCGGCGCTGTCGTAATAGGCAACGCGATCGACCACCAAGGGGCGAGCGGGGTCGGTGTTGCGAATCGAGAGCGTCGCCGTCAATCGAAACGGCGAGCCGTCGCGAACGTACACGTGCGAGTAAACGGGCACGTACACCGACTGGCTTTTGACGCGCTGAATGGTGGGAGCAGGGTCGTGCGACGCGGAATCTGTAGGCGTGCGGTAATCAAGCTGTGCTTCGACGTGGCTTACCGACTTTTGAAGATTTAACAGAATAAGGAGTGATGCAACCATCACCGCCATGACGGCGATGAGCGAGCCGATGAACTTCCAGTCCGTTGGGCGTGAAGTTACTTCGTTGTCGTGTCTGTTGTCCATTGTTGGACTCATTTTAATCTATCGCCCGATCTTAGGCGAGATGGGGTCTCGCAAATGGAGAGTTTTATCGAAAGATGCCTAGTCGAATCGTGCGAGAGACTCTAATTGAGGGTCCAAATTGGCGGAGAAGGCATTGATATCTCCCGCCGATCAGTCTCTACGGGGCCATAGTGGACCTGTCTAAAATTCGACTTGCTTATTCTTGTCGCACCTAATGGTTGAAAGAGGGGGGAGTGATGTCGCGCCGGGTTACGTTTCATTCGAAATACTATGTCGCTTTGGTTGGGTTGGCATGGTGGGTGGCGGGCTCAAGCAGATCCCATAGGTTCCCGTAAAGATCTTTGAAGACTGCGACCGTGCCATAGGGTTCAGTCTTAGGTGGCCGTACGAACTCGATTCCGGCGTCTACAAATTTACGATAGTCTCGCTCAAAATTGTCGGTGTAGAGAAACAAAAATACTCGACCGCCAGTCTGATTGCCGATACGGGATATCTGCTCATCACCGACCGCTTTCGCTAGTAACACATGCGTAGTAGAACCCGGTGGCGCGACGACCACCCAGCGCTTGTTCTGCTCAGGGACATATTTGTCCTCGATGAGTTGAAAGCCCAAACGATTTAAGAAAAACTGAATCGCTTCGTCGTATTCGCGCACAACAAGTGAGACCAGACCAATGGATTGTTTGGGGGCTATTGACATGGGCGGCAGACATCCATCTACGTGCAATTCGCACATTGCTTCAGATTAATCAATCACATACAACGACACGTGCTCCAACGCGAAGGACCGTTCGCCGTCTTCGCGGAAGCGGATGCGAACGTATTGCTTACGCATCCGCGTTTCGAGGCGGACGACTTCGCCTTCGCCGTAATCTTCGTGGCGCACGCGGCAGCCGGGGTAGAAGCCGTCCACATATTGCGATTCGATCTCCATCTGATTGAAGCGCCCCAAGTGCGCGAGGCTACGGTCTTTTTCATCGACAAACTCGCGCGTCACGATTTCGTCTTCTGGCAGTTGCCCTAAGAAGTGCGACATCAACGTGCGCTCGGTCACGCCACGCACCATGCGATACATGGCCCAGCTTAGCGTGAGCCGCTTCATCGCTCGCGTCATGCCGACGAAGGCGAGTCGGCGTTCTTCTTCGATGCCGCCGAGGCGATCTTCAGCGGCGCGCTGATGGGGCAGCATGCCTTCTTCGAGGCCGATCATAAAGACGACGGGAAACTCCAAACCTTTGGCGGCGTGCAGCGTCATCAGCGTGACGGCACCGCGTTCGTCGTCGATCATGTCCTGATCGCTGACGAGGCTGATCTGCTGCAACCATTCGGTCAAGTTTCCTTCGGGGTTCTCAAGGTCGTAATCACCGGCGGCGTTGACGAGTTCGTACACGTTATCGAGCGCGTCGTTTTCGATGTCGCCGCCTTGCTTGCTCAGTTCGGCTTCTAGTCCGCTGCGTTCGATGACGGCTTGCACGATGCGCTTGACCGGGCGTTCCGGTAGATCGCGCAGGCCGCGAATGAGTTCCGCAAACGTGCCAACCTTCTTGCGTGCCGTCTTGAGCGTGCTGATCGTTTCAGCAACTTGCACGGCGGCGTCAACCGTGATGCCATTGACGCGGGCGTAGTCGGCCACGCGTTCGAGGGTGACTTTGCCGATACCGCGCGTGGGCGTGTTAATCGCACGCATCAGAGCAGTTTCATCGGCAGGGTTGGAAATCAGCCGCAGGTAGGCGAGCGTGTCTTTGATCTCCTTACGAGAATAAAACTCTACGCCGCGCGCGATTTGATACGGGATGTGCTTGCGCCGCAGCGCGTCTTCCGCCACGCGGCTGAGTGCGTTGATGCGATAAAAGATCGCAACGTCACCGGGTTGGCCGCCTTCGGCGATATATCGCTCGATCGCTTCGGCAATTTGCTCGGCCTCGATGTTGGCCGATTCGCACGTCCAGAGCTCGACGTTCGCGCCAAATTCGTCGGTCGTCCAAAGCTTCTTATGCTTGCGGTGTTCGTTGTGCGAAATTAACTCCGATGCGGCCGAGAGGATGGCACCGCTGCTGCGGAAATTTTGTTCGAGCCGCAC
This sequence comes from Phycisphaerae bacterium, assembly GCA_030432035.1. Lineage (GTDB taxonomy): Bacteria > Planctomycetota > Phycisphaerae > UBA1845 > UTPLA1 > ECT2AJA-110-A. The sequence continues at coordinate 2,636 of JAUIHO010000122.1, forward strand.
GACTTTGGCGTCTTCGTAGTCTGCTTCAAAGTCGAGGATGTTTTGCAAATCGGCACCGCGCCAGGCATAGATGGACTGGTCCGGGTCGCCCGTCGCGCAGAGGTTGCGGTGTGCCCGGGCGAGGTGCGTGGCGATGAGATACTGAGCGTGGTTGGTGTCCTGATATTCATCGATCAGCAAGTAGCGGAATCGATCGGATAGCGACTGCCTTACGCCCTTGTTCTCTTCCAATAGCCGGGCCGTGCGCATGAGCAGATCGTCAAAGTCGCAGGCGTTCTGAGCTTCGAGCATGGATTGATAATGCTCGTAAATCTTGGCGACGGCCTTGCCGCTGAAATCGTACGCTTCGGTCGTGGCATACTCGCTTGGCGTCTTCAGGTTTTGCTTGGCCTGACTGATGCGCTCTTGCATGGCGCGTGGCGACCAGTTGTCGGCATTCAAGTCGGCCTTGGATATCGCTTGCTTCACCAAGGCGCGACTATCGGCCTGATCGAAAATCGTGAAGTTGCCTTGCAGGCCGACCTCAGCCGCGTAGGTGCGGAGCAATCTCGCACAGAGGGCGTGGAAGGTGCAAATCCACATGTGGCGACCGACACCAAGGGCGGAAATTCGTTCGCGCATTTCCCCGGCGGCCTTGTTGGTAAACGTGATCGCGAGAATTTCGTCGGGGCGGGCAACCGTGCGCGCAAGGTAGGCCGCCCGGCGCGTAATGACGCGTGTCTTGCCCGACCCGGCACCCGCCAGCACCAAGAGGGGGCCATCCGTGTGTTGCACCGCCTCGGCTTGGGCGTCGGTCAATCCATCCATGAGTTCCGCAGTAGACATACGCGTATGGTATAGGGTGGCGCGGTTGGTTGGGCAACCGGTCTGCGAAGGGAGTTTGGCTTCAATTTATTAGTTGTCGTAGTCTGCTGAGCGATCGGTGATGACGTGGGCAGTATTGGATCGCGTAATCAATGCGTATATGCGAATTAACCGTGAATTCGTGGCATCGGGCGGCATTCGCCGTTATCATTAAGTGCAGTCAGTTGTAAACCCTCTGGCCGTCAGCTCGCTCTTGCACAACGTGGAGTTCCACATGGTCCGGCGAAGCCGAATGCGCCTAATTCAAATTCCCTTTGTTATCTCGATCCTGATGTTGGTCGTTGCGGTCGCGCCGTCTTCGGTGCGTGCCGACGACAAGCCGCCGCCCGTCGGCAGTCGCCCGGTGGATTTGTGGCCGCCCAAAGAGCGCGATCCGAATCAGCAACCCGTTTCGCGATATAAAAAGGATGGCTGGGTTTATTCTGCGTTTCGCGGCAACCCGCAAGACGGTGTTCCGTGGGAGCTGGTCGTTTCGCCCGATCCGGAAAACGATCAAGGCTGGCAGCAGGGCAACTTGCAACTCGGCCTCCCGCAGTATCCGGTGTTGAGCGACGAACAGCAGAAGCAATTGCGTGTTCAGATGCGTCAGAAAAAGAAGAAGCCGGGTCAGGCGCAGGTGCCGCTCAGCATTCCCGTCATTAAGCTGCCCGAGTTTGTCTGGCGCAGCCGCTTTCCTGAAGACTTCACCCGCGTCGTGGGCGTTCATTATCACGAATACGTGTCGGAAGATTTCGCCCAAATCCTGTTTACGATTCACAAAGTTCCGCCGGATGGTCCCGACGGTAAGCCGCCTGCCGAACAAGATGGCAAGTTTGGAACGCGAATCGAAGCCACGCTCATGATGCCGGTACTCTGGCATCTCGATCAAACAATCGTCGTGCGCGACGACAACATGCAAATCCCGAATAAGGCTCAGCGCGACCCCGTTACCAAATCGCGTATCGATCACGAATGGGGCCATGCCGACGTGTCGCGCAAGGTGTTTGTCCGCGGCTTGCAAGGACCGCAGGATTGGAATCCCGAGGTTCTGACCGGTCGGCGCATGCGGATGGCGTATTACTGGAAACGCGAATTGATCGGTCGCCAATGGGATGGCTATCAGAAGGGCGAAGAGAAGTTACGCACGTTGCGAACGACGATCGCCTTGGTGCCGCCCACGCGCTGGTCGAAGATGTTGCCGATTCCGCCCGAACGCGTCACACAGCGGCACATCGATAAGTTCAACGAAGAGATCGTCGAGGTTGGCCCAATTCTGTCAGCGTTGGATAAGAAAGCGCAAGACGAATTCCATGCGCATCACGGTTCGTTCGGTCAGTGACTCCCACGCCAGTCGTTTAAGTCTTCGATAATCTTCGCCGCGCGTTTCTCGATCGCGGCGTAGTTCTCATTTTTCATGTCGTCTTCGGTGAACAGCGACCTTACGAAGCCGACCCCAACTGCACCTGCGTTGAGAATGTCGATGAAATTCTCCGGCGTTGCGCCCGACGTCGGAAAGATTCTCAGTGTAGGCAACGGCCCCATGATCGACCGTACGTATTCCGCTACGTTGCCGCTTGCCGGGAAATACTTGATCAGGTCGGCTCCGGCACGTTGGGCCATCACCATCTCGTTAGGCGTCACGCACCCGGGAATCATGACGGCATTGAGACGGTGTGCCTCGGCAATAATCTCCGGGTCGGCAATTGGCGAGACGAGAAATCGCGCACCGGCGTCAACAGCGTTTTGGGCGTCTTCGACGGTTAACACCGTGCCCGCGCCGATGGTGAGATCGGCGCCGGCGGAGAATTCCGCAATCAGGTCGAATGCGTCGGGCGTGGTCAGGGTGAATTCGAGCAACCGAAAGCCGCCGGCTTGGGCCGCGCGCATCGCGGCATGAGCGCTGGCGCGACTGTTGCTACGCATGATCGCGCTCACGCGGTAGTCGAGGATGGTTTGAAGCGTTTGTTCTTTGTTGATCGTGGTCATCGTCCGTTATTAAAACACCTGACTGGCCGGATTGCGAGGGGCATTCTCCGCCAACCCATATAAATAGACATATAGCTAAAAAAGGAGGGTTTTCATTCTGTGGCGGGTCACAATGGCTGGTCAAAAAGACCGCCCGCCTCGGTACCTTCTTCTGCAGTGCTCCATTCCGGATTTGTCCGCGAAACGGGCCTCTCCGTTTCGCTTATGGGACTGCACAGTTGCTTTACTCGCTGCCGCTCCGGCGTCTACAATATTGATCCCAGAGGGAATAAGAAGATTTTTCGCGTCTAAACCTACCCAAGGAAGATATCAAGGAGGGGCTTTGATGAAAGCTCGAAAGTTGTTTTGTTCGTTAATGGCGTGCGCGCTGTTCGCTGCGTTTAGCGCGCAGGCGTCGGCACAGGTTACGATTGATTTTGAAGAATTTCAAACCGGCGAGATCGTCAGCCAAATCAACACGAGCGCTGGACCGATCACTGTGTTTGGTACAAACCCGTTTGGATCAACGATCGGTGACAACACGGCCGTCATTTTTGACTCAGCCAATCCGACTGGTGGTGACGTTGACTTGGGTACGCCAAACGGTGTCGCAGTCCCAGGCGGCCCCGGTGTCGGTGATGCCGGTGAAAGCGGCCCGTTTATCAATGACCAAGCGATGGGCAATGTGCTGATCATCGCAGCCAATGTGAACGACACCAACCCGGCCGACGGGTTCGTCGACGATCCGAACGACACGAATAACCCCGATACGGCGATCGACTTCGACTTCTCTGCCATCGGGACGGTTACCGTAAATTCGATGAAGGTGCTCGACATCGAAGATTTCGGCAACTTCCGAAACGTCACATTTTTTGACGAGAACGACAACCAAATCGGCATTCAAGTACCGATACCGACCATCGGTGATAACGGTGTGACGACGATGAACTTTACCGGTGCATCCGGTGTGGCGCGCATGTTGGTCATGCTCGAAGGCTCGGGTGCGATCGACGATATTGTCTTTACGGCAGGGCCGCCAATGAATGGCGCTTGCTGTTTGGTCGAACAAAGCCAATTGACCTGTCAGGATGGACTCACCGAACTGGAATGCATCGAGCTGTTTGACGGCACCTTCCTCGGCATCGGCTCGACGTGTATGGACGATTCCGATGGCGACGGTGTGACCGACTGTTTCGACCTGTGCCCTGAAACCGAAACGGGCGTCGATGTTGACGAGAACGGTTGCCAACTTATTACGCTCGACGCGGGTGGTCCGTATGTGATGCCCTGTATGGTCGGCGGCAGCGAAATGATCGAGTTCATGCTCGATGGATCCTTTAGCGGTCAATTGCCGCCGGGTGCCACGCTGCAGTTCACGTGGTTTACGTCGTGCCCGCCGGGAACATCGTTCGGTGATGATAACGCGCTCGATACCACGCTTACCTTCGATACATCGGTGACCGGCTGTCCGCTCAGTTGCACGGTCATTCTCACGGCCGAAGTGGTCACGACCGGCGACGGCACGCCGTTCCCGGGCGCGGGAACGCCCACGCCGGACGAGGAGCCCGTTCTGCTTCCTCCTGCGGCTCAAATGGGCGCGTGCTGTAACCGCATGCAGGGCGGATGTACTGAAACGACCGAAGACGCCTGTTTGCAGGCCGGTGGTGAGTTCTTCGCTGGTGAAGATTGCATGGCCGATGCCGATGCCGATGGTGTCAGCGACGTTTGCGATTTGTGTTCCGATACGCCCGCAGGCGTGACGGTTGACGTCAACGGTTGTCAGGAAATCACGCTCGATCCGGGTGGCCCTTACGTCGAACAATGCGAAGAAAACGGCAGTGAGATGATCGTGATTCCGCTGTCGGGTTCGTTCACCGGCCAAGTGCCGATGGGCGCCACGCTCACGACGACGTGGAGCACGAACTGCGCCGGAGCGACGATCGCCGATCCCAATGCATTGATGACGACGCTGACGATCGATACGTCGATTGCCGGTTGCCCGGTCAACTGTATGGTCACGCTCACTGGAACGATTACGACTGGCCCGGGTAACGATCCGGTTCCCGGTACGCCCGATCCCGATCCGGAAGACGAGCCGGTAACGCTCATGCCGGATGGTATGGGGGCTTGTTGTGATCGTACCGCCGGTGGCTGTACGGTCTTGACAATGTCGGAGTGCGACGCAGCGGGGGGCAGTTTCGTCTTAGGGGAAAGTTGCGCGGGCGATGGTGACGAAGACGGCGTCGCGGATGCATGCGATCTCTGTCCCGAAACGGAGCCCGAGTCGACCGTTGACGCCAATGGTTGTTCGCCGATCACGCTCGATCCGGGTGGGCCTTACGAGGAGCCTTGCGACACGACTGCAGGTGAGGTTATCGAGATTGCTCTGACGGGTTCATTCTCTGGTCAGGTGCCAGATGGCGCGATGCTGTCGATCATGTGGACCACCGATTGTCCGGGTGCCACGATAGCCGATCCGACATCCTTGATGACCACATTGACTATCGATACATCGGTGGCCGGCTGTCCACTTAGTTGTATGGTGACATTGACCGGAATGGTTACTACCGATCCGGGCGGTGACCCGGTGCCGGGTACGCCGGATCCGACTCCGAGTGATACACCGGTGACGTTATTCGTTGACTGTAACGATAACGATGTCGACGACGCCAACGATATCGCCAACGGCACCAGCACCGATTGCAACGACAACGGCATTCCTGATGAATGCGAAAACTTGGCCGACTGTAATCAGAATGGTGTGCCGGATATCTGCGACATCGATCCGAATGATCCGGACGGTAACGGTAGCAGCAGCGACGACTGCAACAACAACGAAACGCCCGACGAGTGCGAAATCGACGAAAACAGCACCGCACCGGGCGGCCCGTTCTACTGCACGTCAAACTGCGATCCCGATTGCAACAACAACGGTGTTCCGGATGAGTGCGATATCGACAACGGCACCAGCCAGGACTGTAACGAGAACGGCGTTCCGGACGAATGCGATATCGAAGATGGCACCAGCCCTGACTGTAACAGCAACGGCATGCCGGATGAGTGCGAGATTGATATGAACAGCCTCGCCCCGGGTGGTCCGTTCTTCTGTATTGCCGATTGTGCGGCGGATTGCAACACCAACGGTATTCCCGATGAGTGTGACATCGATCCGTCCGACCCCGATGGCAACGGCGAAGTCAGTGCGGACTGTCAGCCGAACGGCATTCCTGACGAATGCGACGTTGCAACGGGCGATCCGGATGGCAACGGCGAAGTCAGCGACGACATCAATGGGAACGGCGTACCGGACGAATGCGAAGAACCGGGTGGACCGCAGCCGGTGCCGGGTGAGGCGTGCTGCATGATGAACGGTGAATGTATGGTGCTGATGCCCGACGAGTGCACTCAGATGGGCGGCATGTCTCAAGGCGCGGGCACGTCCTGCGAGACGGTTAACTGCTGCGACGAAAGCGCTGTCGGCTTCAACATCCTGTTCAGCTTGCTGTTCCACGCTCCGGTTTGTGGTGGCGTGTGCGGTATCACGGCCATCGGCACGTTCGCCGGTATGGTCATGATGCGACGCAATCGCCGCCGCCGTCGCTCGGCGCGCTAAGCGTTGGGCGCGTACGATGCGTGTTCAGTTAGGATTGTTTGATTGATTCAGCCGCGTTTGCGTTCACCGCAAGCGCGGCTTTTTTCTGCGCAGAAATAATCGCCGCGATATTTACGACTGCGCGGTGGTTCGGTTTAACGAGGTTGGTTTGTTTTGAGGAGAAACAAGACATTGACGCGAGCTAACCTCTCAATAGAAAACTTCATTCGCGTATAACGGGATCTCGTATATAGATGTTAGTCTATTAATCAATGACACCGGATTCGCTCGCCCGATCGGCATGTGCGACATCCCGGAAGTAGAACTGATATTTCGATCCCGGCAGGGATCGATGGAAAATAGCCCACCGTTTTCAACGGTGGTTGTAACGCGATCACGCGCGTCTTTCGTCCTGTAGGGACGAAGGGAACAGTGCGAGGCATTCCTGCGATCCCTCCGGGATGCAATGCGATTTCGGCACCTTGCCCCCCACGATGTGGGGGGCTATTTTCCGTTGATCCCTACGGGATACATTTAAATATTCGTCACACCGTGGTTATCGCGTTATGCCGCAGAGCTAGATGATTCGATCAAATCTAACCAACTGGACCGCGACACGGGTTTGAAAAATGCTCTATCGCGATTTTCTGTACCGCGAGCCGTAGGGTGCGTCCCTCGACGCACCATCCCTATGCCCGTTGGGAAAATGTAGAGCAATGGTGCATCAAGGGATGCACCCTACAGAGGACACCCGTTGCAAACCGGTGCCACTACGCGAAATCTACAGGCGCAATACGTTGGCGACGACGACGCTGACCACGTCGATGATCGCCGTACTGAATAGATTTTGCAGCTCAAAATTGAGCGCCCCGACGGGATCGGGGAAGCAGCCGGTTAGCTGGAACACCGGCGCGGCGGCCATGATTGCCAGCCATCGGCGACGTCGGGCAATGCCGACGAACATTCGATTGGAGCGTTTGTGTCGGGAAGTTCGTTTCATGCTGGTGCCTCCAATTCCCTTGCTTAGGCAAGCCCGAAAAGGCCAAACAGGTTATTGAAGAAACCGGCAATGACCGTCTGCACGACGATGGCCGACGTGAACACCACGTTTTCACCGACCACACCGCGTAGGTCCCGGTCGGTGACGCAGCCGGTCATAAAAAACACCGTCAGCATGACCAGTAGGCCGTGCATGACGGTGTATCGAAATCTTGAGGCCTTCCACATGATCCACTCACCTCCCTGATAAGGATCGTGACGGAGTTACGAGGTAAGGCCGTATGTTAGCTGCTGATCGAAACTTATGCCACAAACATTTGGGCGGTTTCGTAAACGGCTTTCACCACGGTGGTGGTGGTCGTATTGGTGGTGTCCGTGGCGGCGCCGCTAATCGACAGGAAGAAGGCGTCGATGATGCTGGTCAACAGCCCGGTGAGCGACGATTGCACACCCGTCAGGATCGACGAGCGGACTTCCGGGTCGCAGCCGGAGAGGTTGATCTGCATGGCAGCGCCACCCATCAGCAAAGGGAACCACTTGCTTGCCTTCAGAATAAGGGGTTTGCGTCGCTGTTTCATGGCACTGTCTCCTAGTTGGGGAGCGGAAAATTCGCGCAAGCGGCCCGTGCCTCAGCGGGGCGAGCCCTCACTTGCTTCTCGAAATCTACGATACGTTTCAATCGTCACAAACGCGCGCGGCCCGAAAACCCAAATTCGGCCTTGCGCAGTTATGACCTCCTACCCATCGGATGACGGCGGGTCTCAGATAAGTTGCCATCGAAATCCGCTATGGCACGGAGCTGTGGGCGATTTTATCAATCCGTGGGCCCAATCTGCACGTGATTTCGTACGGAATCGTGTCGAGCCGACGGGCGAGCGATTCCACGCTTTGCGCGCTGGCGGGATCGTCCGAAATCAGCGTGACCTCGCTGCCGAGCCGGCATCCATTGAGATCGGTTAGGTCGACGGCGAGTTGATCCATACTGATGCGGCCGATGACTGGTGCCGGGCCTGCTGATGTTTGAATAGTTGCATTGTTGGAAAGCGCTCGCGCGAAGCCGTCGAAGTAGCCGACGGGGACAATGCCGAGGCGCGTGCAACGCCGGGTCGTGAAGGTTTGCCCGTAACCGACGCAATGATTGGCAGGCAATTCCTTTATCAACGTAATGTGTGAGGTGAGCCGCAAGATGGGTCGCAAATCGGCAATGCTGCGCCAATCGTCGGCACCGGCGTAGCCGTACATCGCGAGGCCGGGGCGGATCATGTCGAAGTGCGCGTCCGGCATCGTGAGCGTGGCGGCGCTATTGGCGAGGTGGAAGAGGCAGTCGTCACCGACGAGCGGCTTAAGCTCCTCGCGCAGATTGCGGAACGTTGCAAGTTGTTGATCCGCCAACTCGCGCAGTTGCAGATCGGCCGTTGCGAAATGAGAATACACGCCGGTGAGGCGCACGTTGTTGCAATCAAGGATTTGTCTAGCGAGGGCCGCCGCATCATCTTGTAAGACGCCCATGCGGCCCATTCCGCTGTCGATCTTTAGTTGAATCAAAATAGGTTCGGTCGATGCATGTGTGCGAGCTGCTTGCAGCCCTGCATTGTCAACGATCGTTAGCGTTAATCGCAATTCACGCGCGGCGGCGAGACGCTGATCGCGTTCATGGGTGTCACTGACGGCCAAAACGTTGCCGAGCACGAGTATCTCTACTTGCCACCCTAGCTGCCGCAGCTCGACGGCTTCTTTCATCGTTGCGACTGCTGCGTACTCAACATCCAGCTCCATCAGCACGGGCGCAACAACAGCGACGCCGTGACCGTAGGCGTAGGCCTTGAGCGGCGCGCAGAACTTTACACCGTCGGCGCAGCAAGCCCGCAGGGCGGCAACGTTGTGTCGCAGGCGGTCGGTATCGATATGGGCGAGTATGTCGGAACGCATGATAATCTCGTCGGACTATCTTACTGCGTTATGTGAGGTTTTGTTCGATCGTCGGGTTGGACGCCGCGGTTTGAAATCGAATCTTTGACGTTGTGACTGGGAAGAAAAGGCCCCCAGTATCAGGCGATACAACGGGGGCCTCGTTTCACGTTAAAAGTTGGCTTTGTTCTTAACTGTTAGCCATCGGATTCCGTACGTTAGAACCCGATACCAACACCCACACCGACGCAGCCAACACCCCAACCGACGCCGACTCCCACGCCTACGCGTCGTCCGCGTTCCTGATCGACGGACTCATCTTCCGTGTCGAATACGAGACCGTCACTCGCGCGCACGAGCTTGGCGACGATTTCGAGATCGTCGTCATCGCCGACCCAAACTTTGGGGACCGTCGCGGAAATGTGGTCTTCATATTCGAGTTCGTCATCGTCGCGGTCGGTGGGCTGCAGGAGCTCGATTTCCATCACCAACGGCGCGCCGTTGTCGTCGACGACGGCGCGATCGTCTTCAACCAATTTAAGCACCAACAGGTACAGGTCGTTGCCGATCTGCCCATCGATTTCGACTTCGTATTCGATGGTAATTTGCCAATCGGGGCCAGCATGTTGCATCTCGCAATCGAGCGAGTCGATCTTCGCTTTTACGCGTCGATCACGCGCCTTGCGATGGTCGTCGTCGCGGCGACGATCTTCGCGTTTTTCCGAACTGCGATATCGCGGATTTTCCACGGGTTCGCCATCGACCGTGACACTAAGCGGGCGATTGGGGCGCGAAGTTGGGCGTGTGGTCGGGTTTGACCGAACCTGAGGTTGATAAATGGGCGTTTCGACGGGTTGCATGCTCTCTTGAGCATTTGAGGAAGTGACCAATAGCAATGTGGCGGCAAGTGCCGTCACCAAGGTGATTGGTGTGCGCATGTCGCATCTCCTATCAAAAATGAGAATGAATAAAAACCGAGCGTTCAGACACGGCGGGGAAGGGGCGGGTTAGGAAAATATGGAGATTAAAGTGATTCGCGGTGTGACTGCATTCGGTAGCGGAGCCGATGTGTGGCAGGTTCAGCAACTAGATTTGTCGATTTGGCGTCGAACCTAGCATTTCATCAATATTAGTTGTGTGGAGGTCTAAACTTTACGATCTGGCTGAAACCCTCACCCCAGCCCTCTCCCTGCGAGGGAGAGGGAGTACACGTTACCCATTTTGGTAATCACGCTACCCACTTTCTTAATGTGGATAAGGCCCTAGCACGCGACCTGCGCCATTTTGCACACTTCTTCGAAATGTTGTTTTTCGACCGGCATGATCGAAAGTCGTTGGCCGCGTTGCAGCACGAGCATGCCTTCGAGGTTTGCATTGGCTTTCAAATCGGGAAGGCCGACGATCTCGTCAAATTTCTCTACGAACTCAAAATCGACAAGCACCCATCGCGGTTCGTCGGTGCTGCTCTTCTCGTCGTAGTACTTGCTCTTTTTGTCGAACTGCGTCTCGTCGGCATACGGTTTGCTCGCGACGCGTGCGATGCCGGCAACGCCGCTGGGCTTCGCGTTGGAATGGTAATACAAAGCAAGGTCGCCGACGCGCATGTCGTCACGCATGGAGTTACGCGCTTGGTAGTTTCGAACACCATCCCACGGCGTTACACCGTCGCGCTGCAAATCATCGATCGAGTATGCGTGGGCTTCCGACTTTATTAGCCAGTACTGTAACTGCTTCGTTTGTGGTTTCGCCTTTTTCTTTGCCATGAATTCCTAAATAAGTTTTTAGTTGGTTGCAACGTTGATGTTAGTGAAGCACAACCCACCTACATCTAGCAGTCGAATCGATTCAGCGGTTTCAGTTACCGACCGTGTGATAAGCCGATGACCGATGTCGGTCAAATACTTATCCACTTGCTTTCTTGCTGCACAACTGCCTCTCCTACGCTATCATAGCCACGATTATGAGCCTGCCAGCGGTCGGCGGCTCGTTTCAGCATCGACGCCACATTGCCTTGCGGCAGTCGTGCGATTATCGCATCGGTAAGGAGCGAATGTGACCGGTCTCAACACCTCTTCGGTCGGTGGAGAATCCACAGGCTTGCAGGGCGATATCACCGCCCTCGGCGAAAAGCCCAGCCAGGAATTCGCGTTGTTTTTTAAGGCTTGGCTGCGACAGGGCCGCAAGATTTCAGCAGCCACGCCCAGCAGTTACTTCTTGTCGAAAGAAGTCTGCAGCGTCGTCGATTGGGACAAGCCGGGCACCATCATCGAGTTGGGTGCCGGCACCGGTCCGATTACAGAGTATGTCCTCAAGAACCTCCGGCCACATCACAAGTTCGTGTCGATCGAGCGTGATAAGGGGTTCTTCGATGTGCTGAAGCGCCGCTTTCCCAACGCGCCGCTGATTCACGGCGACGCGACGGATCTTGATAAGACGTTGGCAGGCTTGGGAATCGATAAAGCCGACTACGTGTTGAGTGGCTTGCCGACACCGTCGCTACCGGCCGAGTCGTTCGATCGCCTCAAACGCTGGATGGATCGCAACGTGTTCGACCATGGCGGCGTGTTTTCACAGTTGACGGTCGTTCCGCTGTATTTCTGGCCGTTCTATCGCCGCCATTTCTTGGATGTGAAATACAAGTTCATCGGGCTCAATCTTCCGCCCGGTGGGGTCTATAAATGTCGCGGCGTGCGGCAGGATTCGCTTATCGCGAACTAGGCGGCGGCGTAAAAAACGAACAGCCCGCGACCATCGTCGTGGGCTATCAAATCAGAGTCATTCCGCTAATCGATCGGTCGAAGCTTACTCGCCGGTCTTCTGAATGCGACGCTTGGCCTTGCGATTGTTGCGTCGATTGCGGTCGGAGGGCTTTTCATAATAGGCCGTGCGCTTCATTTCGCGCAACACACCCTCGCGTTCGCACATCTTCTTTAGACGACGCATCATTTGCTGAACCGGTTCACCTGGACGAGGCTTAACTTTAACCATAAGCGGATGATATCCTCCAAAAACACGATTTACGGAATCACTCGAACCCCGAAATATACCCCAGATGCCCGATCACGGCAAATAACCGCGAATTGGAGGCAGGCAGGCGGGATTTTTGAGGGTCTCGGCGGATGTCTGGCTCCCTCAGTAAGATCGCGGCGAATTGCGACGCCGCAAGCCGTCAATGTTGTGAACGTGACTTGCCGATACTTGATCTAAAACTCTCATTGGCGACGCCCGGCATCTCTCTGCGACATTTCTGGCCGATTCTAAATTCGCGTCGCAGATACCGATACAATTTGAATATTCGCGATCTGTACGGCACCATAGTTAGCTGGGGTTTTATGACGTCTGAATTCGACA
>JAUIHO010000123.1 GCA_030432035.1 Phycisphaerae bacterium
GAATGCAAACCGATTGTGATCGTTGGCGGATCGGACAAGGGCGGCAGCTTTGCCGAGTTCGGGCAATTTTTGGCGCTGCACGCGACGACTGTCATTTGCATCGGTGCCACGGCTGCGAGCATCGCGGAGAGTATTGTCGCGGCGACGAGCGACGATGCGGCGGCGAGCGTGTCGATGACTGCGGATTTGGCGAGCGCCGTGCAACTCGCAGCCAGGTCAGCGGTGCCGGATGACGTCGTATTGCTCGCACCAGGGTGTCCGAGTTACGACGCGTTTCAAAATTACGAACAGCGCGGCGATGCGTTTGCGGCGGCTGTGCACGCCTTAAGTAACGCGCCGGTGTCGTAATGGCCCGCCGGTCGTTTCATTCCGCGCTAGCTACGTTTCTCCTATCACTAATCATCTTGCTAATTTCAAGTCATCCCGCGCAAGCGAGTGATTTCGCGCTGCGTGCCGACCCTTCAATCTCCAAAGACATTGTGCGTGACGCACGCCGCGTGTTGGCACTAACGCAACGGCAACTAAGCGATGCGTTTCCGGATTTGGCGAAACGCAAAGCAGCGTCGAAAAAGCAAACATGCGCGTTGCGGTTGTATCGTTCGCCAAATGCGTTTCGGTCCGCCGTTAGCAAACGCACGCGCGGTCGATTCGATCACAGCTTCGCCTTTGCCGACTACGCCGCTACCACGGGGCACGTTGCATTGCAACCGTACTTGTCGGACGAGGCACTTGCGGAAGTCGGCTTACCCGTCCTGACGCGTTATCAAATCGCGCACGAAGCGACGCACCTTTGGCTGGCGGTGCGGGCGCGGGAGTATCTCGACGCCGATGATTGGATACGCGAAGGCTTGGCCACGTGGATCGCCAGCAAGGTCGTGACGGCTGGGGGATGGGTGTCGTCGTTTGAAAGCGATCCATTCGCGGCGACACGGTTGCGCCGCGTGCAACGGTTGTATCTGGGCCGCACGCGAACCTTCACACCTTGCGATAAATCTTGGTACGACGCACTCGGTTCGCCCGACCGATACGCGCTGGCGTGGAGCTGGACGCGCTTCTTGATTGAAGAAGCCAAGATAGAGCCGAACGAACTGTGGTCGCGCGATGCACATGCCAAGTTTGAATCATCAGCGTTACGTTCGCAGTTTAAAGACGATTGTTTGGCCCAACGGTTTGGTTGGTATGAGACGGGGCGAACGCTTCAATGGCACGATGGCGTCGGTTATCAATGTGCGTTTGGCGAAAACGCTTCGACGGCATGGCGCGCGGGGCAACGTTGGCCGATGGGCAAGTCCTTAAGCGGCACGTTTACGATTCTGGCCAATCCCGGCAACGAGGCGCGCGTGTTGCTCGCCAAAGCGGCAGATGGACATCTCGTTGTTTCGTTTCAGAGAAAGAACGGCGTGCGATTGCTTTGGCAAAGAAATGCCTACGAGCCAGCGACGGTCTTGGAGCGTTCCAATGACGTGCCTTTGCAACAGGGGCGATCCTTCGATTTTCAGATTCACTATCGTCGCGGCGAGGTGCACGTCAGCATCGATAATCGACGCGTGCTGAGGGCATCACTCGATGCCAAGCAACCCGGCGATGGCTGGGGGGTGGGCGCGGGTGCCGGGGCGGCGGTGCGCTGGTCTAACATCCGTTTAACGGCGGCTGGCCGTCCGTAAACCGTCGGGATTTGCAATTCCGGCGAACCTTCCTTCATATAACGAAGTATGACGCATTCCTCTCGAAGCCGGTTTCGACGCCTCGTCGCCATGGTGGTGATATCGACGTTATGTTTGATTACCACGGCTCATGCCGAAGACGACTTACCCATCGTCGTTGAACGTGGGCGTGCGAAAGTTGTCGCGCGTGGCTTTCCGCCGGCGCATGTCGATGCGTTTGCCAAAGCGACCGACGGCATCGCCACGTTTTACGTGACGTCGCTCGGTCTCGATATGCCCGAAGTCGTCACGCTCAACGCGCAGCTCGATTCAGATACGGCTCCTGCGCTATGGATCGGTGACGAGCAGACCATCGAATTGCGATTGCAGTGGAAGCGACACTTGGAACGACCGAATCGAAGCCGCGTATTTGTGCTATATGGCATCGGATATCGGCTGGCCGAGATGGCGATGCAGCGCACGTTGGGCAAGGCACCGTGGTTGACCGATGAAGCGCATCGCGGTTTGGCTCACTACCTGTCGTGTGTGGCACTGGAACGATTGTACGTCGTGCACGGTAAGTCGCTGTGGCCAGATGAATACAACTACGCCGACGACGGCATACGCGAATTAAAGGAACGCATGGAGCGCAGCAACGAGTCGAAAATTATCGTTGCATGCGCCGCATGGCACGAGTGGGTGCAGGAATATGGCGGGCCGGAGTTGGGGGCGCTGCTCAAGCGCTGGAACAACGCCGCGCCGGATGCGCTGCGACCGAAGGATGCGTTGAGTTACGCCACCACGCGCGGCACGAAAGATTCGTACGACAAGTCGAAGCGCAATCGTTGGTTTCGCTCGTTCTCGGATGAATACATCAAGTCTACCATTCGAAACGATGCGACCATCAGCGCCAAACGACGCGGTCGGCTGATGCGCGATCAACGCGTATTGAAATACGATGATGACGAACCGGACGTGCCCGTGTTGCTCACGCGCGGCGAACACATTATCACGTTCAAGGCGCCGCCGGATCAGTGGTATCTGACGGAGATACACTTCTACGCCGAGCGTTACGGTCAGCTTCTGACGAAGGCGAAGGATTTCACGATTACCCTGCGCGATGAGAAATTTAAGAAGGTGTATAGTTGGGATAAGCCGTACGGCCTGATTCGCGGGCGCGATCCGCAGTGGTATAAAATTCGCCTCGACCCGGTACCGGTGAGTAGTGCGTTCGCGCTAACAATCGAATTCGAATCACGTCGCGACGCGGGCGTTCGGTTGTTTAAAGATACGTCCAGCAAAGGAAACTCCGCAGCCGGCAGCGCGCGGCGCGGAATTCAACCGGTGGCCGATGGGGATTGGATGGTTCGAGCCGAGATCGATCGCGTGAAGGATGACAATCCGTTGATTTGGCGACCGTGATTTGGTTGTCGAGATTGGCAGAGCAAAGTCATATCGATTGGCTAACATCAATTTTGGATAACAACGCAATGGCAGAGAGATCCACGACAACTCGTTGTTTATCTTGGTTTGCTCTGTTGTTAATGGCCTGTCTCGGCCTTACTAGGGCGGGCTATTTCAATCATGACGTTCGTTTGACAGAGAATGTTTGGATAGAGATCAATAGGCGGTCGGTGGAATTGTGTATCACAACGCCCAACAATCAAGTGCCAACACCATCCAACGTTCCTACACTGCCGACGGTCGAAAGAATGAATTCGATCGGCGAAAACCCTCGGCGTGATCTATGCAAAATGAGCACTACGGCCATCAGGCCGGTTAGTCGCTACGGCTTTTCTCTTTGGTGGGGCGTAGCATTCGCTGTATCCATTATTGTTTGGGTATTCTCTTTAAAGCGTAAGTCGGACGCAGGATGTTGCGAACGTTGCAATTATTCACTTACCGGAAATCAAACCGGCATTTGCCCGGAATGTGGGCTTGTCGTTGAGGCAACTCCGCCTGCCATCAAATCTTGAATCGCTTCAATTGAATCCACCTAGATCAATGATTCTGCATCTCCTCCACAAACGCTAACGGATTGTTCGCCCACTTCTCCGCTTCCATCGGCGTGACGATTCCTTTGCGCACGAGTTGGGCTAACGATTTTTCCATCGTTACCATGCGTTCTTCGGGGATGTTCTTGGTGCGCGTTTGCAGTTGGGAGTAAAGCTGTTCAAGTTTGTTTAGGCGGATGAGGTTTGAGACCGAGTAGATATTGTTCAGAACCTCCATCGCGACCACGCGGCCTTCGCCGCCGGCTCGGGGGATGAGTTTTTGCGAAATGATATGGCTGAGCCCTAACGACAACTGGCTCGATACTTCATCCTGTTGGTTCACGGGGAACATATCCAACACGCGTGTGACCGACCCGCGCACATCGCGCGTGTGCAGCGTCGAGAACACCAAGTGTCCCGTTTCCGCCGCCGTTAACGTCCACCTTGCCGATTCACGGTCGCGCATCTCACCCACGAAGATCACATCGGGATCTTCGCGCAAACAATCGCGCAAGCCGCGCTCGAACGACGGCACGTCGCGGCCGACTTCGCGCTGGCTGATCAGTGCCGTCTTGCTTTTTAAGCGATATTCGACCGGGTCTTCGAGCGTGATGATGCGGCAGGCGCGCGTGGCGGCGATGTGGTCGAGCATCGCCGCGATCGTCGTGCTCTTGCCCGCGCCCGTCATGCCCGTTACGAGCACCAAACCCTGCTGCTTGCGCACGATGTCGCGCCACACGTCATTCGGGAAACCCACCTGTTCGATCGGTGGTGGTGATGTTTGCAAAGCGCGAATCGCAATCGCCAATCCGTTGGTATCGTGGAAGCAGTTCATGCGAAATTGCGTCGCGTCGGTAAAGCACGAGCTATCGACGCTGCGTTGCTTGATGAGTTGCTCAAATTCGCGTTCGGCGAGCAGGCAGCGAGCGAATGACTCCATCGTCATCGCATCGACGGGCGGGCCTTTCATTTTTTGCAGGGCGCCATCGACGCGATAGATCGGCGGGCTGCCGACCTTTAGGTGTAAGTCGGACACGCGCATCGATCCCATCTGACCGAAGTAATCGAGCAGGTCGAGAATGCTGAGCTTGCGATCTTCGTCGAGAGAATATACCGGCGTGTTGAGATCGAGTTTTTCATTCATTGTGGGCCGTTCGTTGGGCGGGGGAAAGTTGCGGCGGGTTTAGGTTTGTGCAGTTGTATCGAAACACGCCACGCAAATGCAACCTTGCGACGTATGGTATCCGTTGGTGACGGCATCGCCGCAACGTCGACAGATGCCGCTGCCTTGCGACGGTTTGCGTTGACCGTCGGGCCCGATGCGTTGGGCTTGGAATTCGGCGAAGGAACGATTTTGCGCGCGGGTCGTGAGCCACGCTCGCGTCGACGTATAGAGCACTAGCATGCCCACCGTCGCAAACAACAGCAGCGTGAGAATGCCGATCAGTAGCCACATGTTGAGGCCGAACATTTGAAGTTGCGACATGTGACGGGTGCTCCTAAATAAACGCGGCGGGACGCTTCATCTTAGACGGAAATCCGCGAAATCCGGCAGTTTTTGCCGATCGCGCGAGAAGCGAATTCAGCCCACGGTTGCCGATGCTAACGTCTTACTATCCAGTGAGTTGGACGCTTTTGGGGGCCGTTGGTTCCCGCGAAGATGGGATTGTCGAATCGGTGATGATTCTGCCGTTAAATGCATTTAAACAATGAGCTTACAGTCGGGTAAGCGGGCAGGCGTGTGCCTGCCTGCAGGGGAATCGGAGTCAGCACGCCGCCGCTCAAAGGTCGATCTTAACAGAAGTGTTATCTCGAACCGGCAGCGGGGTGAACCGTACTGCAGGCGGACAATTGGGGCGGTCCTAAAATCGCGCGGGAGTGGGATTGCCCGCCTGAACGTTCCATCGCACGAGCATAACCGACACCAGGAGGAAACTCGGTGAATCGATGCGCGCTTATTGCTACCCTCACGCAACTCATCATCGTGCTGGCGGCAGCGCGAACCGCAACGGCCCAAATCTACGTCGCGCCCCAGGCGCTGGCGCCGGACGAACTCACGCGTATCCGCGTGTCGGTCAAGATCATCACCGACGCCGATGGCCGTCGGCCAGCGGGCGGCTTCTACCATACTGACGCACAGATTCAGGCGGCGATTACCGATGCGAATCTGGCGTTGGAAAACGTCGGTGCCGACTGGCGGTTGGAGCTGTCTGAGATTCGCGAGGCGCGCGGGTTATCGGAGTGGTACGGCGCGATGAATTGCGAAGATAAAAACACATTCGAAAATCGGGCCAAGAGCGATCCTGCGCTTTACCTGTATCGCAACAACGCGATCAATATTTACATCTTCGAAGCGCTCATCGGTTGCGGTGGCTATTGTTCGTTACCGAGCTTGGGCGAAGACGTCATTATCGTGAACAATCGCGACGGGATTTTGAACTGGGGCTTGGGCTGGTTACACGAGATCGGTCATTACTTCGGTTTGTTACATACCTACCAATGTCCCGACCTGCCGTGCGATAGCGATCCGAATGTGTGCACCGGCGCAGGCAGCGAGCAACGCCGCTGTCCGGACGTATGCCCCGATACCAACAACCTGATGGGAGCGTCCGAGGCGCTGACGGTTTACAACGTCGGGCTCTCGCGCTGCCAGTTAGAAGAAATGTCGCGCGCGATGGATGCTGATAACGGCGTGCGTCGAAGTGTCGTGCAACGACCGGTGACGGTGGCCAACGAAGCGACGATCATCGGCGGCTGCGCAGACGACGGCGATCAATTGAACGTGATCGGCACGGGCGGCGGAACGGCAGGGGCTGCGATCGGCGTGAACGGGAGCGGTGAACCGCGCGACGATGCGGATGGTGCATTGGGATTGGGCGATCCGGACGCAGACCCGCGCGACGGTGGATGCGCCGAAGCCGAAGATGTGGTGGCGCCGGAAGTGTTGCGCATCGACGAGCGCAGTCACGCGACCACGGGGCAGGTGCTCGGGTTTTCCATTTTGTTTAGCGAGCCGATCGATGCCGTACAGGTGCAGAACGGCACGGACCTGCAAGTGCTATACGGTCAACAACGCGTCGCCGGATCGATTCGTTGGCAAGGGGAGAATAAGGAACTTGTTTGGACCTCGGCCCAAGCATTGCCGCCGGGGAGTTATTCAATTTGGTTGGCGGGCCAGGATGGGAGCGACTTTCGTGATCCCGCTGGCAATGTGTTGGTGACGAATTTGGAAGGCTTCTTCACGGTGCCGTTTGAATTGGATCAGACGGGTGCATTGGCGGTGCCGGCTGCGGCGGCCTGCGGAACGGGTGTGTTGTTTCCCGGCGTCGTCAGTTTGTTGATGACGCGGCGCGTGCGACGCCGTCGGCAGTTGTCGTCGGTGCGTTAGGTTCTCCATCGGGCCGATCGTCAAAAATGTGTTCGTCAACGGCTGCAGTGGGGTCGAGCATGGCTTCCTGATCTTCAGCGCTCAGCGTTGGCCGTTCGAGACCGAGCCACGGCGCGATCACACCCGGTAACGACCAAAACACCTGCACCAACCGTGCGCTAATCGTTAGCACGATCATCGCGGATTCCACACACCAACCGCCCTCGACCAGAATCTTATAAAACACCGCCTCGAGTTGGCCGAAGCCTTGCACGCTGATCGGAATGGCTGCGAAGAGCGAGCCGACGACAGTGGCGATTAGCGTGGCGAGGTACAACTCACCCTGCGTTTGTTCGCCCGTTGGCACGATGCCGAAACAACGCGCGAGGCAATAGACCGTGGTCACGAAACAGAAGTGGCTGACCGCCGTGCCGATGAGCGCGACCAACGCCTTACCCGCGTGGTTGCGCAGGTTGAATGCCGTTTGATCGATGCGGCGAATCTTGTCGGACATCGGAAGCTTTTCGAGAATCCGATCATAGCGAATCAGTTCACGCACGCGCTTCGACGCAAACGCCATACCACCAATGACCAACGCAAGCAGCAAGTAGCCGACGATCATCCCGAAGTCGCCAACGATGTTGGTATGCCGCGCGGCGAAGACGGTGATGGCGGCGATCATCAGAAAGCTGACCAAACCGAAGACGCGGTCGAGCACGACGATGGTGACGCCTTCGGCGCGCTTGTGCGTCTTCTTGGCGATGTGATACGCCTTATAGATATCGCCGCCAGTGGTGCCGGGGAGCGTGAAGTTGAAGAAGTTACCGGCAAACGTCAGCAAGAGGGCGTCGCGATACGTCATGGAGATGTCTTGGGTCGACAACAGCAAGCGCAAGCGCCATGCAATAATGAACGGGACCGGCGCAAAGACGGCGAGGGCCGCCAATCCCCACGTGCTGTCTGCGCGGGAGATAATCGACTTTAAGCCAGGCTGATAGGCGCGCTGGCCTTTTTCTAAGGCATCGTCTGACGCAAGGTCGTTCATCGTGACATTGCGGAGTTTGCCGGAGGTTTCGTGTTGAATTTGGAGAACGCGCTGGTCGCCATCGGCGCTTTCGCCCTGCACGATCCAGACATCGGCCGGGTTATCTGCCAGCCGCACGCGATCGTTGAGCGTGACGATCCCCGCGAAAAACCAGATGGCGAGCGCACAGACGCCGAACTTAATACCGTTCAGCAACCACTTTTTGGCTTTTGCGGACAATCGCTAATCTCCAAAGGCCGCAGTCGTCCGATTCGCAGCGTCGCGTCAACGATTGGCCGAATAGGCGTTATACGACATGCCCGGCGGATTTCCAGCGTCGGGTGCTCGGGCACAGTCGCGCGTCAACGGTGTGTGATATCCCGGATTCGGCTCGGCGGCAAACAGCGCCACGGTCGAATCTTTGAACATCATCCGCCAATTCGGCATCGTTTCCAGTTGACTTGCAAATGGCGAGCCAACGCTGACGAGTGCGGCATCAATTTGATAGCGATGCATCTCGCCCGGCAGACGCTCGGGGTGGGACCACAACTCGAGGTATCGATGCAGGCCGACGTCGCGATGCAGTTCGCAACGGTCGTCGATGTAAACGGCGGCCTCGGGCAGGGCGTAGATCAGGTAGCCGGCGTAGCGCATCTCATTAAAAACGCGCAGCGGCTCGTCGGATTGTTGGGCAAGCCGCTGGAGATTCGGCAGGGCGGCGACAGGCCAGGTCGGCGGCTGCGGTCGACAGCGATTGGCACCGATCAGCGGAATTTGAGTGCCAGTGGCTTGCAGCATCAAAGCTGCGCATGTGAGGGTTGCCAATGGGAGCAATGTGCTTCGCAATGGTGGGGTAGGCATCGCGTTGTCTTCAGAGGTCGGCGCGAACCTTGCACGAAGCACCGGATGGAATCGCCACATGTCGGTTAGCGCGATGCCCGCCGTAATTGCAAACAGCGGACCGTGCCGCACGCGCGAGCATGCCAATAGAAACCAGACTGCGGGCAGCAGCCAGTGGATTCTTCGTTCTACCCGCCAGACGCCGACGAGCGTGTAGAAGTAGATACCCGCCAGCGTGAGGATCATCAGGCCTTCCGGCGCTGTGAAATCAAGCGGGGCATGTTCGACGATCACTTTTGGAAGCAGGTCCGACCCCATCAACGCGACCCAAGTACGTGGCAGCGCAACGCCAAACGGATTGATCAGCGGCGTAACGAGCACCAATCCTAACGCGGCGGCAAGTATGAGGGTTGAACGTGTGCGCTGTTGACGCGGCAACGGATCGCTCTTTCTTCGAAGCAAGCCGACATACGGTTGCAACAGCCAAAACAAACCATACAAAGCAAAAATCGCAATACCGCCCAACGCGCCGCCGTGCGTGTTGATCCAAATCAAAAACAACGGTGGCAATGTTAATGACCAATAAATGCGGTCGGGCTGTCGCTCGATTTTCTCTAACACCAGCATCAACAGGAGAATGGCCAGTATGGTGAACAGGTGCGGTCGTGGTATGAAGTGATAACTCGACGCGGCGATCGTTAGTATCGTGAGCAAACCGCACACGGCCACCGGCAATCCTGAACGTCGCGCGCTCCAGAAGATGGTCGCGAAGATCAGCGTGATGATCGAGACGCCCATCGTGATGACGCCATCGAGCGCGCTAAGGCGATGCACCGCTGCCATGGCCAACTCGCCCAACCATTGTTGTGCCAGCCAGCTTTCGCCGTGTTGCGTGAAGCTGAACGTATCGGTCGTCACCACGTGGCCGGTGCGCAACATCTCGTCGCCGACCACGGTATGCCAAAACATGCCGGGGTCTTTCATCATTAAGGAAGGGGCACCGGCCATTAGGGCGAGCCATAGTCCGCAAACCCAAAGCGTCGTGGGCTGCCTTATTGTTTTAGAGATTGCTCGCATTACCTGTGGTATCGAGCGAATCGAGGTCCGATGTTGGTTCGAACTCTTTGTAATAACCCATGATGGAGCACGATTGGTGTTTCGCAATTCCAACTTCGAACGCGAATTTTAAATGAATTGAGGCGTTTGATTATGGGGACATGGCGACGTTGATTGATTCAATGTGGGTATTAATGGACCCGCCTGAAAGTCACTTAATTTTATTGGCGAATACTTTTGCTGCGATGTAAAGGCGGGGCATGCGGCCACCGATCATGGTACTGACTGGCGGTACATCCGATGGGGTGGCCCATCAACGACCGTCGGAAATAACGCAATCAAGATTAGGGACTGGTCTTAGGAGGCAACTACGATGAAGCGATACGCATTTACGCTGGTGGAACTTTTGATTGTCGTGGTCATCCTCGGCATCTTGGCCGCTGTGGTAATTCCGCAGTTCTCCAATGCCGGTGACGACGCAAAATTCAGCGCGCTCGGCACGAACCTAGCCACCGTGCGCGGACAGATCGAACTGTATCGGCTACAGCACAACGGCAACTATCCGCCAGCCGCCACTTTTGCGACGGTCATGACGGCCAAGACGAATGCCGACCACTCGACGACCGGTACGCCGACGCTCGGGCCGTACCTGCAGCGGATTCCAAACAATCCGTACGATAACTCCAACGACGTATCGGCCACGGCCGGCGGTTGGGTCTATACGGAAGCCACGGGTACGTTTGTCGCCGATGACGGCGGTACGACCAACGGCGTGGCCCATAACTCGCTGTAAAGCGGCTCAACCCATCTGACCAGTCTTGAATTGCTCATCGACGCGGCGTGGCTCGGGCCCGCCGCGTCGTTTTGTTATCGGGGCGGTGCCAACGAGCTTCCAATATCGGGGCGACCGACCGATCTGAATCGTACGCTTTATGGCATTAGGTCGTCTGACTGCACGAGGATGCCGATGACGCGCGCACGAAACAACTCGACACGAGCACTGCGATTCCGTCGCGCCGCATTTACGTTGGCCGAAACGTTAATCGCCTCCATTGTGCTCGCCATCGTCGCCGCGTCGGCTATCTTGCCTTTTGTTGCCGGCGCACAGCAACTCAACGCCGCCACCGAATTCGAATTCGCCGCGTCCTTCGGCGAAGAACTCATGGAAGAAATCATCGCGCGGCCGTTTCACGCTCCGCACGAAGACGGACCCACGCCCGGACCGGAAGCAACTGAGACCGACCGTCGCTTTTACGATTCGGTGGACGATTTCGACGGTTATTCCGAAATGAAAACCGGTACACAGAGCTATCTGCTCGATTATCGCGGCAGCAATACTGTTGACGAAGATCACGAAGGGTACTGGCGCGATGTCAGCGTTACCTACGTGGCATTTACCGAACAAACCGAGGCGAATGCGATCGTGAAGATCGAGGTACGCGTGCATCGTTACAACAACCTGCTGTTGCGGCTCAATCGCCTCAAAGTGCGAGAGGATTAAGCAATGAAGCGGATTCGACAAACGAATCGGTATCGTCGGTCGGGGTTTACGCTGATCGAAATGATGGTGGCGGCGGCGGTCGCGGCCTTCATTACGGCAGCCGCTGCTACGATGATCAACGGCATCGCCAATGCTTCGATCAACGCCGCCGAATATCGCGCCGCCAAGTCGGAAGGCATGGCGTCCATGCAGCGCATCACCAAGCGGATTCGAGCGGCGCGGGCGCTGGGCGAAGTGACACCGACGTCGCTGATGCTGTGGGAAGAAGACATGGACGGCGATGACGTTATAGACGATATCGAACTCGCCAAGCTTGAATACGTGTCGGGCGATAAGACGATCGTTCGCACGACCAAGGACAAGAGCCTCTTAGATGTACTCGGACTAGGCGCTCTGGCTAGCGATGTCGGCTTAAATCCGCTTCTCGATTCGTCGCTGTTTACCTCAATTCTGGGTGGATCGACGACGACGGAAACGATTGCAGAAGGCGTCGAACAATTGACCTTCAACGGCTATCCCGCCAATACCGACGCGCGAATCATCAATATCACGTTCGAAAAGCCAATGACCGACGACAAGTTGGTTTTTCGCGACGCGGCTTCACCGCGCGCATCCGGCGACTACTTATTCGTCGATGAGGCGAAGGTATTGGACGAAGAGTCGGGCCGATGGGTGCGAAAAGAAGAATCGCGCTGGACCGGTTACACCGATTTGAAGGGCGAGACCGTCACTTTTCCGAGCGAATAAATGCCGCACGATGCCAGCCATAACAGTAAGGGGAATGCAACGGCGCTAACGAAGCTTTCGCGCCGACGCAACCGCTCTGCGCATCGGCGAAGCGGCTACGTCTTGATCGTCGTACTCGGTTTGGCAGTCGTGGCGTTTTCCACGGGCGTGGCGTTCATCGAATCGCAGGGCACCGTGCTTCCTGAGGCTGTGAATCGCATGGCGGCAGTGCGGGCACGGTATATGGCCGAGTCGGGTGTTGAGTTGGCGATGCACTATTTGATGTATCCGCCAACCTCCGTCGAATTCGGCGATTATTGGCCCGGCGCCGCCGAGCAACGCGTCGACAGCACAGACGATTACTTTACGGTAGTCGTGCAGAAAGACGCGTCGGTGGAAGGGCAGTACACGATTGGTTGCAAGGGTGTTGCGCTCTATTACGACGGTGAAGTTCGTGGTGTGCATACGATCAGAGCTACCGTGCTCGTGCCGCCTTCCGATACGATTGCGATACGTCAGGGTTATTTAGCTGGCGACCGAGCGATTATCGACACCGGCGTGATCATCGATGGCGATTTGCACGTGAACGAGAATTTGTGGGCCTTCGGCGTGTGCAGCGGCCACGTCTCTGCAACAGCTTTGGTAATTTGGTCCAATCCCAGTCCACCGGCGTCAATCACGCAAGCTGCCGACAAAGTAACCGTTCCAACCGCCAATATCAGCGCCTACCCAAGCTATGTCATCAGAGACAATACCTGCACCGCATTGTTGTACTCCGTCGGAACTATAACACCAGCCAATGCGGTGGCCATCAATTCCGCCTTGGATGCTCAGACGAACAATCCGGGACGAATCGTATATGCCAATACTTCGAGCCTGCGTATTTACGGCGGCGCGCAAATTAACGGCACGATAGTCGTAGACGGTCCGGTCGAATTCGATGGCTCGGGCACGACCAATATCGTTGCGGTGGATCGCTACCCAGCGCTGGTGTCCACCGACACGGTGAGCGTCAAAGCCGATTCGCATTACGTGGGTTTTACCGGCACCGTCTTTTGCGGCGATTTCGATATGGAAAGTCGCGCCGACTGTCGAGTCGCGTTGAGCGGTGCGATTGTGACCACCGCAATGCCAGGTATCTCGGGTGTCGATGGGTTGGGTAGCTATTTTTATGCGACTTGGAACGAAGATCGCTCGAAGTACTACGACCTAACAAAGACGGGCGATAGCCGCCCCATCACGATCCTCAGTTGGAAGGAAAACTACTGATGTCGAGGCAGCAATCTGATCGAACATCGCGCCGCGTTCGCGAACGTTACACGCAAATCGTGCTGACGGTCATCGCGGGATTGTTGACCGTGATCGCCGTCGAGCTGGCGTTTGTGGCGGAGGCAACGACGCTGCCGCGCGCGACTGCCCAGATTCCGGATACCGGTTTGCAGCGCAAGCAAATTGTGGACGAACAACGCATTACCAATCAACGCTTATCGGCAATCTTGAATCACCTTAAAGAAGGCACGATTAACGTTCGCGTCGAAGACGAAGACGCTCGTACCAAGCGGAGCACGACGACCAAGACATCACCGCGCGCCAAGCGACGCGGCTAAAGGAAATCACGCATGGCCACTGCACGCAAGCACCGACGTAACGGTTTCACATTGTTCGAATTGATGGTCGTCGCTGTCGTTGCGGCGATCCTGGTCATTGCGGCATTGCCCGACGCCAAGTCGAGCGACCGTCGCGTGGCGGCTGAGTTTCTGGCCAAGTTCGAAGCCGATGTTGCTTACGCGAAGAGTCTTTCGATCGCGCGGCCCGACGATCCGGCAATTATTCATGTCGATATTGCGGCTGACTGTTATTGGGTGGCGCTTTCTTCGGCGCCGAATGTGCCGTTGACCGATGCGCGTACGGGCGATGCGCATTTGGTAAGGGCCGGCAAATCGGACGCTTCCACATATCCCGGCTTAGACATTGTTCAAGCCGAATGCAACGGATCGTCCACCTTTAAATTCAATTCGACCGGCGGGCTGGATAGCGACACCGCCGCATACATCGGTGTACGCACCGAAACCGAGCGGCATCGTTTGGTGGTTTCGAACCTGACCGGCGCAACGCGGAATACGCTCAATGCCACCGCCGAAGAACTTGGGAATCTGTTACCGGATGAGCGGGACGATGGTGGCGACACGGACGCCGAATCCGGCGCGAGCGAGGAAGAGGCAGATGGCGGACTTGGTGAGACCGTTGATGGTCTGATCAAGGGGTTGCGCGGACTTTGATAATCGGACGCAACATTGGGCAAGCGTATGACCTGTTTAGGGACGCCGTCCACGATACGTCAAGGTCCTTCCTGATGGTGACGATATTGCGCAAGAGATGCCGGTCTGGCCAGAGATGGGTCTAATGTCCCCGGCTAGGCATAGCAAAAAGATATCGGGGTTGATAGTCATCAGGTATCTGTTGGAGGCCTAGGTGAACCGGAGAGGGCAAAAACTCGGTCCGATCGCGTTGGACATCGGCAGCACGCGCGTGCGCATGTTGCAAATGGCCGATGTCGGCGGTGTGCCGTCGGTCGTTGCCGCTTTGGAGCGGCAGCTCGAGCGCCGCGCTTCGGATGGCGATGTGTCGCTTGGTGCCGTCAAGCGCTGCGTCGTCGATATGCTCGGCTCGGGCGGGTTTAAAGGTCGCAACGTGGTTACAGCACTTAGACCCGGCGAATTTCAAATGAAGAACGTGCGCCTACCGCGCATGCCTGCCAGCGACATGCCAGAGGCGGTGATGTTTGAAGCCGCCGACCGCTTCGATATTGATATCGATCAAACGCAAATCCAATTCATGCCCGTTGGCGAAGTGCGCCACGGCAACGAACTCAAAGAAGAAATCATCGTGTTCGCAGTCAATCGACAACTTGTCGATCAACGACTCGAACTGCTCGATTCGATCAAGCTAAACCCCGTGGCTATCGACGCCACGCCCGCATGCTTGGTGCGCAGCTTCGTGCGTTATCTCAAGTGCGACGGCGAAGATTGTTCGATCAACGTATTTCTGGAAATGGGAGCGAAGGGGACCGCGATTATCATCACACGCGGCCCGGAGATTGCTTTCATCAAGCT
>JAUIHO010000124.1 GCA_030432035.1 Phycisphaerae bacterium
TGATGGAAAGATCGACTTGTACGTCGCCAACCGAACGGGGTCGGAGGCATCGCCGATCCCCAATCGGTTGTACCGTAACATGGGAGACGGAACGTTTGCCGATGTGGCACCGGAATTGGGTGTTGACGATCAACGATTGTCCTGTCAGGTGTTGTGGTTCGATTTGGGGAACGATGGCGATGCGGACTTTTATCTTAGCACCGACAAAGGATATGCAACGGGCCTCGGCAATCGCATGTTCCGCAACGATGGCGGCACGTTCGTCGAAATTAGTGCTTCATCTGGCACGGATATATTGATGGAGGGCATGGGGATTGACGCGACCGACGTGAATGGTGATGGCGAGCAGGATTTGTATATCACCAATTCGGCGTTGGGTAATCCGCTGTTCGTCAGCGTCGCGCCGGAAACGTACATCGATGGCGCTGCGATTCTCGGGGTAACTGCAGATCGAATCGGCTGGGGGACAGCATTCTTCGATTACGATCAGGACGGTTTTCCCGATCTATATGTGTGCAATTTTGGTTTCGCCGGTCACAACAATTTGTATTCTCAGAATCAAAGCGGCAACTTTTTAGACGAAGCGCCTGCGACGTCATGCAATGACAGCGGTAATACGTATTGCATGGCCGTTTCAGATGTGGACGGCGACGGAGATCAGGACTTTATCATTCAAAATGCGGGGTCACCGCTCAAGTTATACATCAATCAGAAAGAGGGGGAACGGAATTACATTCAGTTTGACGTGAAGGGCATGCAGCAGAATCTCGATGCGATCGGTGCCGTGGTGGATATGCGGATCGGTTCGCGCCGTCAAATGCGTGAGGTCCGCGCGGGTAGCAATTATAAATCGCAAAGTAGCATGCGACTTCATTTCGGGCTCGACTACGCCGGTATCGCCAATCCCGTGACGGTGCGATGGCCCGGCGGTGACGAGCGTGTGTTTGAAAACTTGCCCGCGAACGCAGTGTATCCACTGTACCAGTCGGCGTGGCTAGGTGATATGAACAAGGACCGCGACTATGACGCCGCCGACGCAGGGTTGTTTGTGGATGTCATGCTCGGTAATGATCCGTCGATTGATCGGTTTATGCTGGCGGACTTCAATGCGGATTTTTCGGTGGACGGCCGAGATTTAGCGATGTTTGTGGAACGAATGTTGATGCGGGGGTGATCGGCGAGCCGGCGTTGCGGATGGGCCGCTGGTGCGTTCCCGAGAGGTATATTTTTAAGGGCGGAAATACTCCGTGTTGAGTCCACAATGCTAAAGTATGGACAGCGTTGAATCAGGCTCACCATTCGAGACCACACGGCGTGCTCCCTTGCCGGCTACGGTCGATGAACATCATCGCCTGACTGGCGTGTTGTGGCGAATTCATCGTCGCGAGCCCGGCGTGGTCATACGCATTTTCGTTTCGGTAATTTCAGGGGCGCTGTTGGCTGCGGCTGCGTTTGTTGGCGCTTGGCTGTACGCGGTCTATCTGCGATACGGTAATGGAACGTCGGGCCGGTCTTATGTTTGGGTGCGGGATGAATATTTAGCCGTCAGTTTCTCGCTGGCCGGACTGATCTGGTCGGCGTTTTTATACTGGACGTGGCGCTATTTCTCCAACAAGGCGTCGTTTGTGCCAACGGCTGTCGGGTCGATTGTCATCGGCATTGGCGCGATCTTGGTGACGGTGCTGATCGACCGTTTCGTGCGCGGTGAAGAGGAATATCTCATCGCCGCGTTGTGGCTCGTTGCCGGAGCGGCTGTCGTTTGGTTATGGATGGGGTACGTCGAGCGCTGGCGCGCGGGGCGGCCAGTGGTGACCGACGAGGGGACGGTGAACGTCGTGTGCCCCGACTGTGGCTATTCGATGGTGGGTTTGCGCGAGTTACGTTGTCCGGAATGTGGCGCGGCGTTTTCGTTGGATGAGATTATTCGATTGCAGAATTATGACGGCGCGAATGTCGAACGAAATCGGATGGTCGGAGCGAATGAAACTGACGGCGCGTGAATCAATGTAACCATTGCAAACCGGTGGTTAGATTGGCTTGGCATTGAAAAGACAGTCGCGCCCGGTTTCTGTTAACTCGCCCGCTCCCGAATGTAGCGTCGCCCTAAGTTGATAATCTTTTGAATCAACTTTTCATACGATAAGCCGCCCGCCTTGGCCGATTCGCAGAAATCTTCGTCGTACGCCAAATCGGGGTTGGGGTTGGGTTCGAGCAGATAGACCTTGCCTTTTTCAGTGACGCGAAAGTCCATACGGGCATAACCGTTGAGGCCGAGGATGCGATAGACGCGGCGCGCCATGCGGCGGATGCGGTCTTCGATTTCCTTGGGCACGTCTTTGGCAACGTCGGTATAGATGCCGCGCTTCTCCTGATAGTCTTCATCCCACTTTACGCGATTGGTGGCGATGCGATGGCTGCCGGGCGCGAGCTTTTCAAATTTCATTTCCCATAGCGGCAGGGTTTCAATGCGTCGATTGCCGATCACGCCGACGTAGATTTCGCGACCGTCGATGTACGCTTCTGCAACGGCGTCGGAACCGATCTGCTCGTGAATGTACGCCACGCGTTCGAGCAGCTTTTCATCGCTGTTGACGATCGACGCCTGCGAAATGCCGACGGAACCGTGCTCGGTGGCCGACTTGACGATCAGCGGGTACTTCAGCTTCTTTTTGATACGTACTTTCTTGCGGCCGCGGGGAAAGACTTCGAAATCCGGCACCGGCACGCGATGGTACTTGAGTACCTTTCGCATAGTCACTTTGCGATCGGCCAACAAGAGCCCTGCCGGGTTGCAGCCGGTAAACGGTTGCTGAATGAGTTCGAGATAACCGAGCAGGTAGGGCACGTAGGTGCCTTCGCCCTTGAATTCTTCCAAGAGGTTGAAAACGACGTGCGGTTTCCAGGTGAATAGCTCGCGCCGAATCGCCGTCATGTCTTCGGGGGCGTGCAAAGTGTGGGTCTTGTGTCCCAAATGATCGAGCGCTGTCAGCACGTCGTATTCGGTTTTGATGGGTTGAATATCCTGCGGCGCGAGCCCGTCTAACGAATCGGGCACTTCGATATCCTGATGCGTCAAAACTAAAACACGCAGGCTGCTCATATTGCCAGTCGGTGCTCGCTGCTGTGCAGGTAGTTGGTCACCTGCATCGTCAGGAGAATGGCCAGCTCGATCTTGAGCTCCTCCGCCGGCCGTTTCACGCGGAGATTCAGTTCGCGACTGCGCGCGATCATGTCTTTCAGAACCTGATCGACGGTATAGGCATATTCGCCAGTCCAGATTGCCACGCGGTTGCGCAGCGAGGGGCCGATTCTGCGCAGAAACGACGCCGCGGTCGGTAGGTTATCCCCGTCTGTGGCGTTGACGAATAGCTTGCGCAAGTCGCTATCAAAAAAATCGGGATATTCGCTACCGTAACGTTTGCGTTTTTCTAAATAATGCTCGCGCAGCGTGGTTTTGATGCGACTTATCGGGTCAATTTTCATGCGTGTGCGGACCAAAGGGCTCTTTTTGCGGATCGACTGCATCAGCTCGTCCATGTATTCGAGCTTGCGAAAGGCCCCCCAATTGCGATAGCGCCGCCGCCAGGGCGAGCCGGGACGCAGCCAAACGGCGAAGGTTTCGGCGAAATCTTCGCACGGATGGCTCTGGGCGTACCACCAATCCAGATGCAGCACGTAGTCGCGGCTGAACGGTTTGGGGCTGTAGTAGGTTGGGTAGGGCTTGGCGGCTTTGCCGAAATGTTTGCGGAAACCGGCGCGACGATCGAGGCGATAGGCGGCTTCGATGGCATGGCCGATCTCGTGGCGCAGCAGCATGAGGCACGTGCGTTTGGTGCCGCCCTCGACTTCGTACATCATGCGCTCTTCGAGCCGCATCAGACGTTTGCTGGCGAGATAGAATGGAATCGCCACGCCCGGTACGCCTTCGGGGCTAAACCATTCGCTGCTGAGCCAGAAGTGAGGGTTAAATCGCAGACCGCGCTCGCGCAGTTCGCCTTGCACTTGCTCGGTCAGATCGCGCAGCCAACTGCCCTCGATGGTGAGACCGGTAAGGTCGCAGAAGCGCAGGTCGAGCAGTTGTTCGTCGTTGAGGCCTTCCCATGCGGGCGGCTTTTTGCCGTTGCGGCGTACTTGCAGTTTGGTAAAGGTGCTGGCCATCTTCCCCGTGGTGGCTGGTTATGGTTTGAAAGTTGTCGGTGCCCCTGCCCTTCCAGGGCTGGGGGACTATCCATCACGCGCGACATCACCAAGTGCGTTGGTGTATTAGTTCAACGCAACATTCTATACCCTACGACAAATCGACGCGTATCGTCCAGTTAATTCATGCATCAAGCATGACTGGGTGCTTGATTCAATATCGGGTTAGGCCTGTTGCATTGAATGGAGTATTTGGGTCGGCTACGCCAAACGGATCCGCCACCGCGCTGACAGCCTGCGCCCAATCCGCTATAAAACGTCCCGTGAGCGATACGAACACAACCACCTCGGCCTGGACCATCGGCAAGCTGCTCGATTGGACGCGCGGGCATTTTGACGCCAAGGGCGTGGAGGATGCGCGGCTGTGTGCCGAATTGCTACTGGCTCACGCGCTGGGCTGCGAGAAGATTCATCTGTACGCGCGTTTCCACGAGGAGCCGACGGCTGAACAACGAACAGCGTTTCGCGATTTGGTGAAAAAGGCGGCCGAGCATTATCCGATTGCCTATCTGATTGGGCGGCGCGAGTTTTATTCGCTCGATTTCGACGTCACGCCGGCGGTCTTGATCCCGCGACCGGAGACGGAACAGATCGTCGAGTTGGTGCTGGATCGATGTAAGCAGACCGACGCCGAACGGATCGACGTGCTGGACATCGGTACCGGCAGTGGTTGTTTGGCAATTACGCTGGCAAAACGCGAACCGCGCATGCATGTGGTTGCGACGGATATTTCAGCGGCGGCACTTGAAGTCGCGCAAGCGAATATCAATAAGCACGGCGTCGGCGAACGCATTGAATGTGTCGAATCGGACATCTTTGCGTCGCTAAACGGTCAAGCCGCGACGGGCTTCGATTTTATCGTGTCGAATCCGCCGTATGTCGCGCTGCGCGAACGCGAAACGTTGCCGCGGAATGTGCGCGATTATGAGCCCGAGTCGGCGTTGTTCGCCGGTGACGATGGCCTAGATTTCTATCGCGCGCTAGCGGCACCGTTGGCGGATTACTTGCGGTCCGGTGGACGTTGTTATTTTGAGATCGGCGAAGATCAGGCGGACGCCGTGATTGAGCTATTAACGGCGGACGGTCGCGTTGTATCGATTGCTGCGCACAGCGACTTGGCCGGCACGCCACGCATCCTGGAGTTCGAACGGTCGGCATGATGAAGGACTCGGGGGCGTCCGCCATTCAACGCATTTTGATCGTCAAGCCGAGTTCGCCGGGCGATATCATTCACGCGCTGCCAGTCGCGCGAGCCCTTCGTGCGGCACTGCCCGACGCACACATTTCGTGGTTGGTGGCGACGAATTTTGCCAATCTGCTCCAATGCGAAACATCGATCAATGAGATCATTAAGTTCGACCGAAAGCGTTACGGTCGGTTCGGTCGCAGCTTGAGTGCATCCGGCGCGTTTCTTGGTTTTCTAAATGAATTGCGCTGGCGGCGGTTCGATACGGTGCTGGATTTGCAAGGTCTGTTTCGTAGCGGCCTGTTTACGTTTGCGACGGGGGCGAAGCGGCGTGTGGGCTTTCGCAATGCGCGCGAGTTGGCCGGCATGTTCTATAACGCGCGCGTCGATGTGCCCGATGATGAGATTCATGCGGTCGAGCGGAATTTGTTATTCCTGAAGGCGTTGGGGATCGAGACCAATCGTGTTGAATCTCAGTCGGGTAAGCAACTGTCTGCTGAGGCGGGCGGTTTGAATTCTTCGGTGGGTGGTGATGATCTTCGGGAAGAGGATGCATCAATGCCGCGGAATCACCGGTTGCAAACCGGTGCCACAGCGCAGATGGCAGAGAATCACCGGTTACAAACCGATGCGACAGCGCTGGCCGGGCAAGCCGGGCTAGATCTGCGGATTCGCTTCGATGATGACGACCAAGCAGCCGTCGCGAGCATTCTTCAAGCCAGCGGGATTGATCCTGCTGCGCGTTTCGTCGTGTTGGTGCCTGCGACGCGTTGGGAAACCAAACAATGGGATGCCGCGCGGTTTGGCGCATTGTCGGCGCGGATATTCGAACGGTTCGGTTTGAAAAGCGTGTTGGTCGGCGGGGCGGGTGATATCGCGCGTGGTGACGAAGCTGCGCAGTCGTCCGGTGGTCACGCGATCAACCTGTGCGGCAAGACCACGTTGCGACAATTGGCGGCCATGATCGACGGCGCGGCGCTGGTGGTGACGGCTGATTCTACGCCGATGCATATGGCTGCGGCGCACGACATGCCGTTGGTTGCCTTGTTCGGACCGACCAGCCCGGTGCGGACCGGCCCGTTCGGTCATATCGATGATGTGCTGCGGCTCGATTTGGAATGTTCTCCGTGTTATTTGCGAAAGCTGAAACAGTGCCCGCATCAGCATCGGTGCATGGTGGATTTGACGGTCGATCGGGTCTTCGCGGAAGTTGTCGCGCGATTGCAATAAGAAAACACGACCCGTCAAATGGCGACGGATCGTGCTTGCTAATTTGCATTACACCAATCGCAATTGCTAATTCGATAGGCGTATCTATCTACTCGCAACATCTTGGCGTGACCGCTTCCTTACGGGCGCGGCTCTGATCGGATTGATGCTTCCGAATAGATTAACGCCGGTGGGTCGCGATACGCCAAGCCAGTCCTGCAAGAAGATCGCTTCGTTAGTCGTCGCGCGTGTAGGTCAATTCCAATTCTTTGTACCACTGGCCGGGGCCGGCGAGTTTGTACATTTCCGAGACCATCTTATCCTTGCCCATAAACTTATGGACCGACTTAGCACGCGACGGTTGTCGCGTCATGGGGTCGACAAAATCGCTATACATGACGAAGCCGTTTTCCTTGGCATCCCATTGGCCGTGCTCCATCCAGATGCCGGTGCTCATGCTATCGATCCACGTCGAAACGTATTGTTTCTTGACGTTGTCGTAGCCCATCATGCTTTCGCCCTTGAAGTTCTGCTTGGTCATCTTGCCGGAGGCATCGGGCATTTCGATGACGCCTTCGTAGGTTTGGCGAACGTAGCGGCCGTTGAACACGATCTCGCATTCCGATTCCGCTTTTGAAACATTGGGTTCGGCGCCCGGTTGCATCCAGTGCTTGGTGACGACATCCCACTCGCCGACGAACATTTTAAGTCGGTTGTGATGCTCGTTGAGCTTCATCGACTCTTCCCAATTCTTCATCATGTCGGCGTTGTGCTCGGGCGACATCTCGGCATGCTTGTGATCGCCGTGCTCGTGCATATGGTCGGCATGGTCGTGGTTGTGGTCGGGCTGAGCCCAACTGGAAACGGCGGTGGTGCCGATGAGAACTGCCGCAGTTAGTGCGCACAGCACGACGAGGCCGCGCAACGCGACGGCACGCAAAGATTGCTTCTTAAACATGTGGTGATCTCCCTCTAATTTGAGAAAAAATTGAATCGGGATTCAGGCGAATCCATCGATCCTGAACCGAACTAAATCCGAACATTAATCATGGCTTCGTCGAATGTCAACTTATCGGGTGCAAGACTTCGACTGACGGTGATTGACCAAATTAGGGTGAGGGCGCGTGCGTGACGGAGGCGACCGCGCCAGACACCGAACGCGTGCCAACCATTTTCGTCTTTAGATCGTGAAAAAAGTGTTAACTCGGACGCTAACTACAACATATACAACCAGATAGCAATTTGTGCCGATGTATCAAAGTCGGGATTAGACCGCCCTTCGGCGACGCCTTTTTCTAGGATGCTCTGACCATGTTCATTGCCGCAGCCGCAGCCAATCAACCGAGTTACGTTTGGGTCGCGCCATTCGCAATTCTTTTGCTCTGTATCGCGATCCTTCCGCTCATTCACAAGACCGAGCACTGGTGGCACCAGAACAAGAACAAGCTGTTGGTGGCAGTCATCCTCGGGATCATCACGCTGACGTATTACTCGTTCCGCGAGTACGGCACCGGCATCCACGATCCGTGGCTAGGCGAAACGCTCAAATCCGCCGGAGTGGCGATGGTCGATCACGTTGAAGAAGTCATCGACGACGTGGTGGAAGATCAGGATGCCGACGCAGCGCATCATGCGACAGACGATCACGCGGCCGACACCGATAAGCACGACGATCATGCCGACGCGGCGCACGGGGACGAACACCACGGCGATGGCGAACATGCTGCGCCGCACTTTGAAACCGCGCCCGGGTTCGGTACGGCCATTGGTGTGCTCGGCAACGCGTTGATGGAATACATTCCGTTCATCTCACTGCTGTTTAGCTTGTACGTTATCTCCGGCGGCATCTCGGTGCGCGGTGATATCGAAGCCAGGCCATTGACGAATACGACGTTCCTCGCGATCGGTGGTTCGATCGCGAGTTTAATTGGTACGACGGGCGCCTCGATGGTGTTGATCCGTCCGCTACTAAAGACCAACTCGGAACGGCGGTACAAAGTCCACACGGTCATCTTTTTTATCTTTATCGTGAGCAATATCGGCGGCACGCTGTTGCCGATCGGCGATCCGCCGCTGTTCTTAGGTTATCTCAAGGGTGTGCCATTCTTGTGGACGCTGAATCTCTGGCTCGAATGGCTCGTGATGGTCATCGTGCTGTTGGTGATCTATTACATCTGGGATACACGGATGTACAAGAAGGAAAGCGTGCGCGATATCGCGCGCGACGAAACGCAAATCCAACCCCTGAGCATCAAGGGTAAGATCAATTTCCTATTCCTCGCCGGCGTCGTGTTTGCGACGGGCACCTTGGCACCTGGAAAAGAGTTTATGGGCACGGGCTGGGAACCGTTCATGTTCTGCCGCGAGTTGGTGCAGTGTTTCTTCGTCGTCCTGTCATTGATCTTCACGTCGGGCGGACTGCGCAAAGAGAACAACTTCAACTACGTTGCCATTCTCGAAGTGGCTTGTTTGTTCATCGGTATCTTCATCTGCATGCAGGTGCCGATCGAAATTCTGCACATCATCGGCGGCCAGCTAGGCATTAACACGCCGACGAAGTTCTTCTGGGCGACGGGCTTGCTCAGTAGCTGCCTCGATAACGCACCGACGTATGTGGTGTTCTTCGAAACGGCGAAGACCTTGCCGGTCACCGATGCGACGATGGTCGCGGGCGTGGCCGAGAAGTTCCTGATTCCGATCAGCCTAGGTGCGGTCTTCATGGGTGCCAACACCTACATCGGCAACGGCCCGAACTTCATGGTCAAAAGCATCGCCGAATACGAAGGCGTCAAGATGCCGAGCTTCTTCGGTTACATGCTGTTCAGCGGCATGATTTTGATTCCGCTGTTTATCGTGATGACGTTTATATTCCTGTGATCCAAACGGTGTGATTGCGGATGTCAGGTGTAGTAGTAGCGTACGAGATGAAAAAACAACGGGGCGGCGAAGACGACGGAATCCAATCGATCCAATACGCCGCCATGTCCGGGTAGTGACGCGGAATAGTCCTTCACGCCTAAATCGCGTTTCACTGCGGACATGGTTAGGTCGCCAAGAAACCCGACAATTGCAATCGCGCAGGTTATTGCCGCCGCCGCGTACCACGAAAACGGCGTTACCCAGTACAGGCTACCCCCGATCGCGGTCACCGCGATAACACCGCCAAGAAGCCCTCCCCATGTCTTATTTGGGCTGATGGCGGGGGCGACCTTTGATTTGCCGAGCAGGTTACCGAAAACGTATTGAAGCACATCGTTCAGTTGCACAACCATAATAAAGAAGAATAACAGGTTCGCGTTTCGCCCTTCGTAATGCGGGATTTCCAGCATCATGAGCGCCGGCACGTGGCTTATGAAAAAGACGCATACCATCAGGCCCCATTGAATCTTGCTGGTTCGCTCGAGGTAATTTGCAGCTTCACCGGCAACGGCGATGCGCGCGGGAATGAACATAAATGCATAGACTGGGATGAACACGGCGAACATGCCGTACCATTTGACGGCGACCAACGTGAATTGAATCGGAATGATAACAAAGAACGCCCAAAACAGTGCGCGGTGATCGCCGCGGCGCGTCGGGGTTAATGTGACAAACTCGCGAAACGCAAGAAACGAGGACACACCGAACAAGACAATCGTGGCAATGCCGCCAACGAGTATCGATACGACAAAGACCGCTACCATAATCCACCAGGCGCGCATTCGATCGTTTAGATTCAATGCCAATCGGCTCATTGCCTCGGAATGTGCGCGGCGTTTTAACAATTGCCCCGTCACGGTTCCGCTGACAAGCGCCCCAAAGACAATTCCAAGCAGTATTTGCATTGACGAGTCGATCATGCATGCGTCTCCGCGAGTGCGGTTAATTCCGTATGGAGCAATTCAAGAAACGCCTTACGATCCGCATTTGGTGGGCGCGTTAATGGCGATCCGAACGTTAATCCGCATAACACGGGAACCGGGAGAAACTCTCCTTTCGGCAACACACGAGACAAATTTTCAAGCCAAACCGGTACGAATAGTTGCGTCGGTCGACGACGCGCAAGGTGCCAAAGACCAGCCCGAAACGTCTGCAATTCGTGGTCGTCAGTTCTACCGCCCTCTGGAAAGATGATGACGGACACACCGGATTCAAGTGCCGCGCAAAGCTGATCGATCGGATTGTTGGCCCGCGACGGCGATTCGCGGTCGATCAAAATCGCGTCGAATACTTTCCGTGAGAGCCAGCGACGGAGTGGGGTGGCTTCCCAATAGTCTTTCGCGGCTATCATCCGCGTGCGCCGTCGGACGGTGGGTGGAAGCCCGGCCCAGATGAGGACTGCATCGAAGTGGCTGGAATGATTCGCAAAATAGACGAGCGGCTCATTGAAATCGATTGCTACCGACCAGCGCGGGCGACAACCGCACAACAGTCGAACCGCGGCAGCCATGATCGTGGCTAACATGCTGATTCCAATTCGCGAATGGAACGTTTTAAGCGGCGTACGGTAGTAAAGACACTGCCGATGACGACAACCCCAAGGCCCGCGACCAATGACCAAGTGCTCCCAATAACCATACGTTCGCAGCCGGCGGCGATACACGCGATGCTGATGACCAGCATCCGATGGGTTTTTGCCATTGGCCCAATGAATTGTGGTGACGCACCCGCTGCGGTGCCAAGCATTCGTGCATAAGCAACCACGACAGACGACAATGCCGCCGCCCAGCCCAGCGGAACGCCCCAGTTGCGCTCAATGGCCGCATAGCCCACAACGATAAGCATGATCGGGTCGGAGATGCGATCGGGAAAATCGTTGAATATCTCACCCGATGCCGTTTGCTCACCACCTTCAACAGCGATCATTCCATCGATTAAATTGCAGATGGAGCGAATAAGAATGAAGATCGGAAACAGGAATAATCCAATCGCGCCGACCGTGTTTGATCCTGACTGACAAATAGAAAGCACCATTGCGCCGACGACCATCGTGACGACGCTTGCGATAGAAACCGTATTCGGTCGAATACCTGCCGCTTGCATCTTGCGAGCAAGCGATTGGAAGACCGGTCGGTCGCGCACGGCGATAGGTCGTCTATTGGTTTGCGAC
Source organism: Phycisphaerae bacterium (assembly GCA_030432035.1). Lineage (GTDB taxonomy): Bacteria > Planctomycetota > Phycisphaerae > UBA1845 > UTPLA1 > ECT2AJA-110-A. Next base: position 11,682 of record JAUIHO010000124.1, read on the forward strand.
ATTCGGCGAAGCGTAATTCTAACTTGTAGAAAATCAAAATTCTGCCAATTCAAGATCGTGGCGAAGCCTGGTGATCGGGTGCCATGCCGACCCAACCGAAACAATGACGTGCGTTCATGTCAAGGTGACTTCGCGCGGATACCCTCGGACGCGAGACCAACGCGAAGGTCGGCATGCTTCGCGCGCGCCGATGCTCGTAATTAGAACCTGGCATCGGTGTATAGGCGAGGGCCGGTCGTGTATAGGATTGGCGCGTTCGCGTGTTTCGGGCATGCCGACCTAATTGTTGATTGGTTGTGTGTTGGTCCAGCGCAGGGTAGTCTTTTAATCAACCCAAAGTATTTTCTCGATTGGGTCGGCGTGGCACCTGCGCACCCGCAGAAAATTAATAACGATCGTTTTTTGGATCGTTTACTATCATTTCATAAGAAATCTCATTACAGACCCGAACATGTCGATACTCGAATATGAGCGAAGATCAACTTACGAATCGCATTGAATCCAAATCGCGGCCCACTGGCGTGCAACGCTTCCAAATGGAAACCCGCATCGCCGCGCCGCCGGCGACTGTGTTTCGCTTTCACGAGAGCCCGGACGCGTTGACGCAGTTGATACCACCTTGGGAGAACATGCGCGTAGCCGAAGCGCCGGGATCGTTGCGACCCGGTAGCGTCGTCGTTTTGAAGGGTCGCGCGGCGGGCATCATTCCCGTCAAGTGGGTGGCGTTGCACACCGAGTACGAGCCGCCGCACCTGTTCGTCGATCGACAGGAGAGCGGACCGTTCGCGTATTGGTTGCATTACCATCGATTCATAGACGACGGCGCGGGCGGCACGCTGCTGCGCGACGAGGTGGATTACAAGTTGCCGCTGGGGCCGATCGGGCAACTGTTCGGCGGTGGCTTCGTGCGGGCCAAGCTCGACAAGATGTTTCGCTTTCGGCACGAGGTAACGAAGCGGTTGGTGGAATCGGCGGATTGGCAAGGCTCGGGAACCTGATGAACAGAGTCTGATTTTCAGCCAGGTTTGCATTGCCTAATGCCGTGACGCTCGGAGTCTTGGGCCTAATGATCCGTTTTGAGTCAGCCTTGTGTTGAGTCGCACAACGTGAAGTGAATTTAGATGCGATCTCTATCCTTTAGGCGCGACATCTAGCCCGAAGGCGAGACCTCTATCCCGTCGGCCCCGCCATCACCGGAAACTTCAGCTATGTCGAGACGGTGCCCAACTTTCGCTAACAAAAAATCCTGACTCACGGCACATTGCAAAATACGAAAACTGTGCACATCATCTTGCCTTATGGACAAACTCAAGCTCGAAGAATTCGAATATCACATCCGCGTGCGGCCGATCACCATGGACGACTACGACAAGCTGGTCGCCATGCAGCAGGCGTGCTTTCCCGGCATGCCCACTTGGAGCCGCGAGAATATCGCTTCCCAGGTCGAAGTCTTTCCCGATGGCCAGCTCTGCGTTGACTACGATGGTGAAATCGTCGCGTCGTCGAGCAGCCTGATCGTCGATTTCGATCACTACGACTCTTGGCACGACTGGCGCGAAATCGCCGACGGCGGCAACATCCGCAATCACGACCCGGAGGGCGACACGCTCTACGGTATCGAGATCATGGTGCACCCTGAGTATCGCGGCATGAAGCTGGCACGACGGCTGTACGACGCGCGCAAAGAATTAGCGCGCAAGATGAACGTGCAGCGCGTTATCATCGGTGGTCGCATCCCGGGGTACGACAAGCACGCCGCCGAGATGACGGCGCGCGAATACGTCGAACGCGTAATGCGGCGGCAACTCTTCGATCCGGTACTGACGGCCCAACTTGCGAACGGTTTCGTCTTGCAACGGCTGATTCCGAACTACATGCCGTCGGACAGCGACTCACACGGCTATGCCACATTCCTCGAATGGACCAACCTCGATTACGTCGAAGACACGTCGCGGCGTTTTTCGGCCGTCTCGATGGCGCGCATCAGTGTGGTGCAGTATCACATGCGCAGCATCAAGTCGTTTGACGAATTTGCGCAGGCGTCGACGTTCTTCGTGGATACCGCCAGCGACTACAAGTCGGACTTCGTCGTCTTTCCCGAATTGTTCACGACACAGCTCATGTCGTTCATGGAACCGGGTAACCCGGCGCAGTCAGCGCGCAAGCTTGCAGAATTCACGCCGCAATACCTCGATTTATTCCACGACATGAGCGTGCAGCACAACATCAACATCATCGGTGGTTCGCAGTTCACCATCGAAAATGAACGGCTGTATAACATCGCCTATCTGTTCCGCCGCAACGGTACCATCGAGAAGCAATACAAGATTCATATCACGCCCGCTGAACGAAAATGGTGGGGCGTTGAACCCGGTGATAGTGTGCGCGTGTTTGATACCGACCGTGGCAAGATCGCGATCCTGATTTGTTACGATATCGAATTCCCCGAGTTGGCTCGTATCGCCGCCGCCAAGGGCGCGAAGATCATCTTCGTGCCGTTTAACACTGACGAGCGGTACGGCTACCTGCGCGTGCGCTGTTGCGCCCAAGCCCGCGCGATTGAGAACCAGATGTACGTCGCCATCGCTGGCGTAACGGGCAACCTGCCGTTTGTCGAAGCGGCGGACATTCACTACGCCCAATCGGGCATTTACACGCCTAGCGATATCCCCTTCGCCCGCGACGCCATCGCGTCGGAATGCACGCCCAATATCGAGACCGTCATCATTCACGACGTCGATATCGAACTGCTCAAACGCAACCGCAAAGCGGGCACGGTTCGACCGTGGAACGATCGGCGGACGAATATGTATAAGGTGTCGTATAACGATCCGGAGACGGGGGTGATGGAGATATAGTGGTTGCGAGCGTTGTTGAATTACCAGAATCGCCACCAAGGCTTGGATCGCTTTTTTTCAATCCATCCTAGTGCAGTCAGCGTTTCATGGTCCAACTCGCCGTCGAGTGGTTCGTCAGTAAATAAATGAATCCCGGTTAGCTTTAGACGGCTCAGGTCTTCACCGTGGTCGCGCAAGCGCGAGATCGCATTGTGCGCGGGAGAATATGCTAGCATGGCTGCCACGGCTTCATTGTGTACGCCGTTTTTCATCAGTGCTTCAACGATCTGTGTTGCAGCGCGAAATTTAGGGTCGTCGGTCATCAAACGGACATATCCTGTTCGAGTCGCAGGATTGGCGAGCGTGTAACGGTTGCCCCATTCGATGCCCGCGTGCTTCCATTGGTATTGAGTGCAAGCGATTGCAATGAAACTCGGTAACCTACAGGCGTCAATGGGAGAGATTCCTCGTTCGATGAGGCGTTGTTCAATTTCCGAATTGGGGCAGCCCTCCATGGCCCGCAGCGCTTCTATGACTTCGAAGATTTCGCTTCGCAAATCATAGTCAACGTTTAAGGACTGTTCGTCGACTGCGGCGTTCCATGCCGCACGCTGACGGGCATCGCGCTCGGCGATTGTTTCGTCCAATTCAAGCGGTACGACGACCAGAAATTGTTTCCGCGTTTGAAAATTGCCCGTGCCGAAAAGAGACTTTGCAATATCGAGAAATCGCAAAGTCTC
>JAUIHO010000125.1 GCA_030432035.1 Phycisphaerae bacterium
AAGGCCACTGCCGTGTTCGCTCTGCCACGCTTCGACGAAAACGCGCCGGTCATCCTCGTGCTAATCCGAACCTACGAAGCAAAGCAGACCCCACCCACTCCAACGGCGACACATAAACAACCGTAACGTTTCATGGCAACCGTTACTCGTATCGCCGTTCAAACAAAGCGGCAGCGACTTTGCACGGCAGAGTTCGCTGTCGCTTTTATTCGTTATAATTTCAACAGTACATCTACTCCGCCATCGCCTAATGACAAAAAATGCTCGATACCATCGAACAATTCGTGAAGACGTTTAATCGGATGCTCGCCACTGTCCAGGATCGAGCCGGACGGTTGATATTGATATTCGTCGCTGTCGGGCTCATCTACTACTGTGGTTCGTGGGTCTACGAACGACTGACGACCGACGACGCGACCGACCCCAACCGCAACGTCGTCTGGCTAGTCACGCCGCTGATGATCTTGGCTGCCGGATGGCTGGTCTGGAAAGCCTTTACGGCAAGCTCCGACGAATTGGACGACATTATCCCCGAGGGCGACTCATCGTGGGACCTGTGAGCCGCCCGCCACGCTTCATCTGTGGTGACCACCGCCTCGCAACGGCGTTGTGTCGCTTGGAAGCCTCCATGTTTGCCCCTAAAATTTAGTGTTTACGTCAGCCCCAAGGAGCCCCATCGCCCATGGCCGATCTCAGCGTGACCGTCAACGGCCTTAAGTTGCCCAATCCGTTCGTCATCGGCTCCGGCCCGCCCGGCACCAATGCCAACGTGATCAGTCGCGCTTACGATGAGGGCTGGGGTGCCGTCGTGGCCAAAACCGTCTGCCTCGATGCCTCCAAAATCATCAACGTCGCCCCGCGCTACGCCCGCATGCGCGCCGCCCAAACGCGCGAAGTCGTCGGCTGGCAAAACATCGAACTCATATCCGATCGATCGCTCGAAGTGTGGGAAGACGAGTTCAAGCAAATCAAAGACCAATACCCCGACCGCATCTTGATCGCTTCGATCATGGATGAATATCGCAAAGACGCCTGGTTCGAGATCGTCGAACGCGTACAAGCCTGCGGCGTCGATGCGTTGGAACTCAACTTCTCCTGCCCCCACGGTCTGCCCGAGCGCAAGATGGGTTCGGCCATGGGGCAAGACCCGGAGATACTGACCGACGTTTGCAGTTGGGTGTCCGAAGCCGCGCGCGTTCCGGTTTGGGCCAAGATGACACCCAACGTCACTCACATTTGCGACCCGGCGCATGCGTGTTTGGCCGCGGGGTGCGACGGCATCTCTGCGATCAACACGATCCTGAGCGTGATGGGTGTCGACTTAGACACGCTGCGCCCGCAACCGACCGTTGAGGGTCACTCGACTGCGGGCGGCTATTCCGGCAAGGCCGTGCGGCCGATTGCACTGCGCATGGTGATGGAACTGGCGACGATGATGTATGGAGCGGGCGGTAAAGGTGCTAACGCAAGCGAAGCATCGACCAACCACGGTTCCAACGGTAACGGTCTACATGCATTGGGCGGCGCGTTCCCCAATGCCACGCTCTCCGCCATCGGTGGCGTCGAATCGGGCGACCATGCGGCGCAATACATGTTGCTAGGCGCGCATACCGTGCAAGTGTGCACCGGCGTGATGATCCACGGTTACAAACTCATCCATCAACTCTGTGCCGAGTTGGACGCATTCATGGATCGCCACGGTTTCAAAACCATCGAAGACTTCCGCGGCCACTCGCTGCAATACTTCACGACCCACGCCGACCTCGTCCAACGCCAAGCCGACCAAAAAGCCGCCAAGGCCGGCATCGTCACCGAAGACGCCGCCTGGGAAGGCGACGCGTTTGTGCAACAGTCGGATGAGTTGGTGGGGAATTCGTAGGTTGCATCAAATTGAAAGCGCGCCGCGAAGCGCCACGCTTCACGACAGAGCCGCGGCCTGTGGCCGCATGATCCGCATCGCACGGGCCGTACTGTGCCCGACAAAAATTCGCAAACTCTACGACGACGTATCACCTTGCTCGTGACTCGTCACGTCGTCAACGCTCGACTTTGCCTGCTCTGCTTCCACCTTCGACCAATGTCCTAACAACTTTTCGTAATCGCCTTCGCTCAGAATCAGATTCTCCACCACATCCGTTTCGTCCTCGCTTTTGGATTTATCCGAATCGACTTTCACTGTCACGGCTTGGAGCGTGAGATATTGCTTGGCGCGGCAACCGCCGCATTGCATAAGCGTTACCTTCGAGAAGGCGGTGCTACCGTCGTCGATAAATCCGAGGGCCATCAGGTCGTCGTAGCGCATCGCTTCCAACGATTGTTTCATCGTCTGCGCATTGCCGATCGGTGCCAACGGGCTGATCTCGTGCGTTGCGTCCACCCACTTTTTGCACGACTCGCAGAATGGTTTGGACTCGACCGCCGCCCACGCGCCGACGACCGCCAGACCGACGATCATCAGCGCTTCGATCGACCAAATCGCGTACAGCGAGAAGCCCGATGGCGTATGGCCGAACATCTCCCACACGCCTTCCACGGCGATGGCTTGAATAAAACTCATGACCTGACCGGGCGCGACGACGGGGTCATCCGGACCGAGCAGCGCGTGCAACCAACTCATCCAGCCCACGTACAGCGCACACAACCCTGCGAACAAACCAAACAACGCCACGATGCCGCCGTGCCGCACCTGACCAATTTTCGCGCCCGCGCCGACCATGAATCCCACGCCGAACCCGAAAAACAACGTGACAAAAAAGTTCACATAGATCAGCGGGATGTAGTAAATCGCGTAGCCGTAAATCGCGCCCAGAATGCCGGCCGCCAACAAGCCAAACACCAACATCAAGACCGGCCCGACGATTCCGATAACGCCCGAATGTTTGTAATACCGTGCAGTCGCATCCATTTGCTATTGCGCTCCTCTCTTCGTCCCATCGTCTTTAACCCGTATGCGTCCGGTATCATGGGGCAACCGCGCGATTGAAACCAGTATTTTTCGCCGTCCGCTAAAACCGCATCGATCCATCACAAAAATTCACGGCCATTCCATTTAAAAACGTACGTTAACTCACAGCGGCACCAAGGCTTACAGCCCAAGTGTGCGATTCATCGGACCGATCCAATAAGCACAGAGACCTGACCGCATTGGACGCGCATGCGCCGCACTTTTTTGACTGGGAACTCGCCGATGAAAACCGCCAACCCTGCCGACGGCCTGCGTTACTTCATCGCGTCCAGCCTCGTGTTGGCGTTTAGCTATGGCGTGTCGGTCGGCATGTTTGAAGTCTTCCCGCACAGTCTCATCAAGCAAGCCATTCAAGGGCTAAGCCAACTCAACGGCGGAAACTTCGTGCAGTATTACCACCCGGTCCGAAACGACGGGTGGCCTGCCATCACCAATACCGACGACGCGTGCGATGGCGTTAATCTCGTTACGCGTATCGATAGCAACGAGCGCCTTGTCGCCGAGATCATCGACCTCAACGGCAACGTCATCCATCGTTGGGATATCGATTGGTTTGCGCTATGGCCCGACGCCGAGCACCTTCCTGCCGAAGTGAAGCCGCGTTCGGCACCCGGCTGTCAAATTCACGGCGCCACGCTGATGCCGAACGGCGATCTGGTATTCAACTTCGATTATCTCGGCCTCGTGCGCATCGATAAGTCCGGCAGCATCGTCTGGCGTTTGGCGTATCAAACGCATCACTCTGTGTATCTGCATGACGACGGCAACCTCTGGGTCTGCGGTCAAACGCGCCGCTTCGAAGACGAAACCGAGTTCCCGCGCCGGCGCGCGCCTTACGATGAATCGACCATCCTCGAAGTCTCACCCGACGGACGCATTCTCAACGAATGGTCGGTCGAAACCATCCTGCGCGACAACGGTTATGGCGGACTGCTCGGCCTGAGCCGCGGCTTTATCAACGGCTACGCCAAGCAAGACATTCTGCATCTCAATGATATCGATCTGTTCCCCGACGACATGGCTGAGGGCTACTTCCAACGCGACGACATCCTCGTCTCGCTGCGCAACATCAGCACGATCTTCGTAATGGATCGGGCGACACAGAAGATTAAGTTCATCACGACCGGCCAAATGGTCTGGCAACACGACCCCGACTTCATCGACGGCAACCGCATCGGCGTCTTCGATAACAAAGGCGGCAACCAAACCAACGCTCAACCGAGCAGCCGCATTCTGGTGTTCGATGCCGGCGAAGCTCCGTCACCCGCTCCCTCACAAGTAGGGTCGCAACCGCCGATGAGCACCGGCGTGACTGTAGCCTACGAAGGCACGGCCGCCGCGCCGTTCTTCACCGACATCATGGGCAAGCATCAATGGCTGCCCAACGGCAACGTGCTCCTCACCGAATCGACGGCCGGCCGCGCGTTTGAGATTAACCCGCGAGGCGAGATCGTCTGGCAATACATCAACTACGTTGAAAACAAAACCGTCGGCCTCGTGCAAGAAGTAACGCGAGTGCCCGCAGACACCAAAAAGTTGTTCGCCCCGACCACCGGTCGCGTCGCGCAACAAGATTCAACCAAAACGCAACATGAAGGATGAGCCAATCATGTTTGATTCACTCAACACGCTCGACCATCAACTCATCATCGCTTACGTCGGCCCCGGCGGCGGCTTGGCTGCGATCGGCACGCTGCTCGCGATCGTCGTCGGGCTGATGGCGGCCGTCTTCGGTTTTCTCTGGTACCCGCTCAAGCGCATGCTGCGCGGCAAGCAGGACGCAACCGAGTCAGCAAGTGAGAAGCTCACGTAATGGCATTGTTCGGAGCCATTTTGTTGGTCGTCGGCTTCGTGGCGATCTTCCGCGCGCTGGACCTAGCCGAAACAGGCCTCGCCGTGGCGAAAGAAGCGCAGAGCGCGCAAGCCGTTGTACGTAGCAAGTCGCTTACCGACGACGAAAAAGAAGCGGCGATGAAGGCCGCCACGCGCAAGCTCTTTCGTCAATTTTTCACGCTCGCATTCGGCGGCGCGGCTGCATTGCTGCTGCCATTGGCCGCCGTTTGGGTTAGTTCGCTCGTCGGTATCTTTAATATCGACGCCGTCATTGCCACGTCGATGTCGCCGCTATTCCTCGTCGTTACCGGCGCTGTTGCGTGCGTCGCGATGTTTTGGCAACCCAAGCAAGCCGTCACCGACGCTACCAGCGCCTATAGCACTACCGACCGCACACTGCATCAGCTCGCGTTCAACACCATCACCGCCCAGCTCGGTCTCGCCGACATCGAAGACCGGGTGTATTCCCGCACGTTGAAAGCGTATCCGGCCGACCGCCCGATCTTTGTGACCGGCCTGCCGCGCGCGGGAACCACGTTGCTATTGGAATGTTTCGCGCGGATGCCCGAGTTCGCATCGCATTGTTACCGCGACATGCCGTTTGTGTTAACGCCGATGTTTTGGGATCGCTTTTCGTCGGCGTTTCGCACGACTGGCAAAGCACGCGAACGCGCCCACGGCGACGGCATGACCATCGACTTCGATAGCCCCGAAGCGTTGGAAGAAGTAATTTGGCAGGCGTTTTGGCCGCAAGCGTACCAAGCCGATCGTATTGAACCTTGGAAGAGCAATCCCGATCGCGACTTCACGGCGTTCTTTCAATCGCACATGCGCAAGATCGCCGCCGTACGTCGCCCCGAAAACAGTAGCGGCGTGCGCTACGTATCAAAAAACAATCTCAACATCGCGCGACTGCCGCTCATTCGCCAGTCGTTCCCCGACGCCACGATCGTCGTTCCGTTTCGCCAGCCACTGGATCACGCTGCCTCGCTATTGAAGCAACACCAGAACTTCAGCGCCATACACCGCGACGACCCGTTCGCCGCCGACTACATGCGCGACTTGGGGCATTTCGATTTCGGTAGCAACCTGCGACCTATCGATTTCGATGGTTGGCTTGCCGACAACCGCCACGAGTCGAACACGCTCGCCTTCTGGCTACAGTACTGGACAGCGACGTATCGCCATTTATTAACGACCGATTGCAACGCGCAGTTCTTCAGTTACGACCATTTGTGCTCGAACCCCGAAACGAGTCTCGAAGCGCTCGCATCCGTTTTGCACTGTCGAGATAAGCAGCGGCTACTCAACGCCGCCGAAGATATGCATGCGCCGCGACCGCGCACTGTCGATGCGACGTCGACTCCGTCGGACTTGCTCGCGGAAGCCAATGCGATATACGAAGACTTGCTCGCAGTGGAATTGACTGAGAGCCGGAACGCCAGTTACCACGCATCGTCGGTCGGTGGTTGGTCGTAACACTCCCCAGCCCTGGCTCATTCACCATCGACTCGCCGCAGCGTTGGACCTCGTCGCCGTGCTACGGTTAGAATCCGCCGCATCCAAAACGCGAGACGATGTCATGCCGATGCCCAAACAAAAGCAGTATCTCATCATCCTGTCGGTCGTACTCTTCGCCGTGGCCGGTTGGTTCTTCTATTCCAATGCCAACGATCGCGGTGAAGGCGTGCCGACCGACACGGTGGCGGAACTCGAAGGCCGCACGAAGGAATTCGTCTGCGACGCCTGCGGAGAAACCAAAACACTACCGGCACTGGAATTCATGGCGCAAACTTCGTCGGTCGCGTTAATGGGCAAAGTGATTTGCAAAGAATGCCAGGAATCGGGCAAGCTGGCTGAGATGCAAGGCAACTAACGCGTTACCCGCCCGAGCATGGACGCGTAACGCCGTAAGCGCCTTTAGTTATCCAACAATCGATCCACCAACGCCTCAACATCGTCCACATCCAACACGCCGTCACGATTCACATCACCTGCGAATGGTGTGCAACCCACATACGTTGCCTTGAACATAACTTGATCGGTCAGCGCCAGCGTAAGAGCTTGCGCATCGCGACCATCGATTGCACCGTCGCAATTCACGTCGCCGATTGACAACTCGCTATACAACTGCGGCCGATCAAACGGGAACGTTTCATTGGCCACGCGCGGATCGGTCAAACCGTTCTGCAGGAAGTCGACCAAGTTCGCCACCTGATTGGGCGGAATGTTGATCAATGCCATGTTCGGATCGATGTTTTGCGGGAACTGTAGCGCCGGGGTTCGATAGAAATTCACCACTTCCGTGAGCGTCATCTGCTGACCGTTGTGCATGAAGCGATTCTTCAACCCCACGTTGCGGAGCGACGGCACTTTGAACCGACCGCGATCCGGCGGCGCGTTCGTCACTTCAAAGCGTCCTTCATCTTCGGGAATCGGTCGCACGCCGATGTTGCGAAACGCCTGGTTCGAAAATACTTGGCCACCGTGACAGACGGCGCAGCGACCGCCAGTGATGAACGTGTTTAGCCCTTGCTGCTGCGCCGGTGTTAGCGCGTTCACGTTGCCTTCATCGAATGCATCCCACGGCGTTTCATCGGAAATCAGCGTGCGTTGATATGTTGCGATCGCATACGCAATGCGCTCGGCCGTGATCGCCGGATCGCCATACGCATCTTCAAACAGGTCGCCGTACAACTCACCATTCAAAATCGCCGCCGCCATGTCGGGCGGTAAGTTGCGTGCCAGCTCCAACGGCTTGACCGAATTGAGTTTGTTGCGAACGTCGTCCCACGTTCGCCCTTCGTTCGCCATTTCAACATCGGAAAGAATCGGCCCGACTGCCTGCGACTCCAACGCACCACCGTTCGGAATCGAGACCGTGTTCGTTTCCGGATCGACAAACGTGCCGCTCGCGCGCCCATCCCAAAACATGCCGTTGGCCGCGTAGGCTGCGTTGATCATCGATGGTGCCGTGCGTTCTGTTACTTGCATGTCGAAGCCGAAGATTGGGTCGTCGATTGGGTCAAGGTTTGCGTCCATCCGCATCACGCCGAACGAACCGAGCTTGTCATCGGGCGTATTGAGAATGCCGTCGGGCCCCGGATGCCGACCCACGCGCGGATCGGTACCGCCCTGCGACGGGATGTGGCAGGTGCCGCAAGCCATCGTGTTATCGCTGGAGAGTTGTTCGTCCCAGAAAAGAATTTTGCCGAGAATGCGTTTTGCCTCGGTCGGTAGGTTTTGCGGCGGCGTAGGCACCGGCGGCAAGGCCGCCTTGGCATTCGCAGCGGCCATCACGCCGATAAGAATTGCAGAAAACAAGACACAACCGCGTTGGGTATTCGCGCAGGTCATCACACCACCCCATGCTAACTATTAGGTTTTCGCTATCGTTCTTAGGCGGCTCGAACGGGCGACTCAAGTCGCCATTTGGTAGGCCGGAATTCTAAACGAATCGCCCGGGTGGTTATTGCAGCGATAACAAAAAAAGTTACGAAGGCGTACCGAAACGGGGCCCATTCTCGCTCGTTCGCTCGGCGGCTTCTTTGAGTTCGCGATTGCCTTTGCGCCAGAGAATTGCAACGTACACGAAGATTGCAAACGATGATAAGCCGAATACCCACAGCGAGAACTTATGATGCCCCGGCATACCCGGTAAGCGGCTTGCCATCACGCCGGGCAGGTATTCGATATCCACGGACGAACCCACCTCAAACTCCGTATCATCACCGGCGTCTGCTCTATCTTGGCGCTTACCGTCGTCCGGATCGCGCCACTCGTATCCGATATAGCTGCTCTTACGGTCGGCCGCTATCACCGTCGCCGTTGCGCTTCGCCCCCATGCAAAGTATTTGAACTCCTGCCAAGAGAAAAAAGCGCTAGCGGCAAAAGCGCCGATGACTGCCGCCATCATCAACAGCGGCGGAGACTCGAACCCGACGTCATGGTGATACCACCGCAATGCCTTGAATACTTTCCAAGCCAACATGTTAACGCTCTCTATTTCGATACACGTTCGACGTCACCTACGATCCCGCGGCTGCATTGATATGCGACGACATATTTCTAGCGTCTCCGACCGCGACTCCTATATGATCCTATATGATACTGAATGTGTTGCCGTATTCCGAGGCAATCAGCGACGCTAGAAAAATTCGCGCTTCGCGAGATCAGACGATTGCAAAACAGGGCTTCTACTATGTCATCCACCGAACTCCAACGCGGCATCGGCTCGCTCGATTTTTCGCGGTTCATGTTTACGCGATTGCTCGATGCCACACCCGAAGAACATTGGTTTCACATTCCCATTTCCGACGGCAACCATGCTGCATGGCTGGCCGGTCACGTGGCTTGGGAAGACGACGATTGTCTAAAACAACTACTGCCCGAACGCGGTAGCAAACTGCCTGCGAGTTGGCACGCCACTTTTGCCACCGGCAGCCAACCTATCGCCGATACCGATGCGTACCCCGCCATTGACGAACTGCGCGACCAACTCAACGCGCAGCGCGACGAACTCAAACAATTCTTCAAAGCGGCCCCCAACCAGATCGACGCGCCCATCCCAAAAAACCTACACGGCTTCGCCAAAGATCGCGCCGCCCTCATGCACGCCATCGCCTGCCACGAGATGATCCACGTCGGCCACCTCACGGTAGTGCGCAAGAGCCTGCAACTGGGGCCCGTGTTTATGTAGCCTTCTCCGGCTTTCAAGACGCGATCATTTTGCCGGGCACGCTTGGCTGTTGAGATGCGCCTTCAAGCCGCCATAAAGATACAGCGCATTCGGGCTATCCAAGTTCACTGAAATACCTCGATTCCGATCTATCATCAATTATTTCGGCACATCAAGATTCTCTACGGCGTTTACTCTCGAATCTTGCAGGTTGCTGTGTCATAATATTGCGATGGCTGAGAGTAGTTCCCCAATCGACACCGATATCACTGAGCCGGAACAACCGGCTGGGTATTGCCCGAACTGTGAATACCAGATGAACGCCGGTGTTTGTCCGGAGTGCGGCAAGCATTTCGACACCGCGCAGCTAGACAAGACACCGCGCACACAACGGCGTCGACGGCGGCGAAGGACTATAGGCTTACTGACGCTGTCGATCGGCTTGCTCTACGGCGGCTCTTATCTGTATCAATCGCGCTTTTGGTATAAATGGTTGCCGTTCAGCATGCTCATCAACTTCCCGTCCACATCCGCGCACGCGAATGACGAACTATTCGAACGCTACGAAGATGGAGTGCTTTCCGCACCTGAAACCCAACAGCTCATCGCGCGTTGCATCAATCTAACAGCGCAGATCAGATCGCCGCGGCCGCAAACCGAGTCATTCGTGCTTCAACTCGATCTCGACTGGCGTCAGGGCTTCATGGGTCCCGGATCGCACCTTGTAACAGACCCGACCGTCACAGTTGATGGCGCCCCGGCTTCCGTACAATTGATTGCGGAGCAAGATCACCAATACACCTACCGCTGTGTGCCGCGCTCAGAAATACGCCGCGGTACCGTTACGGCGGATGTGTCCTTTACGGTTGTTACAAACGTATCACTTACCCCTACGACTGCAACCGGAATGTTTGGCGGTTGGACGACTGCATGCTCTCTGTCGGGGTCGGTCACCGTCCAGCAGCAGATTCAAATAACAGACAGGCCGGTCGACTCCTACGTTCGACCGGCGCGCGACCAGCTTACGGCTTTTGCCTTGCAGGAGAAATGTGCGATCTCAATTTGCCCGCGCAGTGAACGAAGCTTTGTGCTGAATCTATGCGTTAAGGAAATGGATGCGCAAATAGCTGGCACATTCGCGGTGCAACTCGCAGATGGCGACAAGCGCTTGGCCCACCGATTGGTTCAAACCGCGGCGAAAGAAGATTTGGCGACGCTCGATCTCGACTTTGAAATACCCGATCGGCTTGAACCACAGGACACCACCGTCAACGTCAGCTTCACGCCGGACATTATGTACGCCTTTGAGCATAGTCTTAACCACTGCGCCGGCTTCACCATCGAATGGGTCGGCGTACCGTTGCCCGTTCCCGGTAAAGACGACTGCGACGTTTGCAATTGCTGCAACAAGCCGTTTATCCGCAGCCCGGATTTCGTGAAGCAGTGGCGACCCCAGGCTGACGACTAAAGCAAATCACGTTTGATTGCGACGGATGCGCTGTGGCACGGGCTAATAGCCTCTGGATGCTCACAAACTATCCGAGGGGCCGGGTGCCCCGGGTTGGTACTCCAACCTGGGGTCTCGATTGATTCCAAGCGCAACGACATCTTCGCCGGAAAAGAATCGCTACCCCACGTCGGAATACCGACATGGGCCACCCGGCCTATTTTGTCAGAACGAATTTCAGCGTGATGATCTGCGCAAGTGACGTTTCATTTTTTTTGCATCGGAGGCGACATGGAATTGGCAAACGGTTGATTCAGACACTTACAAATCACTCAACACATCCGGCGGCGGTCGTGGAAACTCCATATGAACCACATCCCCCACGCGATCCACATTGATTTCGCCAAATTTACCAGTTCGGCGCAGGTCGATCCATCGATGCCCTTCGCCAAACAGCGAATAACGCCGTTGACGCAATACCTCGTTCAGTAGCGAAGCGTCGTTGGTCGCACCGAGGTAATTGCCCAACCCCGCAGCATTACGCACGCGGTTGACGGCGGCCAGTACTTCGTTTACGTCACTGCCGATCTGCGCTTCGGCGTAGATCAGGATCAACTCTTCATTGCGAATAATCGGAATCGACGCCGTGCTGGATGACGGCATCTCCACTTGAAAGCTACCGACCAAACCCTCGAACGAAACCGGCACGAAAAAAGTGGGCGTGGCCACATACATGCGCGTCTTGTTAGCCACTCGAATATCGCCGCCCACCGCATCACCGATGAAATCGGCATGCGCCGTATATAAATCGACGTCCGGTCGGTTGTACAACGGGTTACGCGTTTCGATGCTATAGCTATGCCCCGGACCGGTTGATAGTGATCCGTTGATATTGAAGAACGACCCCGCAATACCGCTAATGGAACCGGCCTTGTCGCCCTGATACAGCCGCACGCGTGCGGACAGTGCACGATTGACTTGTCGAAGCGTGGCCGGTCGATCGAAGCCCGCGAAGCCGTGAGATAAATCAAAGATAAACGTCGCGCCCCCGTTGGTGAGATTTACAGCCGCCGTATCGAGCAGGTCGGCGATATGTTGCAAGCTATCGGCATAACTCAGCGCGCTCGCCGCTGGATCGTCGTCGTCGAGCGCCGTCTCTGGGATGATGCCGTTGGAAAATTGCAGATTGGCCACCAACAACAGCGAATAGGCCTGAATCGTCTTAGCAAAGCCGACGGTACTGTTGAGCTGTTCCATGGTTAATGGCGGCTCAGTGTTTTCCGCCGCACGGATTAGCGTTTGGGCTGCACGAATCACCTTATAGCGTTCGAAAAAGGTGCGCGTCGTGATTTCACCATCGGGATCCAAGGTTTGCCCATTGCGACCGAGTAATTCGTTGGTCCAAATGGGATCGTCGCCGTTCATATTCCAGTATTCGCGCCCGACGATGCTGATCACGCGCAGATAGAAATAAGCATCTTCGCGAAAGATGCCTTCCAACCCATGCGCTAGCGCTCGCACATCCTCCATCGACGGTGCAGGGCAACCAAATGTGTCGCAGGCCTCGCCTTGATTGAAGCTGCCACCTGCCGCAACACAGTCATCTTCAGTGCCATCAAAACAACTGGTATCGATAAAGCAGCACGCGCCGCTCGGTGGCGGAGGCGGCGGCAGCGGTGCGGGCGAATCGTTGTCGTTCGACATATCCGGCATCATGTCAGTCATATCCATCATGCCGTCGCCCATCATGTCCATCTCGGTCGGACACTCACCACCCGCCAGCGCACACAACAGCGTTAACCAAACGATCGCGATAAGCTTGTTCATCGATCACCCCTTACAAGCGGTACGGTGCGAGATAAAGTCATCAGTATAACCCAAGCGGCGGGTAGATCGTTGGCGAATGGCGACGGCGTCGGTTCCGGAATATGGGGCGGGTGATTTTGGGGCTTGGTGAATGAGTTGGGATGGATCAAAAAGTCTTATGTAGTGGGTCGTACTCTGCCCACCTTAACACACGCAATTCAGGACGGTGGGTTGAGTACAACCCACCCTACATTTTCTTCAATCACCACTTCACCAAATCGCTAAATCACCAAATCCCCCACATCACGACTTCACAAATCACCACATCACAAATTCCCGCCCCTACGCCCTCCCAAACTGCCGTTCCAAATCCTTCGTCGTTAACTCCAGCGTGGTCGGCCTTCCGTGTGGGCAGTTGCTGGAACGTTCCGTCAGGTGGCGTTGTTCGAGGAGGGCGTAAATCTCTTCGCGCGAGAGCGGGTCGCCGGCTTTGACGGCGGCTTTGCAGGCCATCATATCGAGGGCCGCGTGGATGAGGGTTTCTTCGCTGGTTTGGCCCGCGTTATCGACGAGCTTATCGAGCAGGTCTGAGACAAATGTCTTCATACTCACGTTGCGCAAGAGCGTGGGGAATCGCTGCACCGCCAAGAGCTTGGGGCCGTACTCGGTCACTTCGATGCCGATGCGATCGAGCAAGTCGGCGTTGGCCGAAGCCGCTTCGCGCTGGGCGGGTGAGGCTTCGAACGTTTCGGGCAGCAACATGCCCTGCGATTCGAGCGGACCGCGTAGGATGCGTTCGCGAAAGCGCTCGTACAAGATGCGCTCGTGCAGCGCATGCTGATCGATGATCAACACGCCGTCTTCGGTTTGGCACACCAAATACGTGTTATGCAACTGCATCACATCACTGCCGCCGGCATGGGCCAATGCCGACAGCGCCGCGACGGCGTTGGGCGCGGCAGCGCCGTCAGCATCGGGGGCGGTGCCGAGTTCGCCTGCGGCGTTGTTTGCGTCGGCATTCAGCGGGTCGGCGTTGGTGCTAGCCGTTGTGGCGTTGGACGATGATTCATGCGCAGCGTGGTCGCCTGCGTTCAACCATGCGTCGTTCGATAGGGCCGCGCCGCTCTCATTATGAATATCCTGTGCGCCATGCGCTTCGGCACCATCGCGCGCATTGGTATCGCCCGCATCTTCCGGCGTGCTCGGTAGCGTTTCGATGATGCTGGGCCGTAGCGAATCTTTCGCGAACGGGTGCGATCGAAACGTGAGGCGCGGCTGCGTCGGATCGACGCGCTTGAGGTAATTCGCCAATGCTTCGCGCGCCCGCAGTTGCGCTGCCGGGTCGCTCGGTCGGCTACCGATATCAGCCTGCGGCGCGCTGGGCGTGCGCAGGCGCGGCGTCAAATTGCGGCTCAACAACGTTTCGCGCAACACGGCCAAGACCTGCGATTGCACGAGGCCTGCATCCTTCCAGCGCACTTCGATCTTGGTCGGATGCACGTTGGCATCGAAATCGTGCGGATCTGCCGTGAGAAACAAAAACACTACCGGAAAGCGATCGTGCTCGACCAAACCGCGAAAGGCTTCGCGAATCGCATACGTCAGCCGTCGGTCGGTAATGTGGCGACCATTGAGAAACAGGTATTGCCATTTGGTGGTCGCCTTTGAATGCGACGGCGGCGCGATGAGACCTTCGATGCGCAGGCCGCGTTCGCGACGATCCAGTGGAATGAGACATTCACCTAATTCGCTGCCGTAGAAGTCGGCGATGCGTTCGCGCCGATCGGCCGTCGGCGGCAGATTGCGCAAGCTGCGACCGTTATGCGTGAGCGTGAAAGCCGTTTGCGGATGGGCCAGCGCCAGCCGCGCGATTTGCTCGGTCACATGCCCGCACTCGGTTTGCGGCGTACGGAGAAACTTGCGCCGCGCCGGCACGTTGAAAAATAGGTTGCGAATTTCGACAGTGGTGCCGACGGGTGCGCCGCAGGCGCTCGGTTCCGTCGCCGCCCCACCATCGACAGTGATCTCGAACGCTTCGAGTTGATCGGCCGGTCGCGAGCGCACGCTGAGTTGACTGACGGAACCGATGCTCGCGAGGGCTTCGCCGCGAAAGCCGAGCGTGTGGATGTTGAACAGGTCGTCGGCCGTCGCGATCTTGCTGGTGGCGTGCGGCGCGATGGCGAGCGGCAGATGCTCGCGGGAGATGCCGTGGCCGTCGTCGACAACGCGGATGAGTTGCGAGCCGCCGACTTCGAGCGTGACGTCCACGCGTTTGGCACCGGCGTCGAGGCTGTTTTCGACCAGTTCCTTCACGACGGACGAAGGACGCTCGATGACCTCACCGGCAGCGATTTTGTTGATCAGTGCCGCGTCGAGCGGTCGAATTTCGGGGCGGGTTAGCGTGGTCGCGTCCGTGCGCATGGCGGTCAGCAGGCTCCTTCACGAAAGATTCATGATTATAAGGGGGTTTGATGGTTGCGGGGTCGTGAATCTTTCGT
>JAUIHO010000126.1 GCA_030432035.1 Phycisphaerae bacterium
AGGCGATGAACAGTTGGCTCGGTGGGAGTCAGTACACATTAAACGACCTTTCGGGCAGTTCCGGTCGGCGCTATGCTCAGGCAGATCCGAACGCGACAGGTCTGAATCAGATCGAACAATTAGAGGCTGGCCCAACGTCACAGCCCCAGGGGCGGCCCGTTTTCGACCCGCGAACGGGTGAATGGCGTATTGAAACACCGAAGCAGCCCGCGAACGACGATTCTGTGCCCGTTACGCCGAATCGCCCGACCAGCGCGCCGGCTCAGGATGAGCCGTACGGCGAAAAAGACGCGAGTGACCCTTTCACCGCTCTGACCGAAGGACGGCGCGTGATTGCGATTCCGGCTGCGGCTTTGCTGGATGGCGATCCTAACTACAATATCGTGATTCGCCCTCAGGATGTGATTCGCATTCAATTGCCCAATACCGGTGAGTATTACATGGGCGGCAATATTCAAGGGCAGGGGCCGTATCAGTTGACCGGTCGCAACATTACGGTGAAGCAGGCGATTATCTCGGCTGGCGGTTTTACACCGTTGGCGTATCCGTCGCGTGCGACATTGATTCGCCGCATCGCGAAGAACGAAGAGCAGTCGATCCAGATCAACTTGGATGCGATCTTCTCGGGTTCGACGCCGGACTTTTTCTTGCGACCGAACGATGTGGTCAACGTAGGCTCGCATCCGGCGACGTACTTCCTTGCGGTGATACGCAATGCGTTCCGGGCGAGTTACGGCTTTGGGTTTGTTTATGACCGCAACTTTGCGGATGCCGACACGTTTCAGGCGCAAGAGCAAATCCGGCAGCGAGAGATTCAGGAACGTTCGCTACGCGGACTTCCAATCTAGAGTGACGATCCCGCTCGCGACGTCAGTCTTGTTAGTTCGTAAATTGAAGGAAACATGTTGTCGTGGCGTCGGAAGTTGAAACCGTAAACTATGCAGCCCCGCACGGCAGCAGCTACGTCGATGACACGCCTCCGAGTTGGCGCGAAGCACTCGGAACGCGCGGCATCTTCAAGCTGGCGTTGGTGGTGGGGCTGGTTATTTGGTTGTACTGGGAACAGTTGGTGCGCTTCGTGCTGTATTGGCAACAGCCCGACTGGTCACACGGTTTTTTGATTCCGCTGTTTTGTATCTACTTGGTTCATAACCGCCGCAGGGAATTGCTCGAAGGCCCGCATCACGGGTCGGTCGTCGGTTTGATTGCGGTGGTTGGGAGCATCGCCGTTTACTTCGCGAGTATCTATCTTGCGATCGGCTACTTTCAGGCGCTGTCGATTCTCGGTGTGATCAGCGGTTTGGTCTTGGCCATTCGCGGCTGGAAGAGCTTCTACGTTACCGCTTTTCCGATTGCCTTCATCTTTCTCGCAATTCCGCCGCCGACGCGGTTGTATCGCGAATTCACGCAACCCATGCAGAAGCTCGCCGCCATGATTGCGTCGGCTGTGCTGTCGATATTTCCGAGCGTGCTGGAGATCGAGCGCTCGGGCGGTGTTGATATCAAGTATTTCATGGAGTCGGGCGCGCATGGATCGTTCACAGTTGCCGGTGCCTGCAGCGGTATGCGCTCGTTGATGGCGTTTGTGGCGCTGGGTTTGGCGGCGGCTTACATGACCCCGCGACCTACCTGGCATCGAATTCTGATGGCGCTCTGCGTGGTGCCGGTGGCGCTAACGTGCAACATCTTGCGGGTCATCATCACAGGTAGCCTCCAGATGTATGGCTATCCGGAATTGGCGACGGGAACGCCGCATACGATTCTCGGCCTGGTGATGTTTGCTGTTGGTTTTGGCGTTTACAGCGGCATATTATGGGTACTGGACCATTTGGTGGTCGATGCCGACGATGAACCCGCGACGCAATCAAACGTACGTGCTGCAGGGGAATAGTATGTCCACGCAAGCATCCGCATCATCCCGCATCTATTACGTTTTGGCAGTGGTTGTGCTGGCCGGTAGTGCCGCAGCCATGCAGGTGATTGACTTTCAAGTCATCAAGAAGCCGTTGCCGTTGCAGAAGCCGTTGATCGATTTCGACCGCGACTCGTTGAAGCCGTTGGTTCGGGTGGATGCAAATATTCTTTCGAAGGATGTTGTTGCGGAACTCGGCACGGAAGAATACATCGAGTGGACGCTCAGCGATCCGCGCATCAAGGATACGAGCAAGGCACACCTATCGTTGTTCCTGACTTATTACACCAACGTGCAGGATCAAGTGCCGCACGTGCCGGAAGAATGTTACTACCAAGGCGGAAGTGTAATGACGGGCGACGAAACGCAAGCCTGGTCATTGAGCGCACTGCCCGGTGAAGAGATTGCTGTTCGACGATTAGAATTTGCGCGTCCGGATCGGCCCGATAGCAATTCGCTGGTCTATTACACGATTAACGTCAACGGTATGTTCTTCGCGGATCGACAGGGCGCGAGATTCAAGTTGAAGTCTTTTAATGAAACGCATCTTTATTACTCAAAGGTCGAGATAGCCTTTCACGGTTACTCGAAGAATGAGTTGGAAGTTCTCGACAAACGCGCACGCGAGCTGATGGACATCACTGTCGGAGAATTGTTCGAAGAACACTGGCCGCCACGTGGAACGGAAATCGGCGGCTACGAAGGATTGAAGAAAAAGGCCGCCGAAGCACAGGCGTCTCAATCGTAATCAAGACCGAACACACGACTGGGAAGAAGCAGAGGAATTAGCGATCGATGGCTAAGCGACTGAATAAAGGGTTGGTAGGTGGTCTGGCGGCCAGTATGGCCATGTTGATCATCATTTTGGGCTTTATCTTCATCAATAGCCTGCCGGGACAAGACCCGGAAGAGCACGCTCGCGCCGCGGACGAGTTGATGAAGGCCGGTAAGTACGAATCAGCTATGAATATGTATCACCGCGCGTATATAAAGCGAGGCGATCGCCCGGCCGCTCCGTATTTGATTAAGGCGTCAAAAGCGGCGTTGGAAGTGCCGAAGCGCGAAAGTATCGGAATGGCCCGCGATCAATAAGGATCCGCGCTCGGAAGAAGCGCATCGCGAGTTGATCGACCTGTGGCTAAATCTAACGCAGGCCAGTTCCGAAATCGGCGCCAACGACATCTCCTATTGGCAGGAGTTGTTCGACGCCACCGAAAAGGCGATCGAGTTGCTGCCCACCCTCGCGGACGATCCGGAGATTCTCTACGTACGCGGCATGTGTTTTCTAAATCTGGAGTCCAACGACAGTTCCTATCGCGAAAAGGGAATTGAGGCGCTCCGCAAAGCGCACGAGATCGACCCCAGTAACCCGGATGTCGCCGAACAATTGGCGATGATATTCTATACAGAAGCAAAAAAGAAAGAGCAAAAGCGGCAGTATTCCGACGCTGATGCGGAAGTCAAAATGGCGCGGCAGTTGCTATCGTCGACAATTGAAAAGGCCAAGGTCGCCGAAGATGCCGAAGGTGTGGCGCGTCTGACCTTAATCGCTGCGCGAATCGATTTCGTCGAAGATGAAACCGAGGCGGGTATCGAGAAGATCAAATCCGTTACAAACGGCGATGCAAATCAGGACCTCGGTTATCGATTCCTGGCTGAGTTATATCTGGGCCGACTCACGCCGAAGGTCGAAGCCGATCTCGATAAGGCGGCGGAAGCTTTAAAGGACGCGCTTAAGATCAGCCCAGACAACGGTGAGTTCTACCGTACGCTCGGTCTCGTATATCAGGAGCACCGCAGCAGTCCCGAATTGTCCAACAACGAGAAACTCGAATGGTTAGACAAAGAAGCCGAGTTGTATCGCGCGGGACTGGAAGAAATTCAATTCACCGAGAACTACCGCGACCAGAAAAAACGGATGATGCGAGTCGTTCTGATTCAGTCGTTATGCCGCCAGGAAATTGCCCGTGCGTCTTTGGTGTCCGGTGAGGCGAAACGTGAAGAGGCGCTTGCTGCGGCCGAGTCGGCCATCGATCTGATGACCGAGATCGTGCCCGACGACGCAGCGCCAGTGAAGTACCTGAACGCCCTCATTGCCAACGCGCGCGGCAATACGGTTTTGGCTATCAAAGAAGGCGAAGCCGCGCTGAAGGCATCCGGCAATCAGGCCACTGTCGATCTTTATTCGACGATGGGCGAGTTGTATCGACAGCGAAATGCCTTGGGTAAGGCTGAAGAAATGTTTCGCAAGGCGCTATCATTGCGTCCGGTGAATCCCCTATTGTATCGCGGGCTGGGTAACGTATTGCTGAAACAGGGGCGTTATACCGATGCGTTGAAGTTCCTCAAGCCTGACGAACCGCAACAACTGCGTGATTGGTTGTTGAAAGATCCGCTTGCGACGCAATTGCGGGTAGAAGTTTACACCAAGCTCGATCAGGCCGACCTGGCGCAGGCGGAAGTCGATCGCATGGACGGCTCGGTCCCGGAGGCGGAATTCACCAATATTCGGTTAATGGTGGTCAACGGAAAATGCTCGGAGGCGTTGGCGGCGGCTAAGGCGCTGTTCGAGAAAGACACCACGAATAAAAACAATCTGAGCTTCTTGGTGGATACGTTTGTTCGCTGCAACGAAAAGCCCGCCGGTTATGATTTTATTGCGCCGTACGTCGATCGAAATCCCGATGATTCCGATTTCCAGCGTGCGTCTTTGGTTCTTGCGGAAGATTCTCCTGAGCGCACCGAAGCGATTACCAAATGGTATCGAGATAACTTGGAAGGTGTCGAGCGCGAGTTGACCTTGGCGGAACATTTCCGCGCCAGCAATATGCCCGCAGAAGAACGCGCGGCGCTGGATGCGGCCGAACAGTTGGAGCCCAACAATCCGCGCGTGCTGGATGTACGTTTCACGCGATGTTTGCGCGAACAGGAATGGGATAAGGCCGAGGAATACGCGCGCAAGATTGCTGAGATCGATCTCGATGGTGCCGGCGGCCTCATGGTGCGCGGTCGATTGTATGTCGCTAAGGCCGACTACTATCGCAGCATCGACGATATGGACGCATGCCGCGACACGGCAAAAACCGCCGTCGAACTACTGAACCAAGGGCTCGACGAATACCCGAACAACTCGATGGGGTGGACCTTCGTTGCTCAGTGTCACTTATTCCTCAACAACGCAGATCAGGCGAAGCAGGCTTTGGAACGGGCGACGGATATCAATCCAAACAATGGGTTTGCATCGAAACTGCGAGCTCGATTGGCATACGTCGAAGACGATCAGCCCACGTTCCGTCGGTTCTTGGCTAAAGCCGCACGCGTGATGCCCGAGGACGAATGGGTCTCACGAATGAAGCTGGTCGCACGGGAGCAGGAGAACCCCTCCGATGCCGTGGCCGGTCGCGAGCGCCGTCGCCAAGAAGCTCCGGATGATGTGGATAACCTCATCATGCTGGCACGGTTATATAAAGACGACGAGGTTGCTAAATATCGCAAAGCGGAAGAGGTCTACCGCGAGGCGCTCGCCGCCGCGCCGGAAGACTTGGTATTGGTTAATGAGGTCGCGGCGTTCTTCGCATCGGATGCAGTAAACCTTCCGCAGGAAGGTGAGCAGCTATTGAAAGATCGCTTGCAGGCCGAGGAAGCGTTGGATCGCAAGGCGCGCGTTGCAGTTGCGTTGGGCACCTTCTACGCGGATCGAGGTCGCTATGCGACGGCCGATCGTCACTTCCAAATGGCGATGAGCTTTGACGAGTCTCCCGAAATGATCGGTCGCGCTGCAGATTTTTACCGTCGCAGTCGGCGCTTCGATAAAGCCATGACGCTGTACGAAAGCATCATCGCCGCGGCTCAGGCTACCGATTCAACCGTTTCCGAATCGGAGCTGAAAATTGCGTCGAAGCAGCGCATCGCGTTACTACTCCAACTGCAGCGTTTTGATATTGCCAAGGTCGCGATCGATGAGTTTCTCGCCAAGTTTCCGAGTGACGAGCAGGGCATCATATTTGAAGGCGCCTACCACCTGAACGGCGGCAATATCGATAAGGCGCTCGCCGCATTTGATCGCCACCTTCAAAACGATCCGGGTAATGCCACGGCCCTCTGGCAACGCGGCCGCCTCTATTACCTGCAAGGTGATTATCGCAAGGCGATCGAAGACCTGAAGCTGAGTAAGGCGGAACGGCTGGACGGCTTCGAGTATCGCCATCGAATTCTGCTTGCCGATGTGTTGCTCGCCGACGCGCTCCGAAGAAATGAAAGCGGGACCGAGGCGGCGCGTGAGTTACAGGAAATTCTCAAAAATCATCCCGAACAGGAGCGCGTCGCCCAAAATCTGGTGGATATCTACACCCGCATGCGCCCGCCGCAATACGAAGCTGCAGAATCGCTAATCTACCGTTACATGCAGGATAACCCCGGTAACTACGAGTGGCCGATGTTGCTGGGCAATTTCGGTCGCTTGTCCGGCGATCCGGCGAAGCAACTGCAGGGGTATCGGCGTGCTGCTGAAATCTCGAACTACTCGGCCGATGCTTTATCGAGCTATTTCAGAACGTTGCGCGAGTTGGGTCGTTGCGACGAACTGATCGATGCGGCATTGACGAAGGTGCCGCCCGCAAAACTCGATCGATCCGCAGCAACGCTAGCGGCACTTGGGTACTGTTACGGTCAATCTGGCGATGTTGAAAAGGCCATAAACACGTTTAATCGTGCACAAATCGCTGCGGGAAATGATTTCGCGGCTTACGACGCGGTTTTGCGCGATCTGATCGCGACCCTAGGGCCCGAAACCGCCCAGAAGCAAATGGAAGAGGCGATCGCCAGAGAGCCGTCGAACCTCGTTGCCCGTCGCGCAATGGTGCATTTGCGCTTCAGAAACGATGATTTAGATGGCGCGCTGGATGAGTGCAACACGATTATTCAGCAAGCGGTTCGCGATGGTGACAAATTGTTCGCCAACGTGGCGAAAGGTATGTTGTACGATCAAAAGGAGGACTATACCGCCGCGCGCGATGCCTATGAAGCAGCGCTTAAGATCGACAACAATCACCCGCTGGCGTTGAACAACATCTCCTACTTATTGTCAGAAAAGCTCAACCAACCGACCGAAGCGTTGCCATACGCCAAACGCGCCGTGAAAGTCGATCCGAACAACGCCGGCTATCTCGACACGTACGGTTGGATTTTGGCGCAAACCGACCAACTGGGCGAAGCGTCGGGAACGTTGCTCCGTGCGATTGAAATCGACGGTGAAAACCTCGACGCGATCGTGCACCTAGGGATGGTGCATGAAATGCGCGGCGAAAAGGAGAAAGCCATCCAACGGCTTGAGCAAGCAAAAGAGATCATCGAACGACAGGTTCAAAATGAGCCTGCTATGAAGAAAAGATTCGATGACTATCGGTCGAAGATAGATAAGACACTCGCTCGACTGTCGTAATTACCGGCTCGCACGCGAGTTACCCGGTGTTCCGTTGCAATCAGGCGAAGATTGCGCTCTGCAACGTTGATCGCGCTAATAGAAGTAAGGTATCGCAGCCATGACGACGCTTACTACGGCAAATCCTGCGCTGGGCGGAAACGCTCAGATCGAAGGGTATTCCCCTGCAGGGCCACCCTCTGCGGGCGGTCTTACGCCCGGTGATATTTTCTCGATCATCCGTCAGCGGCTACTGTCGATTATTTTTCTCGGCGGTTTTATCGCCGCGATCGGCGTTGGGGCCGTGATTTTTTGGTACGTGAAATACCCAGGGTACTCGGCAGAAGCCTACATCGAAGTCACCTCGCCGACGCCGGCGGACCCCAATACCGGAATTTTTGATGATAAAGGGCTTACTGATAAGGATATCGAACGCGCGATTCAAGCGCAAATCGTGCGGCTACAAAGCCCGAGCGTGTTGAGCCAAGTCGTTCGTCTTCCGGAAATTCGCAACACCTATTGGCGAACGTGGGCGGGTAATGAAGCCCAGCGAACCAACCAAAGTGAAATCGATATCCTAAAGAATATGCTCTCGGTTTCCCCAGTGCCGCAGTCGGGTCTGGTGCGTATTTCGTCTACCTGGCGTGTAAAGGCAGAGGTGCCACTGATCGTTAACAGTGTCGTCAAGGAATATTTGCAAGAAGTTAACAAGGTCAGTAAAGACGAAATCGTTCGAGAGTTGGATCGCGTTGATGGGGAACTAGATCGAACGCGGAAGCTGTTAGATAATAAGAATACCGATATCAAAACGCTCGCCACCGAAAACGACTATAGCGGCAGCGCCGGCTCGGCGATCGATGTCGAGGTTTTGGAGTTAACTGCCCAGCGTACCGAGCTTGAGTTAATCGTGATTAATCTGAAGGCGCAGGCCGAGCAGTTTAGGCAAACGCGACCGGAAGATATCGCGATCGATCCGGAAATGCAGGAAATGCTGCGCAACGATCCGGAAGTGTACCAAGCAACTCAGCGGGAACAGGCGGCTCGCGAAAACTTCGATGCCGTTGCTGCACGGTTCGGCCCGAATCACGATCTTTACAAACAGTCACAAGACCGACTCGAGTTGGCCGAAAACCGTTTGCGAGAAATTCGAGCCCAACGTCTGATCGACTTTCAGGTACGCCGAATCGAAGAAGTCGAGCGGCAATACAACAATGCCAATGGTGCATTGATTGAGATTCAGGAAAAACTCAACACCGCCCAAGCCAAACAAAAAGACAAAGACGCCAAGTTGGTCGAACAGAAGCAATTGGAAGAGGACAAGATCCTTATCCAAAACGAATACCAGCGCTTGGCCGAGCAGAAATCCGAACTAGAAAAGCTGAATCGTCAGGACAAGGGTGTTCGAATTGAAACGATTCAGAACGCGATTGAGCCAACTCGTATTAGTCAACCAAATTTGAAGTTGTGGTTGCCAGTCGCCGTTTTCTTCGGCTTCGGCTTCAGTACTGCCTTAGCTTTCGCGTTGCACTTCATCGATAAGTCGGTGCGAACACCACGCGACGTCTCGAACGCGCATCTGCCGGTTCTGGGTACCATTCCGACGACCGACGACGACGAAGTCGAAATCGAACGCGTGGAAACCGCCTGCCTCGATGCACCGCACTCGGTGGTGGCCGAAGCATTCCGAAATCTCCGCGCTAACTTGTTCTTCAGTGCTCCGGCCGAACAGCAGGGTGTTATTCTCGTCACCAGCCCGTCGGGCGGTAACGGTAAGACGACTGTCGCGACCAACCTTGCGATCTCAATCGCGTTGAGCGGGCGACGCGTGCTGTTGGTCGATGCGAACTTCCGTCGCGCGGCAACGTCCGAACTATTCGAAAACATGAAGGTCGAAGGTCTGAGCAACATCTTGATCGGTCAGGGTCAGTTGCGCGACTACGTAACCACGACCAGTGTGCCCGGCTTGGATGTGCTTAGCGCCGGGCCCGTGCCGCAGAACCCGGCCGAGCTGTTGGGTAGCAGCTACCTCCGCGATGTCATCGTCGACGCACGCTCGCGCTACGATCAGGTCATATTTGACGGCCCGCCCGTTTTGCTCGTCAGCGACGCGATGGTCCTGGCTGGTGCTGTCGATGGTTGTTTGCTGGTTTGCCAGTACCGAAAGACTTCGCGCGGTGCCTTACAACGCACACGCTCGAATCTCGAATCCATCAATGCCCGCATTTTCGGTGCGGTGCTCAACGAAGTTCAGAGCCGTCGCGGCGGTTACTTCCGCAAACAGTACCGTGAGTTCTACGACTATCACGAAGTCGATGAAGACAAGGCGCCGCGCCCAACACTCGAAATCGCACACGGCGATTTTGACGACGACGACGGTCCGAGCGGCGGTGCACCCGCGCCCGGCCCGGTCCCGCCGCCGCCGTCAGGTCCGACGGATACCGTCGTTGCCGAAACGGCCCGCAGCGAACCTCGGACGCCGCGCGGCAATCAGCCGGTGGTTGATAATGACCTTCCCGACTTGAATGAGGCAGACGGCTCGGTCTTGGAAGACTCCGAGATGTCGGCGACCGATTCCGATCTGATCACGCCAAGCATCGACACGGGCTCTGCCGTCGATTTGGGCGCGTTGCCGGATCTGAGCGATCTCGAAGAATTGGATATCCGCAGCGACTTTGATATCGACTCGGGCAGCTTGGAAACGGGCTCGACGACCGACGCCGGTAACGAGTCGGACGAGGGCATCGATATCGATGAACTCGCCGACGAACTCGAGGAAATCGGCAACGAAGGCTTCGATATTGCCGACGACTTCGATATGGGCGAAGATTCGCAAGGCGACGAACGCAAGCCCGACGCGTAATGCTGTTTCTTCTTGGTCGGGCGCTGCCGAAACCTCGTCGCGCCCGACTTCATGACTGCAAACGAATCATCCCACATTGAAACGGTTCGCAGCGCTCGCCAATTTATTGGCGAGCAATCTGCTGCGCTCACCTCGCTCGCCAACCAAATCGACGACACGTTCGCCGAAGCGGTCCAACTATTGCTAGACGCCAAAGAGCCGACCGTCGTTTCCGGTATTGGCAAGAGCGGTCTCATCGCGCGCAAAGCCGCAGCCACGCTTGCCAGTACCGGCACACCGGCATTCTTTATGCACCCGGTAGAAGGGTTGCATGGTGATCTCGGTGCCGCCGGCCCCAACGCGGTGCTCATTGCACTATCCAAGAGCGGCAATACCGAAGAACTGACGCGCTTTGTTCAGCACTTTCGGCGCATCGGCGGGCATGTCATCGCGATTTGCGAGTCGGCTTCGGCGCAGTTGGCCGAGTTAGCGGATGTGCATCTGGCGATTCCCGCGTTACCCGAAGCAGGGCAGTTGGGATTAGCACCGACAACGAGCACGTTGATGACGCTCGCGTTATGTGATGCGTTAGCAATGCTGGTATTGGATCGTCGCGGGTTTAAGGAAGAAGATTTCGCGCGCTACCACCCCGACGGGAGTTTGGGGCGACGGCTGTTGTTGCGCGCCGCCGATGTGATGCATGGCGGCGAAGAATTGCCGTTAGTTTCTGTCAACCAGGGCTTTAACGAGTTACTGCTCGAAATTACGCGTCGCCACTTAGGAATGGCTTGCATCGTTGACGATAAAGGGATGCTGGTTGGGGTGTTCACCGACGGCGACCTGCGGCGCTTGCTGATGCGCAGCGAGCGACCCGGAGCGCTGAGTGTCGGTGATGCTTGGCGGCAAAGCCGTCGCGACCCCGACGAACCACCGGTGACGTGCTCGACCGTGCCGCCCGATACGTTGGCGGTGGACTGCTTGCAGTTGATGCGCGAGAGCCAGATTACGGTGTTGGTGATCTCGGCGGACGGCGCGAAGCCGGACGGCGTGGTGCGGTTACAGGATATCGATCGTGCGGGTTTGGGTTAATCGTCGGCAAGCGTCCGGCCCACCGCACAGGCTGCGGTTGGGTATGGACTTTTGCAATTCGACGCATCTCAGCGATGAGCGGTTGGAGGCGATGTGCCTGCGCGCGATCGAGGGTTGGCCGCACGATCGGCTGACCGTGCGCATTCGTTACAGCCGCGGTGCCGAATTTTCGGGCAGTTGCTACTACCAAACGCATCGCATCTTTGTAAACCTCGGTCGCGGCAACAAGTACCCATATAAGCTGCTCACGCACATCGCGCGGCCGCGTTCGAATCGAACGCACTGGTGGCGAGAGCTTTATTCGGTGGATATCGCCAATCCCGAGCAGTTGGTGCTCTTTGTGTTCCTACACGAGTATTACCATTGGCTGGTGAAGCAGGCGCGGCGCAACGTGCGACAGAAAGAAGGCCGCTGCGATCGATATGCGACGCGGGTGTTGGTTGATGACTACGGCGCGATCGTGCGCGACAGCCATGGCAAGCCCGTCGCGCGCGAGGCGTGGGATTTTCAGGATTTGGAAGGGTTTGTGGCCGCCGCGCGCGGGAAAAAGCCGGTTTTGCGTCGGCCGCCGGTCGAGCCGAAGGCCCCGGAAGTGGCGGCGCGGTCGCCGAAGCCGTGGGATACGGGCATGCTGCCGTTTCAAGGATGAAGATTGCGCTAGGTTTGCGATTTGGGCTGTGATGTTTGGCGAATCTCGGTTGACACCGGGTACAGCGTGAATCTATACTATTATTGCAGGTGAAGTTTTTCGCGTCACCGATGCATTTCAAGCCAAACCCCCCTTGTTTCCGTCGGCGGCGGTCGCGGAATAAGGAACGAATAAAACGATAACTCTCAGTCACGAGCGCTCTTCGGGGCAGTTCGCGGGGTTTTCGTAACCAACTTGTCTTCCACTCGCTGCGGCACCCTATGACCGCGCCAAATTCCCGGGGTGCCGCACGCCTTTTTTACAGATTCAGATTTGGAATGAGCCGGAATGGTTTGTCGATAGGCGATGTCTTTTGGGGCCGCGTTCGACGACGTCGCGGGTGGCATGTCGACCCTAGCGAAACGATAAAGCGCACGGGTGCCATGTCGACCCAACCGAAACGACTTATGGTGGTGATAGAAAGGCAAGCTGGTGCGGGTTCATAAAAGCGCGAGACCATCACGAAGGTCGGCATGCTTCGTGCGCGATGATACCGCTACTTTATGTTTGGCTTCGGTGGGTGCGTGAAGGTTGGTCAGAATCAACGATGATCGAATAATGGCGCGTGGCTCGTGTCTCGGGCATGCCGACCTCGATGGTGGTTGGTTGTTCGGGCGATTGCGCGAGATTTTACCCTTCTATAGATGGACGATACTTTTTTCGGTTGGGTCGGCATGGCACCCGCGCACGCGGAACCGCGCCGCCACTCGCGCACGCGGTATGGCACCCGAACATCCGGTATGGTTCGCGCGCATACGCGCTCATCGTTGAGTTTCTATCGTGTATTCCTCGCGCGCATCGTTTTGCCGAGGCGGTGCATCCAATAGCTTGCAAACACAAAGCCCGCCGCGCCGATGGCAAGGGCGATCGTGAAGCTACCGGTCAACTTATAAAGACCGATGGCCATCAATTGAAAGAGAATCGCGCGCACGCCGACGAGTGTGCCGTGTACGGCGAGGTAGCGCGATCCTTCGCTGGGGTTGGCGGCGAAACTGACCGGCCCCAACGACCAGGTAAGGTGTACGCCGACCATGCCGGATGCGAAGTAGATGGATGCGAGCGTTAGCCAAATCGTGGAGGCGTCGCTCGATGACGCGTCGAATAGCAGGGCGATGGCGATGAGCATCAACGGGTAGCCCGTTAGCCAAAGGAACGCGCCCGACGCCAGTCGAATCGGCCCGATGCGATCGGCGATCATGCCGGCGGGGAATAGCAGCAGAATCATGGCCGCTTGGTTGAAGATAATGGTCGAGCCGGAAAACTCGCGATAGTCGAGCCCCAGGCGGTCATTGCAAATCAAAGCGAGCAACGCCGTAACGACCATCCAGCCGACACCGTAAGCCATGAATGAGATTTCGTAATTTCGGAAGTTACGATCTTGGCCAAGCAGGTTGCCGAGATCGACGATGGGTTCCCAGAGCGTGCGGCGCAACATCTGTAGGCTGATGGCAGTCGGCGCTTCGGCCGGTCGCTTCGGCAGAATGCGATACAGAATCACCAGCGTGATGACGAAGCCGACGGCGAAGCAAGGATAGACGTATCGATAGGCAAGCGGATCGTCATTCGATAACCAGCCCATAATCGCGCCGCCGATCATAACGCCCACGAACTGCGCGATACCGATCAACGCGTAGGCACGACCGCGAATACCTTCGGTATAACAGTTGCGCAGAAGGTCACCGTTCATTGGTGAGAATGCCACGCCACCGGCAGCGCCGCCAAAGGCAGCGATGACCCAGCAGATTGTCAGCGGTGTTAGCGTCGTAAACAATCCCATCGCCAATAAGGGAAGGCCGATGATCGCGCCGACGGTGATAACGTATTGCGCCGTCGATACGCGTTGGTAGAGGCGATTCCAAAAGATGGTGAAGAACTGCATGATGTGCATGCAGCCGACGATGATGAAGAACATGCCCTCGCCGGCTTCGAAATGTTTGCGCGCGAGAAACGGCAACGTGAGCGCGACGGAGGCGACCATGCCGCGGAAGATCCACGCGAACACATGCATGGCGAGCGTGCGGCGCATGCTGCGCGCGGGCGGTTCCTGATTGATAACGGTTTCGTTTGAAATGGTTGCTTCCCGCCCCACGCAGTTGGGTAGTTAGTCGAGCGCCTGAAAGCGGGCGAGGTTGATTTCGCGACCGAGCACGATCAGGACGTCGTTCTGGCTGAGCACATCCGTCGCGCCGGGCATGAATTTGAACTTACCAGTGTTGGCGTCTTTGGTGCCGAGCACGAGCAGGTCGTAGTCGCCGCGAATGTTGGTATCGCCTAAGCGCTTGCCGGACAGGCTCGACGGCATCTTCACTTCCATAATGCGATGGTCTTCTTCGAACGGGAAGTAGTCGAGCAATGACGGATAGGCCACGCGCCGCGCCGTGCGTTCGGCTGTTTCGCGTTCGGGGAAGATGATTTCATCGGCACCCACGGCGCGCAGGATGGTGGCATGGTCTTCGTTGACGGCGGTGCAGCGGATGTGCTTCACGTTGAGTTGTTTCAGGTGCAGCGTGCAGAGAATGCTCGGTTCCATGTTTTCACCGAGGGCGACGACGACTTCGTCCACTTCGTTGGTGAGGACGGCTTCGACGGCATCGTGTTGGCGCGCGTCGCAGATGACGGCTTGATGCACGTCGGACTTAATCGCGTCCACGCGCGATTCATCCTGATCGATGACCATCACTTCGCAGCGCATGCCCGTTAGCTCGCGCGCCAGGTGCGAACCAAACTGCCCCAATCCGATGACTACCACTTGCTTCATAGCTTCACATCCTAGCCGATCATCACCGGCTCTTCCGGGTAACGTACCGGCGATTGCTCGCGTTCGGAGATGACCATCGCGAAGGTCAACGGCCCGACGCGACCGACAAACATGGAAATCATGATCCAGATGCGACTGGGCACCGAGAGCGTCGGCGTCACATCGAGCGAGAGTCCGACCGTGCCGAAAGCCGAGACCTGTTCGAAAAAGAGTTTGCGCAGCGGCAGATCGACGCGGCCTTGTTCAAACCACGCTAACAAGATCGTGCCCGTCGAATTCCAAACCACGGCGAGCCCGATGATCATCGCGGCTTTGGCGACAATTTCGCTAGATAGTCGGCGCCCCATCAGTGTGACTTCTTTTTGACCGCGGAGCCATGCGTATAGCTGTGCGTACCAGGTGGCGACGCTACTGGTCTTCACGCCGCCGGCGCACGACGCGGGTGAACCACCGATGAACATTAGCGCACACATAAACAGCAGCGCGGGAACCGGCAGCTTGGT
>JAUIHO010000127.1 GCA_030432035.1 Phycisphaerae bacterium
AAAGAACGCAAGCACGATGTAATAGGCCATGGTTTCCATCGCCTTGGACATGCCCACCACGATGTCTTTGTGCGACTTGACTGTGCCCGCGACGTAGCCGTGGACCATGGCCGGAACGATGGCGAAAAGAAAGATAAGCGGCACGATGGACTGCATCAGCGACGCGCGGAAATTGAGCAGGCTGCCTTCGTAGCGCAGGGCCGAATCCTGCCCCCACCCCCACCACACCATAACGCCCGCACCGATCAATGCGGTGACGATCGCGGCGATCATGCCGCGCACTTCCTGGGGCGTGACCGCATCGAACGTCGGCATTTGTTCCGGATCACCGTCGACCTTGGTCGATGCGACGCGCGGTTCGATGATGCGGTCGGTGATGAACCAACCGACGAGAACGACCAGCAGGGTCGATGCGGCAGTGAAGACGTTGTTATTGACGATGCTGACTTGCACGTCGGGGTCGTAAAGCTGTGCAGCGGAGAGCGTGAAGCCTTGCAGCAATGGGTCGAGGCCGCTGGGAATCCAGAAGTTGCACGCGAACCCGCCGGAGACGCCCGCGAACGCCGCTGCGATGCCCGCGAGTGGATGTCGCCCCGCCGCATAAAAGATCACGCCGCCGATTGGAATGACCAAGACGTAACCCGCGTCCACGGCGTAGTGCGAACCGATCCCCACCAGAATCAACGTCGGCGTCAACAAGAATTTGGGCACGACGCCCAGCACCGTCTTGATCACGACGTTGATCAAACCCGTATGCTCGGCCACGCCGATACCCAGCAACGCAACCAGCACGACGCCCAAGGGTGCAAAGTTGACAAATGTCTTAACCATCGACGTCAGCAGATTGGCGATGCCCTCGCCGTTGACCTGATCGACCACGGCGATGGGTTCGTTCGTGACGGGATGGATGGCACCGAAGTCAACAAGCGATAGCGGCCACGACAGCAACCACACCAGCACCATCAGTAGCAGGAACAACACCGCCGGATCGGGCAGTTTGTTTCCCGCGGCTTCTATGATATTCAGGAAGCGGTCGATCATGCCCGATCTTGCTTTTGTTACGGGTGGGTTTGAATCTGAGTTTGTAGTGCTTGTCATGTGGCCGACCGTTCGTCAAAGAGGTTGGTGTTACTCGTCGGGAGATACGGGTTGGTAGTATAACGTGGGGTCTCGTTTCGCGCGTTGTTTCTACGCGTCTGACGGTGATTTCTCGGTGCAAGAAGATCGAGCCTCACCCCTATCGCAAATATTCGAGCAAATCGTCCGCTGTCTTGGTACACTGTCGGCGAAGGAACTGTCGCTTTACACGAACCAAGGAAGTCATGATGCCCACCCTCGCGCACCGATCGTTGCTGCTTGCTCTATTGCTGTTACCACTTCTCGCTGCCCCAGTATTCGCCCAAGACTGTAACGCCAACGGTGTGCCCGATGCGCAAGATATCGACCCGACCGATCCCGATGGCAACGGCATGGTGAGCCCCGATTGCAACGCCAACCTGCGGCCCGACGAGTGCGAGTTTCCGTTGTTCGTCGGCGATCTTTATGCGTCGGACGGGCAGGCCGACGATCGCTTCGGCTCGGCGGTTGCGGCGTCGGGCACGGCTGTGCTGATCGGCGCGCCAAATGCGGATATCGCGGGCTCGTCGTCCACTGCATCGAATGCCGGCGCGGCGTACGTGTTTCGAAAAGGCCCGGGTGGCTGGGTCGAAGAACAAAAGCTGGTGGCAACGTCGCCGGTCGCTTGGTCAAACTTCGGCTACGACGTTGCACTTGACGGTAACGTCGCCGTCGTCGCGGCGGATGTTTTTAATCCCGGTATTGGCGAAGGCGTTGCGTATGTGTTTCGCTTCGATGGGAACGCATGGCTCGAAGAAGCGATGCTGATGCCGACGAATGTAATCATGGATGGCGACGTCTCGGTGGCCGTGTCGGGTGATGCAATATTCGTCTGTTCGCCCTATCCGAACATCTGGAATGAATTTCATGGTGTTGCCGTAGCGTTTCGCTACGATGGAGTGGGCTGGATTCAGGAACAAGCCATCGTCAGTGGCCCGCACCCCGACTACGAATTCGGCAGTTCCGTCGCGCTCGAGGGGAACAGAGCAGTCATTGGCAGGGAAGGATACCTTGCAGGGATTATCGAAATCCCTACGGGTGGAGCCACCGTCTATGAATTCAATGGCACTGAATGGGTAGGGGTTGGGGGTGCCAGTGGCCGCCCAAGAGAAATTGCCTTTGGTCGCGAGGTCGAACTGGCGGGCGACACGATGCTAATACTTGGGGCATCATCTGTTTCTGGTGAGCCCATCCCAGGCTACACGTTCTTCAATTTCAACGGCACTCACTGGGCTCGCCAGAGTGAAACATCAAGCCCTTTTCCTCCGACATACAGTTTTTCTATTGCCCTCAATCAAATGTATGCCGCCGTTAATCGAACCACCTTCAGATACTCGGGAAGTACGCAGTCCGGCGTTCAAATCTTCGAAAACGGCCCAGATGGGTATGTCTATTCACGCTTTGTTGACACCGATGGTTTTGGCATCGTTGCACTTGCGGACAACATTCTGTTTTCAGGCCGAACGTATGACGACACCAACGGTGAAAATGCCGGCTCGGTAAAGTTGTTCGATATCACCGCCGCTAACGATTGCAACGCAAACGAAATTCCTGATACATGCGAGCTTGACGGTAACGACTGTGACGGCAACGGCGTGCCCGACGATTGTCAGTTTGATTGCAATAACAACGGCGTGATTGACGATTGCGAGCCCATTACCGATTGCAATGACAACCTCGTGCCAGATGAATGCGAACTCGTTGATAACGACTGCAACGCCAACGGTGTACCCGATGAATGCGAGACCGATTGCAACCACAACGACGTACCCGACGACTGCGAGACCTTTCCCGATTGCAATGACGACGGCATTCCCGATAGCTGCCAGTTAGGAGCCGATTGTAACGGCAACGGCGTGCCCGATGCTTGCGAACAACTCGAATGGCAATTCGTTCGCAACATCAACGAACCCACGCCCGGCATCTGGAAAGACGAAGCCTTTAACTCGCCCGATGACGATCTGCGGGTTGCCATTGTTGACTACGATGACCTTCTCATCGGAAACCCCGATGAGAACGATGGTGTCGGTGCGGTTTATTACGACTGCGAATACTACGACGACCAAACACCGCCGGAGCGGTTTGACAACTATTTTTCCGGCTCGCGATTCGGCTCCGCGATCGTTGACTCCGGATACTCGTACACAATGGTTGGATACGCCGGCGCGTCCCCCGGAGCAGGGGCCTTCACGCCCTTCATGGATTGCTACGATCCATTCAATATCTTCGACTTTACCCCGAGTTTGAATCCGTTGCCTTTGCCGATTTCTGCCGATGCCGAACTCGGCGCATCGGTTGCGTCGGACCGCTACGATTCACCCATGGCCGGCGCACCGGGCCACGATATCAATGGGGCCGAGTCGGGCGCGGTGTATGTCTTCGAGGGTTTCAATGACAATCCATTGCAACCCTACGGCTTTGAGTGGATCGGCGATTACATCATCACACCGACGGACGGCAGCGCGGGCCAACGCTTTGGGCAGCATATCGATATCACCGACGACGTGATGGCCGTGAGCGCGCCTGGCAATGTATCACCGATGGGCAACCTCGGGGCCGTTTACATCTTCCGTAAAATCGACGACGTCTGGACGGAAGAAGCCAAGCTAACGCCCGATGACACAAGCAGCGTAGAGCGGTTTGGCCCGTACGTCGCCATTGAGGGCGACCATCTGATCGTGGGAACGCCACAAAATACGTTTGTTTCATCTGAAGACCCCACCGGCCCCGTGGCGTTCCGGCGCGTGAATGACGTTTGGGCGGAAGAATCGGTATTAATTCCACCACCGCCACCACCAATGGTGGACATCCGCTACAGTTTTCCTTACGGATTCGCGCCGCAGTTGTCGAACGGAATGGTTGCGTTTAGTTGCGTTGGATCGCTTGAGCAGGTGATTGGCACAATCCCGCAATCTGTCGAAGGCTATGTCGTTATTTTTCGATGGACTGCCAACGGTTGGATTCGCGATGCGGTCTTGTCGGAAACTGAATACGGCATGCCATTTCGTTTGAGCAACTTTGTGGACCTCAATCGCCACACGCTGGCGGTCGCAGGTTACGCGGGCGACAACAACTTCATCACGATCCTGCGTCGCTGCGGCATTCCCGATGTTTTGGGTGATATCGATTCCGATGGAGATATCGACACCGACGACGCCGCTGCCTTGGCTGCCGTGCTCGTTGGTACACCGCAAAACGGCAACCATGTTGACCGTAGCGATCTCAATGACGACGGCATCGCCGACGGTCGCGATATCGCATTGTTCGTCAACCTGATTCTCAATTAACTCGTACGCAGCGTGCGGTCGAATTGTGTCGCACGCGTGTTCGCACGACGGTGATGTTGCTCGCTAATGTGTATCGGAGCGTAACGATCTTAATGGTGGCCACTCACCAGTAGGCTCAACCGGCGCGTAGCATGCCAACCCCCTTTCGCCCAAATCTAATCGAACGAGGGAACCATACGGATCTAATCAGAGCAATATCGTGCACCTGTTGATCTGCAGCTCAGCGCTGGATCAAACAGACGTTTGGAACACTTCACGAAAGACTGCGCCTCCGGATGATTTGTCGGCATCCACCGGCTATTAGCCGGTGCCACAGTGCAGCCGTCGCTCTCAAGCGTGAACTGGTCTAATCAAGCAGAAGGTCGGCATGCTGTCGCGCGTCGCGACGCTCCGACAACAGCGGGGGATCGTTAGGGGCGGCTATTCCCTTGCATTCGACCATTTTCATTAACCAACAAGGCCGGTTGACTAAAAGCATGCGGCAAGGCCATGCAGCCACAGGCCGCGGCTCTGAATTTTGGCGTGCTACGAGACGATACCTTTCGCACCCAAGCCACAAACCTCAGACCTCAAGACTCAGGACTCACGACACACGCCCCTACAACAACCGCTCGATAAACCCTGCGATATCCCCCCCATCATTGCCGCCGCTCTCATCCGTATCGGCGCGGGTGATATCGCAATCGGGAAAGGCGGCGTTGTAACCCGCCGGGTCGAGCAACGCTTGCACGAATGGTGCGACGTCATTCAGATCGACGGCGCCGCTGCAATTCATATCGCCAAGGTTGTCGCCCATCGGCGTTTCGAACACGTGCACGGCATCGATGTTGTGGCCGTTCGCGTCGGTGAAGTTGGATTCGCTGAAGTAAAGCGTGGCCGTGTCGGTCGTCGGGTTGTACTCGAACAAGTCGCCATTGAGAAACAATTGCCCGCTAATCATCTCGTCGAAGAACGTGCTCATCACGTAGTTGCCGTTGGATAGCACGTGCACCGCATCGATATCGCAGTCGCCATCGTCGCAGAGCGTGGCTTCGTTCACGAGCACCGTGACGATGCCGTCGCTAATGCTGTATTGAATCAGGTCGCCATCGGAATAGTCGACGCCGCGAAAGGTGGTGCTGGCGGCCGTCAACGAAAACACAATGTAACGG
Organism: Phycisphaerae bacterium; assembly: GCA_030432035.1. Lineage (GTDB taxonomy): Bacteria > Planctomycetota > Phycisphaerae > UBA1845 > UTPLA1 > ECT2AJA-110-A. Next base: position 5,555 of record JAUIHO010000127.1, read on the forward strand.
TCGTCCACAAAATCCACGGCGTTGATGTCACCAACGTTAGCCGTCGCACCGGTGAAGTCAGCTTCGCCAAGGTGAAAGAAGGATGCCGCACCCGTTACCGGGTTGTATTCGACAAGGTCTCCGTCATCGAACTCGATGCCGCCGAGCGTACGATTGTTGAATAAGACAGAGAGCACATAGTTGCCGTTGGGCAAAATCGTGAATGCATCGATGTCGGGGCTGGGCGAGATCGTGGTTTCGGCGAACAGAATCGACGCCATGTTGGTATCGCTGCAATATGACACCATATCGCCGTCGCCAAACGTGATGCCGCCGAGCATGTTGCCGATGTTGTCGCCCTTCGATAACACGAAATCATCGGCTCGGAGGGTAGCCGTAGCAGTCAAGAGAATGCCGAGCATAGTCGCCGTCATCAAACGGTCGGCGTTTCGATTGTTCGAGGAAAAAAGGGATTGCATCGAATGGCTCCTTTCTTAGCAGCAGGCATCGCGATGTAAAGGAATGAATTGAACGGTCCGTCGAAGCGGGATTGTACGGACTTATGCCGATCAATTGAAAGGATTTCGCCGCTCGTGCCTAACTATTACGATGCCGACGATTCAGCAGCGGCTTTTCATCGCTTCTTCTCGCGCGCATCACGACACCAGGCTTTCCAGATTTGGCGAATTCGCCGCTCGAATTGCTTCGGCTTCTCAGCATAGAGCCGTTGGCCCAACGTGCGCGCTCGCGCGCGAAGCTCGCCCCGACGACGTTCGATTAAATCCTGCAGTATCGCGACGCGTTCTTCACCAATCACCCACGGTCCTTCATTTTGCAGCACGTCGCCGAGCACTGTCAGATCGTGCTCGTCGCCCAGAATATCACTCAGCGTCTTCGCTTCGTCGCATCGCGCCTTGATCGGACCAGGCCAACAATCGCTTATGACCTCCAAATGATAGCGATGATACTTCACGCGCTTGCGCCACTCGTGAAATTGCTCGGGTAATAATTTCTTGTATGCCGTACGAAATGCCTTACGACCGCGGTCGTACGTTTTCGTAAAACCGCCGCCGATCGCATCGAAGCCAGACGCATGGAGTTGCCAAGTCTCAATCGCATTAAGGCTATCGTGCAATCGAACGCGCACCTCGGTGATGCGCTCGTCGAGTTGTTCGTCGTCGGTCGTCTCGGCCCGACGGTCGTGCAATTCAATACGCAGTGGTCTTAACAATTCGATGTCGGCAGGCTTCGACGACTCGAAGCGTGTGACCAGCGCATCGAAGCATTCGATCAATGTGGTCGCGTCGCGCGAGACGGAAAGCAATCGTGCGGTATCGCGAAAGTGCTCGTTGGCCGCTGAATACTCATCGAACGCGGGCCGCACCAAGCGGATGAGCCCACGGATTTTCTTGCAGCGCTTTCGTACGTCGTGCACGGCTTCGTGACGGCCTTCCGATTGTTCGTCCAATTCGCGTTGGGCGCGCTCCACCTGTTCGCGCGCGATGCGACGGAATTCGCGTGTAACGTTCTTACCTGCTCGGAATCGAAACGGCATGGCGAACTCTCTTAGATAGCTATAGGCGTAATTCTCGAGACCAGTCCTGCATCATAAACGGTCCAGCTTCCCCAGTGTGGACTATGGGTATCAATCCGTTTGGTCGCTCATTTCAGAGTTTCCTCGTCATGTTTTTTGCATTCGTTAACAACCAGAGTCGTTCACCCGCACCTTGGGTTCCCCCTTAAAACGCACGCCATTCTTGCCCGATAATGCTTTCATCAATAGTGGACGCCGAAATGATAAATGGCTGCTATTCCTGCACTTCCAGCTTTTCAGCCATATTGCTTTATCCGGATTTTAGGGTCGTCAGATCTTGCATCTAGTTCCCTGACTTTCTACCATAACCAGCCTTAATAAAGCGTTTTCCTGTGAAATCTGGAATCAGGAGTTCCAATCGTTATGCAATCGATTTCGAAATTGATCGTGACTGCATTCGTTGCGTTGGTCGCGACATCTTCTGCCATCGCCACGCCGATCTACGACACATTCGGCCCGTTGGACCAAGCCACATTCGGCGGTCAGGGCATCCCCAATGACGAAGTCGCCATCTCGTCGCAATTCGTCGACGGCAACAACGTCATCACCGTAGCAATGAGCGCAACGCAGCGCTACTCGAACCCGGCTCTCACGAACGATGGTGCGGGAACTTACTTTGCCACGACCGGCACCAACTTCGGCGGCAACAACGAAAGCACGACCGAAGGTGCACTGTGGAACTTCAACTACTACATCATGGTCGAAGGCCTTAACGGTGCGACGCCCGTCATTGCTGACTATCAAGTCAACTTATACTACGACTTTGATACCGGATTCGATACACCGATTAACGACCTCGGCGTCATTAACGTAACCGCCGGCATTCTCGCCCTCGACCCGAGCCTGACGTTGGTCGAAGGGTCTGAAAACCTGTTGTTCGGTTATTTGGGCACGCCGATTCCGGGGCTCATTTCGCCGCCTGCGGGTTCGTTCGACCCGAACGCGTTGGGTGAATACAACTTTGGAATTCAAGTGAGCCGTGCCGGCTGGGGTGTTGAAACCGTCGCTATGGACGTTCAGGTCATTCCTGAACCCGCAAGCTTGGCGTTGCTCCTCTTGGGCAGCCCGTTGATCGCGCTGCGTCGCCGACGCTAATACGCGACGCAACGCCGTACGGTACGATAGATAAAAAAGCCGCGTCTTTGTAAGACGCGGCTTTTTTTTGCGCGCTTGGCCGCATGTCGGCAGATTTTTTTTCGAAGGGCGTGAAGCCTCCGAATCGTTGTCGCACCTTACGTGTGAAAGAGTGCCGTGAGTCGATGCGGCGCGTTAGACGACTGATTCTGGAGACACGCATGTCCACGCTCAGCCTGCCAGTGACCAACCACGAAACGCGGCACCACCGATTCGCGATCTTGGCCTACGGCCTGATCGCTTACGCCGTATTCCAAGGTGTTTTTCTCTACATGATCGGATTTATCGAGGGTGTCGTGGTTCCCAAAACCATGAACGGACCGACGACCACGGCATGGCCCGTCGCCCTTCTGATGAACGTAGCTCTCGTCAGCTTGTTTGCCATTCAACACACGATCATGGCGCGACCGGTCTTCAAAGCATGGTGGACGCGCATCATCCCGCCCGCCGCCGAGCGCTCGACCTTTGTGTTAACCACTTGCCTCATTTTGATCTTGCTATTCTGGCAGTGGCAACCGTTGCCGGGCGTGGTTTGGCATGTGGACGCAACATGGGCGCGCGGCATCTTGTTGGCGCTCTCGCTGGGCGGCTTCGGTATCGTGCTGCTGACCAGCTTTCTGATCGATCACTTCGCCCTGTTCGGCTTGCGGCAGGTCTGGACGCACTTTCGCGGCACCGACATGCCCGCCGCCGGCTTCACGCAACGCAGTCTGTATCGCTTCGTCCGGCACCCGCTCATGACGGGGTTTCTGATCGCGTTTTGGGCCACGCCCGACATGACGGTCACGCGCCTATGCTTCGCCCTGTTGTTCACGGCGTACATCTTCAAAGGCACGCGTATTGAAGAACGCGACTTGGTTAGTGAGATCGGCCCAGCGTATGACACCTATCGACGCACGACACCGATGCTGATTCCGAGGATTGGGCGACGGCAATACTAACGTTAGCGTTGAGAGCGTTTAGTCCTCGTCCAATTCGCATCCGATGCATGGTCCGCCATCTGCATCAACTCCGTTTCCGAGGCAGAACGGGCAATCCTCATCCGGACAAACCTCGCGAAAACCTGGCCAGGAATAGTGCGTCCCAAGCGCAGCGTAAACGCACATACAGCAAGCCGCTGCCAATACGAGCCCCCACAAGACCTCATTCGCGAAAAATATGAGGAAATTAGCACCTGCCCCCATAAGGACTGCAGTCAAGCCAAACATCAAGATGTGGTGCCAATTTCCGGTTCTCTTTGAATCAAAAAAAACTCTTAACCATTCTTGGAGCGGAATAATGGCGGCTGCCGCGGTTAGACCGATTGCGAGCGGAAACCAATCTGAACCGTGAAATCGCTCACGGCCGACATAGAGTACCACCGCTCCGACGGCGGACAGCGCCAGCGAGATAAACGCTGGTGTTCGAAATAGTGAACGCGGACCGAGAGACATAATCGACAGTATAACGTGCCCAAATCAAGAGATAGAAACTATCAAAGATTTTCATCGTACAGCAATTATTTCGGTCAGATGTTTGCAGCGGCCATCCGTTACGAACCTGGACGAACGGGTAGCTACTACCTAAGTCGCCGATTAAGATAGAAGGGCAACGGGCCAGAGAGACGAATACCATTTATTCAGCAGGAGGTGCTTTATGCAACACAACGAACACTTCGAAATCGGATCGCGCTTTTGAGACGATGAGCAAACGGCGGCGCGGATATCCGTCCGAAACCCGCGTCAAGTGCGGCCATCGCATCGTGCACGGCGACAAGGAACTGCTCGAAAAACTCGGTCGCAACGACCCGTGCCCGTTCGGCTCCAATCGTCGCTTTTAAACGCTGTTGCCTGCGAACCGGTAATTACGAAGGCAGCAATCGCGACGAATACTTTTAGGGAAAAGCAATAACGACACGAGAGCACGAGGCAACTCGTGCTCTTTTTCTTAAACGCTTTCTATGAGATTTGGCCGCAATGCGTACCCAACCGATGGCCTTTTCTTGCCAAAACTGTTGCCGCCGCCCGTTCCCGTTCGGACCGCTCCAAAAAACAAAAAAGACGTTTGCCTAAGCCCTTCCCAATAGCTCACCGGCGATTCTAAGATAAGCGTCATAACTCAAAGAGCGGCCTACACGCCCGGCCGCTCGGCGTGATGGCGAAACGTAGCAACGCGTTTCGATGCGCTTCGTCAATCGGCGTGGGTGGTCAGACGTAAGTGGTCCGCGCGGCGGGCCTTGTGTGGTCGGCCCGGCAGTGACGCTTCTTCGCGTTGCCTGTCCGATTGATGCGGAGTAATCCTATGAAGCGGCATTGGTTTGTCGGTGGCGGCGTGGTCGTGTTGGTGGCGGCATGTTTGGCGGCGGACTGCACTACCAATGGGATGCAACCGTTCACTCCGCGTGTATGGCAACAGTTACATGCCGATGCATCCAATAGCGGGCTAAACACCGTGCAGTCGCTGCCCGCCTCTGTGCTAAACCGAAAGTGGAGCACGTTTGTCGGGCCGACACCGATGGCGTCGCCGGTCGCGCACCCGAACGGCAACGTGTACATCGGCAACATCAATGGCGAACTGATTGGTGTGCGACCGGACGGCGGCATCGCGCTGCGAACGCGTACCAATCATGTATTCTTCACGTCGCCCGCCATTGATCGCTTCGGCGATATCTATATCGTGGGTTATCTCGTTACGGATACCCCCGCTCCACAGAATACCGTCGCGTGCACGTTGTATCGATTCGGACCCAGCGGCAACATCCGCAGTCAAACCAGCATTCCAAACACGATGGCGTCGCCAAAGATCGTTAACGATCGCATCTTTATTTCTACGCCATCGGAAATCATCGTCTTGTCGCGCTCGTTGTCGATCATCACTCGACAAGCCACCAGCCAAGGTGCCATCTGTAACTCGTCTATCTTCGCAACGATGATCGATCGATTGTTTAGCTGCATTCCCGGCGATTCGGTCTGTTGGTTTGGTCTCGATCCGCCCGATTTTTCGCAGCCGCGCCATCCGTCGCTGGCACTTACGACCGATGCAACGCTGACCAATCCCAATGAGCCGTTGATCGTCGTGTGCAACTATCCGTTTTTGACGTGCTTCAAGCTCGTCGGCGATGTGCTGCAAACGCAGTGGGTGTTTGAACTCGACGCCGATCCTTGCGACGACAACAACCCCGAGTTTTCGTCGCCCGCAATCGTGCTAGGTGGGATCGTGGTGCTGGGCTACAACACAGATAACCTTGTCGGCTTCGATATTCTCACCGGCCAGCGGCTTTGGTCGGTTGCCAACGCGGGTATCTCGGGCACACCCGCCGCCGGTTTGCGCGATGTGTTTGCGGCGACCTATGCCAACGTACTCCGTGTAAACGGCGCGGGGCAGGTCATATCGGAAGCGTCGGTCGGTGCGGGTGCCTACGCCGCGCCGGCGGTGACGTTGGATCATGTCTTTGTGGTGGCCGAAGACGGCTTATATACGTATTCGCTGCTGCTCGATCCGCTCAGCATCGTACCGGTGGCGATGAGCCGCCATTCCGACCCGCTCGTCGATGGTAACGGAAACGTTTATGTCATGACGGAAAGCGGGCACCTGCAAGCGTATGGCGGGACGGCAACGACGGCAGCGCAACTGCCTGCTGTTGAGTGGGTAGCACCGACCGACGGCGCGACGATGTCCTACGCAGTCGGGCAAACGCTGGAGGCGTTGTTTCCGATGCCGTTCACCGGCGCAGTCGGCGTGGTATCGAATCTCGATGGGATTCTATGTTCGTTCGACGTCAGCGCGGCGGATGAGGCGCAGTGCGATACGGCGGCTCCCTTGCGCTTGGGTACGCATCTACTTACCGTGCATGCGACGGATGCGGATGGCACCCAACAATCGGCACAGGTGCTGGTGGATGTCGTCAACAGACCGCCGACAGTGACGATCACGGCGCCCGCTGCAATCGATACCTTCTCCGATATCGACATGGTTCCCTTGGCGGCGTCGGTATTCGATCCGGATGAAGCGAACTTTGTGGCAGGCAATGTTCGATGGACATCGGACCGCGACGGTGTTCTTGGCACAGGATTGATGCTGAGCACCACGCTTTCGGAAGGCACGCACACGATCACGGTCCGCGCAACCGACGAAATGGGCACTTTTTCGGAGGCCAGCCGCGTGCTGGATATCGTGGGGAATTAGCGCTGCAGCGTTCCCGACTCGCAGCCACAGCATGCATTGAATCGGAACGGCTGAGATCACATGTTACTCGTCCGGTTGCGTCGTAGGCTCCGCGGCCGTCTCGCCTTTAAACCGTTTCAGGTTTGCTTCGAACTCGGCGCGCAACGCCGTGGCATCGGGCGGCAGTAGTTCGAGCGCTTTTTCTTCCCACTCAATCGCCTGCTGCACATCGCCCGTCAAATAGTATGCGAGCGCCAATGTATCGAGATAGCCCGGGTTCTTGTGGTCGCTCAGCTTGTTGCTACGTTGGGACAACGTGAGCGCGTGCGCCGGATTGCGCAGCGTTTCTGGTTCGATCGTAAGTAAAGTCCATGCGGTTTCGTTAAGCAAATCCGCATCGGCGTCGGGGCCGTCCGCTCGTTTGATTTGACGTTGCAATAAGTCTTGTTGTATCGCCAAGGCTTCCTCGTCGCGCTCGAGGCGTTGCAGCACCAGCATCAAATTGGACTGCAAGCGCAACGTTTCGACGTGATCTTCGCCCGACGTACGTTGCCGACGCTGCCAGGCGTCTCGAAAGATCGGTTCGGCTTCGGCGAACTTACCGGCGCGCGCCAGGGTCAGCCCCAGATTGTTCATGCTCGTTAACGTGTTGTGATGATCCGCCCCCAGCACGGCCTGCCGCGCTTCGAGTACGGCGCGCTGCAGCGGCTCCGCCCGGTCGAACTGCTCACGATCCAAATAAAGGTCGGCAAGCACGCCTTTGGTAAACAGCACATCGGGATGCTGCGCGCCCAACTTGGCTTCCTGCGCCTTCATCGTGCTGTTTAGCAGATGCTCACCTTCTTCAAAACGACCTTGCGATACGTACAGTCGCGCGAGCACGCCGGCCGAAAACAGTGTGGACGGATGATCCGTTCCCATCGTTCTCAATCGCAACGTGTGTGCCTGCTTGTACAAGGGTTCCGCCAAATCGAATTGCCCGGATCGATAGTAGCTATTGGCGAGGTTATTCATCAGCTTGAGCGTTTCGGGATGCTCATCGCCCAGTACGCGCTTCATTTCCTCCAGCGTTTGTGTCCGTAGTTCTCTCGATTCCTGATCGCGACCCTGTATTGCGTAGGTGTTTGCCAGATTGTTGGTGATTTTTAGCGTCGCCGGATGCTCGGGGCCGAAGACCCGTCGGTGCGCTTCCAACATCTCGGTCAACAACGTTTCTGCTTCAGCGGCGCGACCTAGCGTCAAATAAAGCATGGCGAGGTTGCCGATCGAATCCAATGTTGACGGGTGATCGTCCCCCAACTCGCGCCGTCGGCCTTCGATGGTTTCACGGAGCATGGTTTCCGCAGCGTCGAATCGCGCCGTGGATTCGTAAACATTGGCAAGATTGTGTTGAATGATCAGGATGCTTTCCGGGTCATCACGGAAAGCCCGTTGGCGAATTTCCAAAGCGCGATTCAACAGGCCCTCGGCCTCGTCGAAACGGCCCTGATCGAGATAAACCAGCGCCAAGTTGTTGAGAATGTTGAGCGTATCTTCGTGCTCCACCCCGATGGTCTGTTCGGCAGCCTCCAAGGCCTCATCGAATAACGATTCGGCATCATCAAATTGACCGGCCGCTCCATAGGTGTGGGCCAATCGGCCCTTCGAGATGATGGATTCGAAATGTCGTTCGCCCAATTCACGCTCGTGAATATTGAGTGCGCGACGCAGATACGTCTGGGCATCGTCGTAGTTACCGATCGCCGTGTATGTGCGGCCGATCGTCGAATAGACGGACGCCGCGACTTCCGGTTGCTCGGCCAAGTCGTTCTGCACGCGTTGCGCGGCGCGTGCCAGAATCATGCGGAGCAGGCGCGTATCCATGCCGCGTGCGGTTTCAGGATCGACGCCTGCCAACATCTCGTTGGTGAAGGCAACTGTCTGCCGCGCCTTGTTGGCTTCGATTTCGGCTTGTTGGCGCGCTTGTACTGCAGCCAAACGGTCGCGCTCGGCGGCGCGATAAAGATTGGCCGTAACGATGAGCGCGACGATGACCAAACACATCACACCGATACTGACGGCCACGCCCATCTTGTAACGCTTCACGCGCTTGCGCAAGACGTACCAACTGCTGTCGCGCTTGGCTTCGATCGGTTCGTCGGCCAGATAACGCCGAATATCCTGCGCCAAATCCGCAGCCGTCTGATAGCGCCGCTCGCGCTCTTTCGCGAGCGCGCGAATGACGATCGTGTTCACCTCGTCATCAATCGGGCAGCGTGGTATCACGCCGCCTTCGGGTGAATAGTGCTTAATTCCCGATTGACTTTCCCACTTCTTACTCGGGATCGACGCCTGCGTGTGCACGATATGGTTGAGCGCTTCGGCCAATTGACCGTAAACGGGGTACGGATATTGGCCCGTCAGCACTTCGTACAAAATAACGCCCAACGCATATACGTCGGAGCGAATATCGACCTTATCCGGATTGCCTTCGGCTTGCTCGGGCGACAGATACGGCAACGTTCCGACGACTTGCCCCGTCACGGACAGCATCGACTGCTCGCGATCGACCAACTGCCGCGCCAACCCGAAGTCGAGCACGCGTGGCTCGCCGTCGCCATCCACGAGTACGTTCGACGGCTTCAGATCGCGATGGATCACGCCCTTCTGATGAGCGTAATTCACGGCGTCGCACATTTTCGCGAACAACTTCAG
>JAUIHO010000128.1 GCA_030432035.1 Phycisphaerae bacterium
TCGTCGATGATTGCCTTACCGATCGCCGCGCCCTCGTCCGGGTCGGTTCCGGCACCCAACTCATCCATCAACACCAACATATTCTTTCGCGCGCGCCGCAGAATATCGAGAATGCGCTCCAAGTGGGCGCTAAACGTACTTAAACTCTGTTGCAAACTCTGTTCGTCGCCGACATCGATCCAAATGCCGTTAAACACCGGCAGCGTCGAACCCGCCGCGGCCGGAATCGGCAAACCCGCTTGCGTCATCAACGATAACAAGCCGACGGTCTTCAAGGCTGCCGTCTTGCCGCCCGTGTTTGGACCCGTGATCAACATGATGTCAAAATCTTCGCCCAACCGCGCGTCAATCGGCACGACGGTGCGCGGCTTACCCTTCACCGGCTCGATGTAATCCGGCGACTGGGCGTCTTCGTACATCTCGACCAACACCGGGTTGCGTGCGTGCGAGACGTTGACGCGACCGTCTTCGTTCAGTTTTGCCAAACGCATGTTGAATCGGTCGGCGAACTTCACCTTGGCGTTTAGCAAGTCCAACACGGCCAACGCATCGAGCGTTTCGATCAACGGCTCGCGATTGAGATGAATCAGATGCGTCAGCTCCCACAGAATGCGCCCGATCTCGTCGCGTTCCTGCTGCGCCAACGCCAACCGTCGATTGTTGAGTTCGACCGCTTGCGAGGGTTCGACAAACAGCGTCTGCCCACTGTCGCTGGTGCGATGCACGATGCCGGGCACGCGACCGCGCTGATCGGCGCGCAACGGCAACACCATGCGGTCAGCATGAAACGTCGCTTCCGGATATTGCAGATACTTGGTGATCGAAGGTTGTTTGATAAGTTTGTCGAAGAGGTTGCGCTGCTCGTCGCGCAAATTGTTGATCTCGTTGCGAATACGCAAGAGCCGCTCGGAAGCTTCGTCGCGCACGTCACCGCGCGAATCGATGATCTTGGTGATGCGATCTCGAATCACCTGCAAGTCACCGACGCGACTGCGGATATGCTTCAGCGTTTCAAATCTATCTTCGGCAGCTTCCAGCCATGCACGAATGTTGGCGGCGCCGTTCAGCGTATCGGCGATTTCGCCAAACTCGGCCGGTTCCAACTTGTTAGGCGGCACGGCCCGACGGACCAGATCGCGCACGTCGCGCACGCCGCCAAACGGCGCGACGCCGGCGTCGGCGACGAACGCACCCATCTCCTCGGTTTGCTGCAACCAATGGGCGACCTGCTTGTACTTTTTGGACGGCCATACGCGCAGCGCCAGCTTGCGGCCCAGCGCGCAACTCGCGTAGCGCGCCAGCCATTGGCGTATCCGCTCGAAATCGAGTTTTTCCAGCGTATGGTCATCCATGGACGCGGCATGATACCGCCGCAAACGCAAAGCGCGAATCTGCTTGAAACCTTATCCCCCGGCCAATGGCCGGGGCTATTTGCATCGTTGATCTGAAGGTCGAGGAATGCACCCTACGTTCGTCGCGCGATTTCGAGCGACCGTTAATTCAATGCCGCCGACGAACGGGAATCCTGAATCGCGCCAATTCGCTACCAATCCCGCCAATCTGGAACGTAATGCGGCCCATTCCCGCCGTCACCGACCGATCCGATTTGAAACCGCTCCGAACCGATGATCGCCTGCGCCGCACCATACGAATCCACGTGACCGTCAACATGCACCGCATGGGTTCGATTGCGATGTCGAAACGACGTCGTCGGACTGCCGTTCGGTGCCCAACCAAATCCCTGATACAACACCGGCGGGTCGAGCAGGGCACTGTTGCGCGGTAACGAACCGCCGAGATCGATCACCGCATCGGCAAACGCAAACACGCGCGCGGGATCGCGCACCGTCGACGCCTGCTGCCAAGGTCGATTGCCAATCGCAAACGACCAACCGGGTGTGTGCGCGGGCGACAGGTAATAACCGTTGTAACCGTACGTGCTCGTGACTTGCTGCGCCGCGCCCTGCGGTTGATACGAGCCCCACGGTTGCTCCGGACATTCCATCACGCCGTCGGCATCGAGCGGCACCTGCAAGTAGGGCCAGACGAATCCTTTCGTGTGATCGACCACCGCCGTCGCGTTTGTACCCCACCAATAAATGGGGGCGCCGGTCCCGACGGTTGCGTTGGAGGTATACGCGGCCGGCATCATGCGGCCCTCGTAATCGTGGGCGTACATCAAAAGGCCAACACCGAGTTGCTTAAGCCGCGAAGCACAAACGGCGGACTTACCCTGAGTGCGCGCCGCCGATAGCGCGGGCAGCATGACGGAGATCAACAATGCGATGATGGCGATGACGACGAGCAATTCGATCAATGTAAAGCCGCGTCTTGCTCGGCGACTATGGCGCGTAGCAACGTTGTCGCGCAGTTCCACGTTGCCACCGATTGCAAATCGGTGCCACAGCGCATGGGTGTCTCTATGGGGTTGGAGGACTGAACCCTTGCGCGCCTGGCTCGCTCGGGTGCCCCTGCCCCTCTGGGGCTGGGGGACCATCCCCGCGCGCACGGCACGCGCTCGCGACTCGTATCCACCTGCTCGCATCACGGCGTCCCCTCAATCAACATGTTCGTCAGCGTCGCCACATCGCGCCCGTCGAACGCACCATCCATGTTCAAGTCGTGTCGCGCCAACTTCGCGTCGCAAAACGCACCAATATCAGCGTGCAACAACGCATCCACAAAGCACGGCACATCCATCAGATCGAGTTGCCCATCTGGCACGCCGTCCGCGCCGCAGAGATCGCCCGGCACACCGATTTCAAACATCCCCGTTTGACCAATGCTATAAAGCCGTCCGTTGCACACGGCGGGGCTGCTGCCAAAACCGCTTGCACTAGAAACAACAAAGTCGGGGTCACTCGGTGAAAGCGTGACGTCGATGATGCTCAAATTCGTGTACGCGCCGAAAAACGGAAAGCCGCCGGGGATCGTACCGACGTAGAGGTGATCGCCACTCAGCACGGGTTGATGCGTCCAACCACCGACGGAAAGTGTGAATCCGCTATCGACAGCCGTATCCCAGGCTAGCGCCGCGCTCGCACCGAGATCGTCAAACGCTTGCACCTTCGGCGTCGAACCGAAACCATCGAGCCCGGCGCTGATATAGACACGGTCGTTATCACCAACAATCGGAATCGCATTCGTCCGCTCGCAGGCAACGCTCCATGCCAGCGAACCATCCGTTGCATCAAGCTTTATCAAGTTGGAGTTGTTGCCACTACCGTTGATGTCGTAACTGGCGGCATACACAAAGCCATCGTTGATCGTGACGCCGCCGAAGAAACCCTCGTTGACTACGCCGATACTCGACAGTTGAAACCGCCACGCCAGTCGATTGCCCGCAGGCGCAGCCGGGTCGTATACGGAAATATGACCGTTCGTGATGCCCGGCGCATCGGTTGGTGCATTAATACCGGCAAGCACGACGAGCCCATCGTCGGTGAACGCCGGCGTTGCACCGCTCGCGCCGCCGATTGATTCGGTCCAAATGATTTCGCCCGGTTGAAACGGATTTTCAACCGCATCGAATGCCGAAGCGTTTACAAAATACAAGCTGGCCGATTGGCCGAAGCCGTCGAAGTCGGTGATGAAGATGCGCCGTTGGTTGTTTGGGCCGACGATCAGCGCAGACGCGTTAACGACGGTCCGTAGTAAAGCCGTTTCCCAAACAATCGAGCCATCGTCAGCGTCAATGGCATAAAGACTCGCGCCGCTACCGATGATCACAGTGCGATGTATTGCGTCGACGGCTGGGGCCGACCACGAGTCGAACTGACCGCGTGCCAAGGGTGATTCAAAAACGACGTCACCACATGCCGCGTCAATCGCGACCAATTTGCTGGTTGTGAAGATGCCATTCGTCAATTGCTTTGCATAGCCATACACGCGCCCGTCGAACCCGGCAGGTGCAGATGGGCCTTCGAAGATTAACTGTTCGCCGTTGAGGTCGGTAGTGGTTGCCCAAGTCGTATGCAAAAGGGCGGGGGCGCCGACGGCCGCTGAGGACCGTCGGACATCCCCTCCGTATTGTGGCCAATCCGCATGCACGGTGTTTGGTATAAGAATGCCCAACACCAACACCGCTGCGAACAATGAGACGGTTACCAACAACGAAGTGGGTTGAGCGCGCCGCCGCGAATCACCGGTTACAAACCGGTGCCACAGCGCAGAGAAGACACCGGTTTCAAACCGGGCCCCCAGCGCGAGGGTGCCCCAGCCCTTCCAGGGCTGGAGGACCAACCCAATCCGTGCGTCGTCGCTAACCTTCTGTTGTCGGACTGACCGTGATAACAACATACGAGACCTACCAGCCCATCCGACGACGTCGAAGCATCAAGCCACCCATCGCCAACATCAACATCGTGGTCGGCTCCGGCACGTTCACGATCGCATCGATCTCACTATTGATGCCCGCACCCAACGGCACGCTGATGCGCACGAACGAAATGCTCGCCAAGCCGCTACCGGCCAAGTCAACGCCGGTTCCACCAGCCGACGTACCGTAGAGCGCCAAAGCACTCTGATAATCGAGCCCCAGAAAATCGTTGAGCGTCAAACTCGGATCCATCGGCTGAAAGAAATCGGTCGGCGTGGTGCCGTTGGGCAGAAAGTTCGCATCGGTACCGAAGATGCCGGCGTCGGTGTAACCCTGCGTCGGAAACAGCGTGTCCGCCTGCGTCGTTAACGGGACAAAGTCAACGCCGTTGTCACTCACTTCGATGGTGCCGGGCTCGGAATTTGTACCAGTGATGTTGCCGATGGTGAAGTCGTCGGTCGTGAAAAACGTGTTGCCAAACACAATGAAATCGATGCCGAATGGATTGGTCGGGTCATCGACAATAGGTTGATCAAAGCCCAGCGTGAGATGACCGCCTTCTCCGATGCTGATGATTTCGTCGGTGCCGAACGGTGTGTTAAACATGGTGACGGACCCGGAAAAGCCGGCGACTTCACCGGTTACGCGTTCGGGCGCGCCGAGCGCGACGGTCGGGTCGGATGTAAAGCTGGCCGGCGCGCCGGTACCTGCGTCGTAACTGGCGACGCTACTGGCGAACGGGCTACCGAACGCGTTTGTCGATGAAGCAAACGTGACCGCACTCGCAACAGCCAAACAACCACAAACAAAACGAACAGAACTAAACGACTTGCCAAACATGGCGTGCTCCTTCCGCGTTGGTTCTCCGCCAACGCCAAAAAGAAAAAGACCTCCGCGCCGCCACGAGTGCGTTGGGCGCAAAGGTCTTTGCCGACAAGTCGCGTCGTATTTTTGGCCGGTCTATGGCCGCAACGAAAGCGCGATCATCGTGCACCCATGTCCCGAGGTGGCGCGAATGAAGTAACGGGTGTCGGCAGGTCTTCTGGCTTCCGGATCAACCTAAGGCCGCGCCTTCTCCTCGCATTACTGAGCGAGAATGGCATCGAGCGGCAGTCGTCCCCGGTTACAGCGGCGGGACCGCGACGGATTTGCACCGTCTTCCCTCTTGTGAGCCTCCCAACGGCGGGAGACCGACACCAGAAATATACAATTGTCAATTTGCGAGTTCTGGACTCGCTTTGGCCGAAAGCATCGCGGTGCGGCTGGCCGTTGTCAAGAAGATTTCTAACGCCCGCAGGCATAACGCGTTACTTCGAAACAACCGGCTTAATCACAACCGCATCGCCTTGCGCGACGCACTTGCCCGCGCCCGATCGACTTTGTGATAAATGGATGATCGCGTTGGCGCCGCGCCGGGCGGCTTGGGCCTTGAGTGCCCGGATCGCATCGTTGGGCGTGCGATAACCTTCGACGAAGACAGCTTCGATCTGTCGTTTGATTTCGTAGCCTGTCACAATGCCCGTCGAACTGGTTGCGACGATACCGGCCGCGTCGGCCTTTTCGGCCTCCAAATCCGCTTCAGTCGTACCGGCATAGGCTTGTAGCCGCGGGTGCAGTTCGGCGGGCTTTCGTCGCCGCCGTACACCACGCAGCATCCGCTGCATCGCCAATAGCACCAGCAAGATGCCGAGCACGCCCAATACGACGAAGGTGTTGTTCTGCAACCAGTTGAGTAGCGCTTCCATAGAGTTACCGATCATACGGCCAACGCGGCGGTGGACCAATTGCCAAAGGATTACAACCCATGCTCGGTGCTCCACACGAATCGGACGTCCCGCAATTACTCGGTCGGTTAAGAAATGCCTAACGCCCCAAAATGCCCGAACGGGTAGGGGGCAAACGCGGATTTTTAATGCCGCCAAATCTCGGTCTTGAATCCGTGTCGTGTTGATTCATATCAACATGAGAAGCCCGCCACGACAGTGCGGCGTTTCACAACCCTGTGCGGCTGAGGGTCGCCACTGCAGATTGCAGGTCTATCGCAATCGGTCTTGCAATTCACAACCAAGGTCCCCCTTCAGGTCGGTGCGGAAAGCCGACCTGAATTGCCCCGCGCGGGCGGCCAGTTTGGCCTGTCCGCGAACGTGTGGCGCCGCAAGCGACTGTGAAAGGTCGTTTGCGGCGTTTTTTTTACCCTGAGGCCTTGAAGAATTCGGCAAATGCCGCTTTAATTCGCGGTCCCTCTTAAGTCGAACCAGCCCAGTGGGTTGGATCACCTTGGCCCCCATCGTCTAGTGGCCTAGGACACCGGCTTTTCATGCCGGCGACAGGGGTTCGACTCCCCTTGGGGGTGCCATAACGACCCTGCTATCTGAATTTCAGGTAGCAGGGTTTTTTTCATTTTTGGTGATTTTTGTCATTGATGCGTCGGTTTGGTACTGTTTCACACAAGCACTATCAGTACCTTCCGCGACTACGTGCGAGTATAGCCTTTTTTGATCGGCTTATTCGCACTTAAGTCGTTTTGTTTCAATATCTTAACGTAATGCTAAAAAAACTCCCGCACCGATTGCCCCATTTCTTGAGTCGCGTTTTCAGTTCTGTTACACTCGATTTCATCGGAAGAGGGAAAAGTGGTTTTCTTGGCCTTGCACATTCGTGCCGTTGCTTCCGTCGTGGGATTCTGAAACCTGCATTGCGAGTCCGGGAGGGGATTTTCGCATTTGTCCTTTTGATTCTTAAACGAAGTTATTCGTTTTTCGGCTGATCTCGAAGCGGCGAGATTGGGCGATTGCTGTCCATTTTCCGCTTCGGAAAAACAAACGTTTTTTTCTTATTTGGAGGAGTAGTGTTTATGTTGAAGACAGAGGTCTGTAACTGTACCTACGCACGGTCTCGAACCGTGCGCAACCTAGCGACAGCCGTGATGGCCGTCGCGACGATGCTGGCCTTTCAGGCCGAGTCGTTTGCACAGCCTGCAAACGATCTTTGCGTCAATGCAACGGTCGCCAACGATGGTGCCAACGCATACGACTTAACGGGTGCTACGCTGGACGCGACGGCACCGGCGCCGCTTGATGCCAACATGCAAAATGATGCGTGGTTCTCCTACACCGCAAGCTGCACGGGGGCGCTTACCGTCGAGACTTGCGAAGGAGTATTGGGTGCGGACACCGTGCTTGAAATTCACGCTGGCAGCGCTTGCCCGCCGGCTGCCGCTTTTGCCTCAGCTGACGACACCGCTGGTTGTGGGGCGAGTGGTTTCTCCTCATCTATTACGATTTTTGTCGCTGCTGGCGATGATCTTCTGATTCGCGTAAGCGGTTGGAATGGTGGTGAGCCGGTCGGCACGATGGACATCACCTGTGTCGCAGGCGCGCTTCCAGCTTGTTGTGTTGGCGACGGTACGTGTGCCGAGCTTTCCACGGCTGACTGTTTCGCCAATCCTGATGGCGTCCAATTCCTTGACGGCACTGTTTGTGCTGATCTAACGGACGAATGTGAAATTCAAGCCTGTTGTGCTGCTGATGGCACATGCACCGATACGACCGGTGTACTTTGCATCTTGCTAGGCAATACGCCGTTGGGTACCGGCACGTCCTGTGCTACTGATAGCTGCACCGCCGGTGCGTGTTGTGACTCGATGGCAATGTGCACAGATGTCGCGGACGAAGCCGAATGTATGATGCTAGGTGGCAGTTTCCAAGGAAACGGCACCAGCTGCGCGACGACCACTTGTCCAACGATTGCTCCCAACGATGATTGTGCTGGCGCGATTGCGCTGAGCATCCCTGGGCTTGCTGCTGGTTCTACCGTTGGTCAAGGTGGCGAAACGCTCGGCACCTGCGGTACGACCGACGGCACGGGTGGTGGTGTTTGGTACAGCGTAATTGGTGACGGCACCACGTTGACCGCGACGACCTGTAACCCCGGCACCAACTACGACACCAAGCTGCGCGTTTACACCGATGGTTGCGCTACGCTGACCTGCGTAGGCGGCAACGATGACGGCAGCCCGACGGGCATGAGCCCCGATCCTGCATGTGTGATTCCGGAAACCGGCTCAACCGCAAATCGCGCTTCAACCGTTTCCTGGTGTGCCGTAAGCGGCGTGGAGTATCTCATTCTCGTCTACGGCTTTTCTGATTCTGAAGGCGACTTCGAACTAACGATTTCGTCGGACGGCATCGCCTGCGTTCAGGCATGCTGTTTCGATGACGGGACCTGTCAAGACCTCGGTTCGGGTGAATGTGGTACGGCCGGCGGAACGCCACAGGGGCCGGGCACTGACTGTGCTTCGGTTTCGTGTCCGCAACCCGAGGCTTGTTGTTTGCCCAATGGCACCTGTCAGGAAATCTTCGCTGCCGACTGTACCGGCCTTGGCGGTACCCCGCAGGGTGCCGGTCGTCTCTGTGGCGACGTCGTCTGCTCGGCTCAGGCCTGCAACTGCAACGCAACGGTTAACACCTTCCCGTTCGTCGAAGACTTCGAAGATGACGAGCCCGATTGTATCCAAAATGGTTCGGGTACCTCCGGCTGTAATCGTGTCTGTGCGATTAACGGCCTTTGGGTGAATCGCGCAAACGGTCTGTTTGACGACACCGACTTCCTCACCGACGAAGGCGGCACCACATCCGGCAGTACCGGCCCAAGTGTCGATGCCACGACCGGCACGAGCACGGGTAACTACGCCTATATTGAAACGTCGAGCTGTACGCTCGGTGTGGCTCAGGTGATCAGCCCGTGCCTCGACCTGACGACGCCTTCGGCACCGACGTTTAGCTTCGCTTATCACATGTTCGGCGCGTCGCTTGACGCTGGCACGCCCGTGGACTCGCCCGCAGGTGCTTTGACGGTCGAAGTCACGACCGATCTATGTCAGTCATTCACCACGCTGTTCACGATCTCCGGTAACCAAGGCGATCAGTGGTTTACGCAGAACATCGACCTGAGCGCTTACCGCGGCCTGTCGAATGTTCGATTGCTTATCACCGCAACCGGTGGTGGCGACTTCACCAGTGATATTGCCATCGACGACTTGGTGGTCTTTGACGATGCGGCCACGGGTGCCTGTTGTGATGCAGTCGGTTGTACCGACGGCCTATCGCTGACCAATTGTCAGGCTGCCGGCGGTATTTATCAGGGTGACGGTTCCACCTGCGCCTCGGTCGATTGTTTCGGTGCCTGCTGTGCTGGCGACGGCACCTGCACCGACGTTACCGAAGTAGCTTGTAGTGCCAGTGGTGGTACCTTCCAGGGCAGCGGCACTGATTGTTTGACCTCGTCTTGCGCGGGTGCCTGTTGTCAGGCCGATGGCACATGTGCCGAGATCGGCCCGGATGATTGTGCAACAGCGGGTGGCGATTATCAGGGCAACGGCACCAACTGTATGCCGAACCTCTGTCCGCAACCCCCGGCCAACGACGACTGTGTCGATCCGTTGCCTGAGGTGTTCGACGGCGCCAACCCGGTCGACCTAACGCAAGCCACCAGCAGCGACCTGATCGCCTGTGGTGACTTCCCGTTTGACAATGGCAATCCGAATGGTCTGAACACGGTCGAAAATGACCTGTTCTTCCAGTACACCGCCACCTGCACGGGACAGCTTTTCGTCGATACCTGTGGCACCGCGTTTGATACGCGACTGGCCATCTACGACGACACCTGCCCGAATATCATCATGGGTAGCGGTGCTGTTCCGCTCGAATGTAACGACGACTACGGCAATGTCGATGAAGGCGATACGGGCAACGCTTGTCCGGCTCCCGGAACGTTCCAGGCATCGCTCTCGATTAATGCAACGGCTGGAACCACCTACGTGATCCGCGTTGGTACGTTCTCCACTGCTCCGCAGACCTTCATGTTCGATCTGAACGTCGAATGTATCGGCGGTGCCGATTGCGATACCTGCGAAGGTGATGTTAACGGTGACACGCTGATCGATGGTCTCGATATCCAGAGCTTCATCGATTGCTACGTCGCCGACTTCGGCAATCCGCCGAGCGCCGCTTGTGGTTGTGCCGATGCAGTTGACGATCAGCTCATCGATGCCCTCGACCTCGACGCATTCGTCGTGGCCTTGCTCAACAAGCCCAACGTTTGCGATCCGGGTGCTTGCTGCTTCTTCGATGGTGCCACCATGTGTACCGTCACGAGCCAGCAGATTTGTGACTCGCTGGGTGGTAACTTCACTGCCGGTGGCGATTGTTCGGGCGATCCTTGCCCGGTAGGTCGCTGCTGCAGCAATGACGGTGCCACGTGCGACGACGTTTCCGAAGTCGAGTGTGCCTCGATCGGTGGCGATTGGGATGGCGGACTGTCGTGTGCCACGGATCCGTGTCCGATCCTGCCGCCGAATGACGATTGCGCAGGTGCGATCGAAGTGTTCTGCGGTGATCTGTTGATCGGCGAGACGACCGTTGATGCAACGGACGATTACAACCCAACTTCTGCCGGCTGTACTGGGTTCCAAGCGATCGGTGGTGACATCGTTTATGTCTTCAACTCGGCCGTTGACCAACAGGTCGACGTTTCGATGTTGAACATCAGCTACGATGCATCGCTCTACGTGGTGACGGATTGTGACGACCTCAGCACGTGTGTTGCAGGTTCCGACTCCTTCGGTCTCCCGTCAGAAGATGTCAGCTTTATGGCAACTGCCGGTACCACGTACTTCATCATTGCCGACGGGTTCACCATTGAAGGCACCTACGACCTTAGCGTCACGTGTGTTGTCGCCGGTGGCCCCGAAGCCTGTTGTTTCGCAGATGGTTCGTGTTTGGACCAGACGCCGGGCGACTGTGCGATGAATGGTGGTACGAGTCAGGGCATTGGCACGACCTGTGCGACGACGAGCTGCCCGCAGCCGCCGCCTGCCAACGACGACTGCGATAACGCAATTGTCGTAACGACCGGCCCGAACGCTGGCCAAGCCAACAACAGCAGCGCAGGTGCTGACCTTGTGGAAGCCAGCTGCCAAGCGAACTCGAACGGCGACGTTTGGTTCGTGTGGACGGCTGACTGTGACGGCAACGCCACCATCGATACCGAAGGTAGCTTGTTGAGCACTAGCAATGACACGGTGTTGTCGATCTACGCGGTTTCGTGCGGCGCTGCCGAACTTGACTGCGACGACGATGGCGGTTCGGGCTTGCTCTCGACCGTGACCTTCCCGGTCTTGACTGGCGAAGTGTATTACATCCGCGTCGCTGGTTTCAGCGGTAACACGGGTGACATCAACATCAACATCGCTTGTGCGACGACCACGATGGAAGCCTGCTGCTTCCCGGATGGTTCGTGTACCGATGAACTCGTCGGCGACTGTGCCGGCTTGGGTGGTGTCGGTCAGGGTGGTGGTACCGATTGCGGTAGCGTTAGCTGCCCGCAGCCGCCGCCTGCCAATGACGACTGCACCGGTGCGACGGCCGTGACCGAAGGTATGTATCCTTACACGACCGTTGACTCCACCTTGGATCCGGCCGGCCCGACGCCGACGGACGCCAACATGGATAACGACGTGTGGTTCGTTTACACCGCAAGCTGCACCGGTTCGGCTAACATCAACACCTGTGAAGGTACGGCTGGTCCGGACACCACGCTCGAAGTGTACGACGGTGGCACCTGTCCGCCGACCGTTTCGTTGGCCGATTCGGATGACGAAACCGGTTGTGGAGCTTCCGGCTTCTCGTCTAGCGTTGATATTCCCGTGGTTTCCGGCAACCAATACCTCATCCGTATCGGTGGTTGGAATGCCGGTGAAGTATCGGGCACGCTCGAAATCAGCTGCACCGCCGCTGGTGGTCCTGAAGCCTGCTGCTTCCCGGATGGTTCGTGTTCGGACCAAACGCCGGGCGACTGCTCGATGATGGGCGGTACGTCGCAGGGTATCGGCACGATTTGTGCGACGACGAGCTGCCCGCTGCCGCCGCCTGCCAATGACGACTGTGCGAACGCAACGGATGTTACCTCGACCCCGCTTACGGACGTCGTGAGCATTGCGGACGCCACGGATGATGCCAACATCGATCCGAGTTGCGACTCGAGCTTCTCCTGTGGTGCCGGTCCGGCCAACAACGGTATTTGGTACACCTACTCCGCCGCTGTGGCTGGTGACCTTTCGGTCACTGTCTCTGGCCCGGATACCGTCATTACGTTCTGGTCGGGTGCCGACTGCAACTCGCTAACCGAGTTGAGCTGCTCGGATCCGCAGTCGGATTCCATCTCGTTGCTCATGGGCGAGACGGTGTACATCGCGATCTCGAACTGGAGTTGCAGCAGCGAACCCAGCGGTGACGCGACGGTCGATATCGACTTCACCGCCGCCGGTGGTCCGGAAGCGTGCTGCTTCCCGGATGGTTCCTGTTCGGACGAGACCCCGGGCGATTGCTCGATGATGGGTGGCACCAATCAGGGTATTGGAACGGATTGTGCTGGCACCAGTTGCCCGCAACCGCCGCCAGCCAACGATGACTGCGCCAACGCCGAAGCGATCAGCATCGGTGGTGTGGCCATGGGTAACACCGACGCCGCAACAACTGATGGACTCGGATTCTGCGGCACGTCCGCTGGCACCAATGGTGCTGTCTGGTACTCAGTCATCGGTGATGGCACGACGCTCACCGCTGAATTGTGCGGCTCGCCGTACGACTCGAAGATTCAGATCTACGAGGACGGTTGCGCGACTTTGACCTGTGTAACGGGTGAAGATGATGACGCCACGTGTGGTGGCGCTGATCCTTCAGTCGATTGGTGTGCGGCGATGGGTGTTGAGTACCTGATCGCGGTGCAGGGCTTCTCAACGAACACGGGTGACTACACGTTGGCCGTAACGTCCGATGCCACGCCTTGTCCGTAGTTTGAAATTGATTCGTTGCGGCTAATTGGCCGCAAATGATCGTTTGAATACTGAATCAATAGTTTGGGTGCTGTCGCAATCTGCGGCAGCGCCCTTTTTTTATCCAGCCTCAAACATTCGTTTACCGTACACGTCAGGTATTCATTTGGCCCTTAGAAAACGCAGCGAAAAATACCGGTTCTAAATATTTTTGTTGCAAGTGAATTGGTCGCGGTAGTAAGATCTGGTTTGTGAAGTGGGGGTCGCCCAGCGTTCTGCTATGCGGCCAGATTTTCCGGGTGGGAAATCATATCGTTCTGGCGCTCGTGCAGCCGGTCGGTTTTTTTCAAATCAAGAAAATACCTCAATCGATCAACGGGTTCAGTCATAACCTTTTGGCACGTCGGGGCTCGTCAAATGTGTCTACGTTTTGGTCATCTCGTTTCCTGTCTACTGACTAGTATGGTGATTATTGAAGTGGGTGCGCACGCAAGGTTGGATGCACCTTTCAGTGAAATGAGTGGTTCGTTAGGCGTAAACTATTACTGTCCAACGGTTCCGCCCGGCAACATTCCCTACGGCCGGGGCCTGGCGTTGGTGGATCTGGATAACGATCTCGATGCCGACCTTGTTTTGCTGGGGGCAAGCAACCATGTCGTGGGCGTGTACGAAAACGACGGTGGTACGTTTATCAATCGTAGCGCGACGACGGCAATTCCACCGTTACCGACGGCGTCGGGCGTTGTTGCGTTCGATTACGACGGTGATAACGACCTTGACTTGTTGGTCACCCAATGGGACTTGCCGAACATTCTGCTTCGTAATGATGGCAATTTTCTATTCATGAACGTGAGCTACGAAACGGGCCTTACCTACATCGGTCCGTCCTCGGGGCCTGCCGTGGCCGATTATGACGGCGACGGCTGGGTGGACCTGTTTCTAACCCTCTACGGTGAACCGAATCGACTATTTCGCAATAACAACGGTCAGGGTTTCATCGACGTGACCGACTCGGTGGGTTTATCGGGTACGTACAATAGCCTTCAAGCTTCGTTCTTCGACTTCGATCTCGATGGCGACAAAGACATATACGTATCCAACGATCAGCGCACGCCGACCAATACGCACGAATACAATCGTCTATTTGAGAACGTCGGCGGCCAATTTGTCGAGATTTCCGAAGCGTCGGGTACCGATATCCGTCTGCTGTCGATGAACGTCGGCATTGGCGATTTGGATCGCAACGGCTATCCCGATATCTATTGCACCAACGGCACCGTCGAAACGCTCAATCAGTACCTGCCGAATATGCTGTTGATGAACAACGGCGATCAAACTTTCACCCGCGAAGAGGCTGCTGCAGGCGTCGACTCTTATCGCTTCGGGTGGGGCGGTCAGTTTTTCGACTTTGACAACAACGGCTTCCTCGACTTGTATGTTTGCAATCAAATCGGGAAGAATCGCCTGTACTTTAACTCCGGCACGTGGCCACTGGTGGATTTGGCCGCTACGTATCGCGTGGATGTTTCTCCCGATTCACGCTGCGTGGCGGTTGCGGATATCGATAGCGACGGCGACTTGGATATGGTGGTGCAGGTATACAACGGCAACACGCGCATTTTCATCAATCATGAAGGCGACGCCAGTTCCAATGGCTTTATCCGAATCGTGCCGGTCGGCATCGCGCCCAACCGTCATTCCATCGGTGCGCGCGTCGAGCTTCGAACAGGCAATGACTGGCAATCCACTGAAATCATCGCCGGCAGCACCTACAAAACCCAAAGCGAATTGGTGGCCCATTTTGGATTGGGGGCCGCCTTGACCGCAGACGAAATTATCGTCA
>JAUIHO010000129.1 GCA_030432035.1 Phycisphaerae bacterium
TTTGTGGCACGTGCGCGGTTTAGACGCCGACTGGGCGACCCGATTTTTTCGATAGGGATCGCCGATTTGGTGATGTCCCGACGTGCTGCTGTAGCTCAGTTGGTAGAGCGCGTCCTTGGTAAGGACGAGGTCACGGGTTCAAGTCCCGTCAGCAGCTTTGTGACAGCCCGCATCGGCCCGCGCGGCGGTGTGGTAGGTTAAGTCTGTGCACGCCCAGCGCGGATCTCCGCGTACGAGTTAAGCCCTTTCGTTTGGCTCGATAGGCCCAAGTAGGGAATTGGTTGGAGGCTGTTGGCGACCGAGATGTTTCGGTGGCCGAGTTCGATTTCGGTCTCGCGGCGAGGCGGCCGGCAAGACGCGGAAAGGACAGTACAAAAAAAGTTTGCGACATTAGGATCGCGGAGGAATTGCTGGAATGGCCAAGGAAAAATTTGAACGAAATAAACCGCACGTGAACGTGGGCACGATTGGCCACGTGGACCACGGCAAGACGACGCTGACTGCTGCGATCACGGCAGTGCAGGCCGCCAAGGGGTTGGCCAAGTCGAAGGCGTATGACGAAGTCGCCAAGGCGTCGGAAAAAGATGGCCGCCGCGACCCGACCAAGATTCTGACGATCGCGACGTCGCACGTTGAGTACGAGTCGGACAACCGCCACTACGCACACGTGGACTGTCCGGGCCACGCCGACTACGTCAAGAACATGATTACCGGTGCTGCTCAGATGGACGGCGCTATTTTGGTGGTTAGTGCTGCTGACGGCCCCATGCCGCAGACGAAGGAGCACGTGCTGTTGGCCCGTCAGGTCAACGTTCCGAACCTCGTGGTCTTCCTCAACAAGATCGACTTGTTGGACGACCCGGAACTTCTCGACCTCGTCGAAGAAGAAGTTCGCGACCTCCTCAAGAAGTACGACTTCCCCGGCGACGACACGCCGATTATTCGCGGTCAGGCCAATGCAGCTTTGGCCAACCCGGCCGATGCCGATGCTTCGAAGTGCATCACGGACTTGCTCGCCGCGCTCGACTCGTACATCCCCGAGCCGCAGCGTGAAGCTGATAAGCCGTTCCTGATGCCGATCGAAGACGTCTTCAGCATCAAGGGTCGCGGTACGGTCGGTACCGGTCGTATCGAGCGCGGTATCATCAACGTCGGTGACGAAGTTGAAGTCATCGGTCTCAACAAAGAAGCCCGCAAGACCACGGTCACGGGTGTCGAGATGTTCAACAAGACGCTCGACCAGGGCCAGGCCGGTGACAACGTCGGTCTCCTGCTTCGCGGTGTGGAAAAGAGCGAACTGGAACGCGGTCAGGTATTGGCCAAGCCCGGCACGATCACGCCGCACACTAAGTTTGAAGCTGAGGTATACGTGTTGAAGAAAGAAGAAGGTGGTCGACACACCCCGTTCTTCAACAACTATCGCCCGCAGTTCTACATGCGTACGACGGACGTGACCGGCAGCCTCAAGCTGCTCGGCGGTGCCGAAATGTGCATGCCCGGCGACAACGTCGCCCTCGAAGTTGAACTGCACGCCCCGGTCGCCATGGAAGAAGGTGTCCGCTTCGCTGTTCGCGAAGGTGGTCGCACCGTCGGCTCCGGCGTCGTGACCAAGGTGCTCGCGTAAGCACCGATTGTGCAATTGAATCAACGGGGGGGCAGGTCGGAAACGGGCTGCCCCCCGCTTGACTTTACAAACGCCCGCCGACGATTCGGTGTTGGTTAGGTGAGTAAGAGCTATGGCAAAAGCAACGAAGCGCGAAAATGTTTGGCTGCAGTGCAAAGAGTGCAGCGCGCTGAACTATCGCACCAACATCAGTGTGAAGACCGGCGTTCCGGAAAAGCTCAAGGAAGGGCTGAACAAGTTTTGTAAGGTCGATCGCAAGCACACGTCGCATAAGATCAAGCGCAAGTAAGCGTATTGCCTGGTGGCGTGCCTCTGCGAGCTAGGGGTGTAGCTCAATTGGCAGAGCACCGGTTTCCAAAACCGGCGGTTGGGGGTTCGAGTCCCTTCGCCCCTGTGAGCCTCAATAGTTCGACCGCCGTTGCTCGCTGTCGGCAGCACGGCGAATAACCGCTGCGGTGGTTAGTAAAGAAGTAGGTTGAAGATGGCCAACAAACGACATGATCGCCCGGACGGATCGGCAGGTGGGGCGGTCGCTACTCGGGAGAAACGCGTGAGCGACGCTTCCAATGATGATCGCCGCAACGCCGCCGCGTCGGCAGGTACCGAAAACGCAGGCGCGAACAGTGCCTTCTATAAGCCGGGCCAGGGGTATTACACCCGCTTGTGGACGGCGATCGGTGTCGGTGCGTTGGTGCTTTGGTTTGTTGCCTTTATCTGGAACAAGCTTTCGATCCTCAGCACGAGCGGCCAGAACACCCTGATCATTCAAGTGTCGGTCGCCGTGGTGATTTTGGCGATTGCCGGCTTCATCGGTTTTAAGGTGCTCGGCACCAATAAGACCGTTTGCGAGTTTTTGATCAACACCGAAGGCGAAATGAAAAAGGTGAACTGGTCCACCCGCAAAGAGGTGATCGGTTCGACCAAGGTCGTCATCTTCGTGTTGATCGCGATGTCGCTGCTGCTGTTTGTGGTGGATATCGTCTTTCTGGTGTTGTTCACCAAACTGGGCGTGTTGCGCGGCGAGGACATCATCAATAACATTTTCGGCGGCGGCGCGTAGTGCGGCCCTTGCTCGCGGCGTGACGGCGAAGACGGTCGTTGTTTTTTGACTGTAGGACGGAGCGATTAGTACCTTGTCCGACGAAGATCGCAAAGACGAAAATAACGGCGACGAAACCGTCTCAACTGCCACGGACGAGCAGGCTACGGACGAGCAAGTTGTAGACGCTCCGGTCGAAGGCGGCGACGACGCTGTCGAAACATCGGCACCGGCACCTGCTGAAGAAAAAGGTCCGCAGCCGCTGTTTACGCCCGGCATGCAATGGTACGTGTTGCGCGTTGCAAGCAACCGCGAAGATCAGGTGTGCAAGTCGCTCGAGCGCAAGGTGCGCGTCGAAGGGCTCGAAGATCGCATCAATCGCATTTTGGTTCCGACGCAGCGCGAAAAAAAGATGCGCGGCAAAGTGGCCAAGGTTTACGACAAGAAGCTGTATCCCGGATACGTATTCGTGGAGATGGCCGTCGAAGATGACGGTAGCATTCCCGAAGACATCTGGTTCATGATCAAAGAAACCATGAGTGTGGGCGATTTCATCGGCTCTGACGGCAAGCCCGTTCCGATGAAGCCGCACGACGTGGAAAAGATGCTGGCGGTCGTCGAAAAATCCGCCGAGCAGCCCACGCTGTCGGGTATGTCCGGCATGAAGAAGGGCGATTCGATCAAGGTCAAGGAAGGCCCGTTCGAGAACTTCGAAGGCGAAATCGACGAAGTGTATCCCGACAAGGGCCAGGTCCGCGTGATCGTGTCCATCTTCGGGCGACCGACGCCGATCGAACTGGAATACTGGCAGGTCGAGTTGACGACCGAAGAGGAATAGTCCGCAAGCCGGCAGCGTTCGCATCCGAACGTGTCGCATGTTAAGAGGCTCGAAACGTGGCGAAGAAAAAAGTCGAAGCAGTGTTTAAAGTGCAGGGTCCCGGTGGACAGGCTACGCCCGCGCCGCCGATCGGTCCGGCCTGCGGTCAGTACGGCGTGAACCCCGGTCAGTTCGTTCAGCAATTCAACGACAAGACCAAAGAGCTAAACGGCATGCCGGTAACGGCCGTCGTTTCGGTTTATGCCGACCGCACGTTTGATTTCATTATCAAGAGCCCGCCGGCGGCCGTGTTGCTCAAGAAGGCCGCCGGCATCGATAAGGGTTCGGGTGTGCCCAATCGCGAAAAGGTCGGCACGGTCACGCAAGCCCAACTCGAAGAGATCGCGCAGACGAAGATCAAGGATCTGAACTGCCACGGTGACATCCAAGCGGGTGCCCGCATCATCGCCGGAACGGCCCGCAATATGGGCCTGCTCGTCGACGGCTAAGTTGCGTTTACTGCCCGCGACGCGACGGATTTAACACGAACGCTTAAGCCCGTGTTTACCACTTCGCGACGGCAACAATCGCTGCGATTAAATAGAGAGCGCAATTGATTCATGCGATATCGACAGGGCGGGTGGAACTCGCCTTCCAAAGATAGATAAAGATAAGCGAGGCAATACGGATATCAGCCTCGCCTTCGAACCAAACGGCTCGACTACGTGCCGGCAAACGTAGCAGACGACTCAGTCGAAGAAAGGATTGCAAATGGCAAAAGATGATGCCGGCGGTGCGCCGGTCGTAGAAGCCTCGGCCGGTGGCGGTCGCAAGCGACGCGGAAAGCCTATGCGCGGCAAGAGCCGTCGCTACAAGTCCGCGTCCGGCAAGGTGGAACACAACAAGGAATACCCGGTCGACGAAGGCCTCACGCTGCTGAAGGATATCACCGGCGGCACGAAGTTCGACCAAACGATCAACGTCGTCGTGCACCTCGGTATCGATCCTCGGCACGCCGATCAGTTGGTGCGCGGCAGCATTTCGTTGCCCAAGGGTATCGGCAAAACCAAGAAGGTCATCGCATTCTGCGACGGCCCTGATGCCGAAGCAGCCAAGGCTGCCGGCGCCGTTGAAGCGGGTATCGACGATCTCGTAAAGAAGATCAGTGACGGCTGGCTCGACTTCGATGTGGCCATCGCGCACCCGCGTGCCATGGGCCAGGTCGGTCGCTTGGGTCGTACGCTCGGTCCGTCGGGCAAGATGCCCAGCCCCAAGAACGGCACGGTCACGCCCGATGTAGAGCAAGCCGTAAAGGACTTTGCCGCCGGTAAGATCGACTTCCGAAACGACGCGGGCGGAAACGTGCACGCCGTCGTCGGCAAGGCAAGCTTCTCGCCGGACGACCTCAAGGAAAACCTCAAGGCGTTCGTCGATCACTTGCGCAAGATCAAGCCGTCGGCCGCCAAGGGTACGTACATCAAGAAGGTTTGCGTGAGCGGCACCATGTCGCCCGCCGTGCGGCTGCAAGTCGCCAGCCAGGACTAAAGGAGCGCGACGCGATGAGCAAAGCAGTCAAAGAAATTCTCCGTCGCGATTTGGCGGACAAATACTCCGAACTGGAAGACGTTCTGGTCGTCAATGTGCACGGCCTGACCGCCAACCAAGTGAACAACTTCCGCAGCACGCTGAACGACAGCAATGTCGAAGTGCACGTCGTGAAGAACTCGGCCGCGCGCCGCGCGCTCAAGGGCACCAAGCTCGAGCCGCTCGCCGACCAGTTGTCCGGCCCGTGTGCTTTTGTTACCGGCGGCAGCGGACCGGTCGATGTGGCCAAGCAGTTGATGAAGCTGGTCAAGGAATATCCGAATCTTGAGTTGAAGAACGGTCTCGTCGATGGCGAGCCGGATATCCTCACGATCGACGATATCTCCAAGCGTAAGAGCAAGGCCGAACTGCAGGGCGAAGTGCTGACGTTGATCATCAGCCCGGCGCGACGCATTTCCGGTCAGCTCAACGTGGGCGGCAAGATCGCCGGCTGCGTCAATGCGATCGTCGAAAAGCTCGAAAAGGGCGAGACGATCACCAAGGTGGCCTAAGGCTGCCGGTTGAATCGCAGGTGTCGATTAACGTCGCTCGAGCGATTCTTCGTCAACGAGATTTAACCCTCGGCCAATGGCCGGGGGCTAACGCGGAACGACGACGCATGCTTGCCATGCATTCGACGGCCCGCAAATAGAACGAATTGCAATCACGAACCCGCAGGCCTCGGTCTTCGGTGTCGCCTAAAAAGCGACGCTCGGGTTAAACGGAACCAACGGGGTTCCGACCCGCGGGAAGGTGACAAACGGCGGCGACCGCAGTGTGAACGAAGCGGCCCGCATCTGTACGAAAGGTTGTGTATTATGGCTGAAGCTCCTGCTAAGGAATTCAGCGCTGAGGTCAAGGATCTCGGCGACAAGATTGTGAACCTCAGCGTCAAAGACGCCCAAGGCCTCGCCGATTACCTCAAGGATGAGTACGGCATCGAACCGGCCGGCGGCGGCGCTGTCATGATGGCCGGTCCGGCTGCGGGCGGTGGCGACGAAGGCGGCGGCGACGACGCACCGAGCCAATTCGACGTCGTGTTGACCGACGCCGGTGCAAGCAAGATCAACGTCATCAAGGTTGTTCGCGCTGCAACGGGCCTCGGTCTGAAGGAAGCCAAGGAAATCGTCGATTCGGCACCGAAGGCCGTCAAGGAAGACCTCGGCAAGGAAGACGCCGAAAAGCTTCAAAAGGAAATCGAAGAAGCCGGCGGCAAGGTCGAACTCAAGGGCAAGTAAGCCGACGAGTAAGACGCGGCAGCGACCAGCAGTGGTTGCACAAAAGCCGTTGCTTGTTGAACCAAGCCGAATCAATCGATTCGATGAAACCAAAAGCCGATCGCGAGCGACGCTCGCGGTCGGCTTTTTTTTTATGCGCGGTATTGGCATTCATCAAATTTGGATGCCCCATCCTTCGCGCCAGCGAAGGGTGGGGAATCGCGACGAAAATCCCTCGCGCATCGATCAGAGTCTTGTAGGTCAGGTGATAACCTGACTCTGCCACCAGCGACTGTGGATAAATCGCACGCACGAAACCCGCCGATACGGGCGACCTATCTTTGTATATTCGACATCAGCCCTGCGCTCGGTGTCAGGTTATCACCTGACCTACGAATGCTTTGCAATTATAAAATCCGGGTGCCCCATCCTTCGCGTCAGCGAAGGGTGGGGAATCGCGACGGTGAATTCGCGGGAGAAGCATGATCGCTTCATCAACACGCTCGATTCCCCACCCATTGCTATCGCAATGGATGGGGCACCCTGCGGTCTACTTTGCGAACTTCAACATTTCCCACGAGAATTCGGATAAGGTCAACGCGAACCGTCGTATCAAAGCGATGCGACGATTGCACGTTTGAGATACCAACCATCATCACGAAAGGACTTCACGATGGCCAAGAAAATCGACTGGCACTATCACCGCAACGGCTGAACGTCTTGTAAGAAATCGCAAGGGTTCCTTGCGAATCACGATGTGGAAGCCAAAGAGACGGTAACGGCGAACAAGACCAAGCTGGGCAAAGCCGAAGCGATGGAGCTGGCGGGCCAAGTCAACAAGATCGTCGCAGCGCGCGGTAAGAACGTGGTCACGATCGAAATGAAAGATAAGCCAAGCGAGGAGGAGTTGCTAAAGCACCTGCTCGGCCCCACGGGCAACCTGCGCGCGCCGACGATTCGCAAAGGCAAGACGCTGTATGTTGGGTTTAATGAGGAAGCGTATGGGGGGATGGTTTGAGAGTCGTGGGTCTTGGGTCTTGGGTCTTGGGGCTTGAGGCGTGTGGCTTGCGTCTTAGTCGTTTGTCATCGCGCTTGCGAAGTGCGATGCGGATGTGATGGCTTAACGCGCGATGCTTATGGTGCGAGGCGTGTGGCATGAGGCGTTCGGCCTTGGGTTGTGAGGCATTCGGTTTGAGGCATGAAGGCGTGTGGCATGGGTTGTGTGGCACACGGAGTGAGCCTTGAAGGCGTGAGGCGATGGGCGTGATGAGCGCGGGATCGTTTCGTCGTATCGCAATAAGAATGCTAATGCCCGTGGCGCGCGGAACGTGGGGCCGAAGTGTGCGGGACGTGATCGCCACGCGACACACAGAGCCGCGGCCTGTGGTCGCATGGAATGGATGTTGGCGCGCGGACCTGCGACAACACAACGGGTACAACGGGATTCGCGATTCAACGTCGCCACGCGCGCGACGTTTGGCAGGCGGGCATTGGCGGAGAGACCATCCGTAGGGTCCCGCTGTGCGCACCACATGGTTGGTAAGACGCGCGTGTTGTGATTGACCGGCGGTGTGGTGAGTGCCGTCCGTCGCAATGCTCTTGAATTCGGCTTGATTGGGTTGCGAAATGGGCCGCACAGCGGGACCCTACTCCCTAAAGTCAGTGGTACCCAATCAATGTTTGATATTTTGTTTAGCAATTGGGTAGATCGGGATACGCTAAGGAATGCGTTGTCTTATGCATTCGACTTAGCCACCGAAGATATACTCGTTTTATTCGATCACTCAGCCTTGCTTGGGTTGGAACGTGAGTACAAATTGATCGCATTTATCTACTCGACCCCGAGCAGCCAGTTTCCGGGATTAGCAACCATCGATGTTGATAACTCTGCTTTGGTCGATACCCCAAACTTCAGTGAGATTCAGGCGTATCATTGGCATGCCAATAAGCTGTCACAGGTTTTAAAGTGCTCATGTGTTATTGGTGACGATGACGCGAATCCATACACATGGATCCTTGCCAGCTACGGCGATCCGCCAATGTCAATAATCGAGGTGGCTGATGAGCGTGCTGATCAGGGCGATTTTCGCATTGAGCGAATCGTCGGCGAGTATCAATTCGAATAAATCTGGCCATCATTATTCTTCATGCGAACATAATTCGATAACATCTGGTTACTCTTATTATCGTCGTTAAATCAATTAAGGAGCTCCCTCATGCCTCTCAAAACCGGTGGCGGTTGGCCGGCCGTTAAATACACGTTGGAGATCGCTGACCGCATTGGGTGGCGGCGGTTGTGGCGGGCGATGCGGTCGAAGAATGCTTGCAAGACGTGTGCGCTGGGCATGGGCGGGCAGCGGGGCGGCATGCGGAATGAGGCGGGGCATTGGCCGGAGGTTTGTAAGAAGTCGCTGCAGGCGATGGCCGCCGATATGCAGGATGGTTTGCGGGCCGAGTTCTTCCAGCGTTATGGCTTTGCCGAGTTAAAGACGTTCACACCGCGCGAGCTCGAACACGCGGGGCGGATTGTGCAACCGTTGTATGCGGGGCCGGGCGACGATCGATATCGCGTGATCGATTGGGAAGATGCGCTCGATCGCGTGGCTGCCAAGGTGCGCGCGACTGACCCGACGCGCGGTTACTTCTACGTCAGCGGTCGTTCGTCCAACGAAGCGGCCTTTTTGTTACAGCTCTTCGCGCGGATGTACGGCACCAATCACGTGAACAATTGTTCGTACTACTGCCATCAGGCCAGCGGCGTGGGGCTGTCGCAGGCGTTGGGCACCGGGACGGCGACGATCACGCTCGACGATGTCGAACAATCGGATTTGCTATTTCTGATCGGCGGCAATCCGGCGTCGAATCATCCGCGACTGATGCGCACGATGATGAACATCCGCCGCCGCGGCGGCCATGTCGTCGTGATCAACCCGCTGCGCGAAACAGGGCTCGTGAATTTCAGCGTACCGTCGGACGTGCGAAGTTTGTTTTTCGGTAGCGAGATCGCCAGCGATTACGTACAGCCGCACATCGGTGGTGATATCGCGGTGTTAACGGGCATCGCCAAGGTCGTGTTGGAGCGCGGTGCGATCGACAGCGGCTTTATCGCGCGAGCGACGGATGATTGGGAAGCGTTTAAGACATCTGTCGAGAATGCGACGTGGGAAGAGATCGAGGCCAAGGGCGGCGTGTCGCGCAGCGAAATCGAGCAAATCGCCGAGCGTTATATCAAGGCGGAAAACGTCGTCTTTTCGTGGACGATGGGCATCACGCATCACGTGCATGGCGTCGAGAACGTGCGTTCGATTGCCAACCTTGCGCTGATGCGCGGCATGGTCGGTAAGCCGAACGCCGGCATGATGCCGATTCGCGGGCATAGCAACGTGCAAGGCATCGGCAGCGTGGGCGTCACGCCGAAACTCAAGGACAAAATCTTCGAAGCGCTCGAACGCGAATACGCGTTGAAGCTGCCCGAGCACGAAGGCTACGACACCATGCGTTGCATGGAAGCGGCGGCGCGCGGTGAGATGGACTTCGGCATTTGCCTTGGCGGTAATCTTTATGGTGCCAATCCGGATGCAGCCTTTGCCGAAGAAGCGTTGAACAATACCGGCATGATGGTGTATGTGAGTACGACATTGAACACCGGCCACGCGTGGGGGCGGGGTCGCGAAACGTTGGTGCTGCCTGTCTTGGCACGCGATGAAGATCCGCAAAAGACGACGCAAGAATCGATGTTCAACTACGTGCGGCTGAGCGACGGCGGCAAACCACGACACGCCGGGCCGCGACCGGAAGTGAGCGTGATCGCCAGCTTGGCGCGACGCGTGGTCGGTGATGATAGCCCGGTCGATTTCAAGTCAATGGAACAGCACCGCACGATTCGGCAGGCGATTGCCAAAGTCGTGCCGGGGTGGGAGAAGTTGGGCGCGATCGACGAGACGAAGCAAGAGTTTCAGATCGATGGTCGCACGTTTCATACGCCCACGTTCAACACGCCCAACGGCAAGGCGCAGTTTGCGGCGCTGGAGATACCCGATACGGCGCGACCGAAAGGAATGTTGCGATTGATGACGATTCGCTCGGAAGGGCAGTTCAACACGGTCGTGTACGAAGAAGAAGATATCTACCGCCATCAAACGCGACGCGATGTGATCTTGATGAGCGCGGAAGATATCAAAGCGCGCGGCCTGCGCGAAGACGATCGCGTAACGGTGCGATCGGAGACTGGCGTACTAAAGGGCTTGCTGGTGAGACCGTTCGATATCCGTCCCGGCAATGCGGTGATGTATTACCCTGAGGCGAACGTGCTGGTGCCGCGCACGGTCGATCCACAATCGCGCACGCCGGCGTTTAAGGCGGTGTTGGTAAAGGTGGAGCGGGAGTTGGCAGTGGTATAGTGCCATTATCAAATGAGCACGTATGCAGTCGTCGGTGTAACCAAGTTGCCAAATAAACGAACTCTTGAGATTCGAAAAGAGCTAGCGAAGTTCAAGATTGTGTTCAGCTTAAGTCAATCACTCCAAATAAGCGGATCCTTCGGAATTCTGGTACATGAAGTTGCTCTATGACCAACGAGATTGGAACCATGCGGAAAAGCATCGTGACCTGCGTCTTCGCTGGTTGCGAGAAGTCGGCGCGGTGCCGATTCAGGAGGCGTCGGCGGATGTTGAGGGCTTTTTGTTTGGTTATCACGTTCCAGAGCTGCAATACGCGGAATTGGTGAAGCAGTATCCCGGTGTTCGAGATCGAACGGACGAGCGGAAATCTTTGACGGAGCTTGATGACGTTTTGAGCGCATTGGGCGATGCAGGCATAGCCATCACGACGCCGCGCACGTGGAGATTGGAAGTCGATTTAGCGCTACCGCACGATCTGACGTTTCCCCTTTTTGTTCGGACGTCTGTTTCGTCGTGGAAGCGTGGTGGTCAGAGTTCGAAAGTACGTAACGAGCGACAACTACGCGAGGAATGTGAAGAACTTCGTCGTGCATTTGGTTGGGACGCCACGATCATGGCGCGCGAGTGGCTGGACATTGCCGAAGCGGGGACGTGGCGTTACGGAACGATACCTCAGGAGGTACGCGTTTGGATCGTCGACGCAGAGCCGTTCGCGTGGTCATTTCATTACCTATCGGCGATTAAGGAACCGATTGGATTCCCTCCTTCGGATTCTGATTTGGACGAAATTGCGACGTCAGCGGCAATGATAGCCATGCCGTTTACAGCTCGATTAATTGCCGCGGACTTTGCAAAAGATCGATCGGGGCAATGGCACTTTATTGAGGCCAGCCCCGGTGCGTGTTCAGGCATTGCTCACGAAGGGGTGTTTAAAGCAATTGCGAAAAGGCTGGCAGGTCAACCGCACCCTGCAATTCAGAACAAGGTCGGTGGTCTGTTGGTTTAGAAAATTGAATCGGCGTTTGTTTAACCCACATCATTCAAACTCACCACATCCTGCCGCACGGCCGGACCGTCGGTGGCGAGGAGCTTGACGTTTAGACCGCCTGCGGCGTCGAGGGCGATCTCCCAAATCTGGCCGGGCTCGACCTTGACGGACGGGGCTTCGATCTGTGCGACGCGCACGCCGAGCGTTTTGGCAAGCTCGCTGTCGGTCGTGAGATTCCAAAAGCGTTCCCAGATATTCTTATGCCGCGCATATTCCTGCGGCGTGGCCGTCGAAAAGGTCGGTGCCGTTTGATCGAGACGATAGCCGGTGATGGGGGCTTGGTAATCGCCGAAGGTACGCTTAAAGAGAGCGAGATTGGTTTCGCCGCTGTCGGTCTCGCCGATCAGGTCGTAATCGAACTTGATTACTAGCGCTTCGAAGTATGCCTGGGTGCCGCGAATCTCGATGATTTCTGGCAAGCCCAATTCGCCGTCGCTACCGATTTGCTGCCAACGCATGACGGTGACGGGCCCGTTGGCGTCGTCGCCGGGGCGTTGTTCCATCACGTTGACTTGCGCGACGCGGCGCGCGGCCGTGATGCGTTCGGCGTAGAGCTTGAGTTCGGTCATCTCGCGCTCGAGATCGCCGATGCGCGTTTCGAGGCGCGCGATCTTGATGGCGGAGAGCTGGTCGGAGGCTACGAAGGCCAGTCCGGCAAGCATGAGCATACCGAACGCGAGCTTAAATGGCTTGAAACGAAGCATGGTTGACTGCCTTAAACGTTGGGCGGGCGGATAGTTTGCGAACGCAACGACGCCCCCCTCTATATCGGGGCAAAACGCAGTGAGTTCAATCTGACGGTGATATCGGTACTTACGATAACGGACCGCCATTGGTTCCGCACGCCGGGCCGAAGCCTGTTTAGTAACTCTAATACAGGGATTGGTCGTCGGCGCTTACAGATTTTCGCGTTGTTCGGAATCGGTGGCTAGGACCCGATAAAACGGGTGGTGTTGGTGCTGCGGCGGGGAATTCTGACGAAACTTTGCAGTTCGCAGCGGCAGCGTGGGGCGGTTTTCAGGTCGATGCGGCGGAGGTTGGTGGCGTTTTGCGTAGTTGGCGTTGGCAAAGCATGAGCGGTCGTTACAAGTCGTTTCGCGTGAAGCGCATCAGGTAATTTTCGGCCATCAAATCGTTGCAGTCTGGGGCGAAGTCGTCGTTGTGTTGAAAGCCGGCGGCTTCGATCTCGCGAATGATGGTAGCGCGATCGCATCGTACGTGACCGCGAATCCATTCGCGCCGTTCCTGCGGCAACGCCATCCATTTGGCGTCGTCGGTGCCGTCACCCTCTGCGTAACGACGAAACTCGATCACGTAAAGATCGCCGCCGGGGCGCATGGCCTGCGCGATGCTATCCATCGTTGCGTCGGGGTATTCGAAGTGGTGATACGTATCGCAGATAAAGGCCATGTCGATCGAAGCGCGCGGCAGGTTGGCGTCGTCTTCGGCGCAGCGGATGGGTTTGATGTGCGATTGTTTGCGTTCGGCGGCGCGCTGTGCGATGCGCTCGATGAAAGGGCGGGCGATATCGACGGCGTAGACGGTTCCCGTTGGGCCGACGGCGTCGGCAAACATGAACGTATAGAAACCGGTGCCTGCGCCGATGTCGGCGATGGCGTCGCCGGGTTGTGCGTTTACGGCGCTCATGATCGCTTGGCGGTGGTCGAAGACTTCGCGGCTTTCGGATTCGAAGCGCTCGACCCAAGGGCCGACGGCGAAGTCGCCCTTAAAGCGCTCATTGATGCCGGGTTTGACGGACTGCCGCGGCTCGGCGCAACCAATGAGGGCGAGGAGTAAGAGTGTGATCGCGAGCGGATGTTTGAATCGAGTCGAGCTAATCATGAAATTCTATCGAGATTTCTCAAGCAAGTGACGCGTGTAATTATTTCGTTGACCAACAGACCGCGCGTTTATCTTAATACGCCGCTTGATAGATATCGAGCAGGGCGTCGGCGTCGACGGGGACCGGGTTGAATTGCGCGGTCCACTGTTTGGCGGCCATTTCGGCCATGCCGTGCATCGATTCGACGGTGACATTCATATCGCGCAAGCGGCTGGGCACATTGGCGGCAGCGAATAGCGATGCGAGCCGATCGGCCAGCGCCGCGCCGTCGTCGTGCAAGTCGGAATACGGATTGGTCTCGGCGTGTTCGACGTTATATCGAACGACGTGCGGCAACATTACGCCGACGGCGTGGCCGTGGACGATGCCGAATCGCGCTGTGAGCGGATTGGCGCAGGCATGCGCCGCGCCCAACATCGATTGCTCGATGGCGCAGCCCGCCAGGTTGGCACCGAGCAGCATTTCGCCACGCGCCGCATCATCGTCGGGATGGTTGAGCGACGATTCAAAATGGTTGGACAATCGTTGCCAGGCATCCTTCGAAAATCGACGCGATAGGTCTGTGCGTTTATTGCACGCGCTGGTTTCGACGGCGTGGGATATCGCGTCGACGCCCGTTGCCGCGGCGACGGCGCGCGGCATCGTTTGCGTCAGGGCCGGATCGAGAATCGCCAGTTTGCACAGCGCTTTCTTGTCGCCGCAGGCCATCTTTTGATGCGTGGCGGGGTCGGTGATCAGTGCGAACGACTGCGCTTCGCTGCCCGTGCCGGCAGTCGTTGGAATCGCGATCATCGGGAGCAAGGGCTTCGACGCTTTGCCCACGCCCCAATAGTCCTGCATGCGACCGCCGTTGGTGAGCAGGAAATTGATGCCCTTGGCGCAGTCCATGCTGCTGCCGCCACCGAGGCCGATGATGAAATCGACACCCATGTCGCGGGCCACGGAAACTCCCGCCGCCACGTGATCGGTGGTGGGGTTCTCTTCGACGCCGGTGAAGATCGTGACTTCGAGACCGGCTTCTCGGAGGAAATCGGTCGCGCGATGCACGTGACCCGTCGCGAAAATGCCGGGGTCGGAGACTAAGAGGATGCGCGTGGCACCCAAGTCGCAGGCTTCGCGGCCGATCGCGCTAAGGCTATTAACGCCATATCGAACGCGGACTTCTGAGTGTGCGAGGATATCGGGTAGGGCGGTCATCATGCAGGTCGGCGTATTGTAAACTGGTCGGTTTTGGAATTGAGGATCATAGCGGCAAAAGACCGTGAATGCAGTCAAGGCCGCATCTTGTTACGGACGGTTCGCGTCAGATTGGCAATACTCGTCTTCCCGGTGCGCTTACAAGCCGCCTAGCGGTATAGCTCGGTATTTGCCGT
>JAUIHO010000130.1 GCA_030432035.1 Phycisphaerae bacterium
TGGAAATCGGGTGTTCTAGTGCTATGGGTAGGGAGTGACCGTACGGACGCCCCCAATTTGTCCGATAATAGTATCGACCAGATCGGAACGCGAGCCTGATAACGGGGTTTTCAGGCAATAAATCGAGGTCTTTCTGACAATCTCAGCTTCGCCACGGCACCTCAAGGCTGTCGAGCACCATTTCATCGAC
Organism: Phycisphaerae bacterium; assembly: GCA_030432035.1. Taxonomy (GTDB): domain Bacteria; phylum Planctomycetota; class Phycisphaerae; order UBA1845; family UTPLA1; genus ECT2AJA-110-A. The sequence continues at coordinate 191 of JAUIHO010000130.1, forward strand.
CGCCGCCCCCGTTTTCAGGCTGAAAACAGCCATCCCCCGCTCTCCCAGCCCAAAATCGGCGTTATAACTTTTGCCGGAGTTTTCACCTGTACCGGGTCGGGCAATCTGCTTTACTAACCGACAGGTGATCGCCAGGCGTCTCTTCGAAAGGCGCGGCGGCACCGCGACCAGCACTTTCGCTTGGGATGGGCGTCGGCCAAGTCGGCCGAGCACCGCTCAACCCATTCGGCATCGGGCCGAAGCGGCAGGTCGGATTGAGGCGGCGGCCTGTCACGCGGTGGAGTAGCGTCTTATGACGATGTTCGGCTCTGCAATTGCAACCATGCGCGGTCCGGAGTTTCTCAAGTTCTACGCGACCAGCGCCGTCGCGGTCATTGCCACCGCCTGGCTGTTTGCGAGACGATGGGACCAGACGCGACGCATGCCGACACCTGAAGTACCCGAATCCCCCGATCCATATCGCATTGCCTACCTCCGCGGCGGGGCCAACGAAGTAATTCGTCTGGTCGTGTTCAATCTGTGCCGCAAGGGCTTTCTCAAGACCACCGGCGGCCGCACGCGGCGCGGCGGTCACAAAAAGATTAGCCAATCGTTTCACCCGCCGCCGATCAAAGACCTCGACCAACTCGAAAAGGTCGTGTTCGGTATGGCGACCAACCCGATCGCTGTTGGCGAATTGTTTAAACATGAACGTCGCGCGATCGTCGAAGCGTATACCGACCATCACCTGCGCGATCTATCCGAACGAAGCTTGCTGCGCCCGGCGCGACACCTTCAATGGTCACAGGCGATTCGCATTGGCGCGCTGGGGCTACTGACGGGCTTAGCGGCTTATAAGATCGTCGTGGCGTTGCAGAACGGCCATTACAACATCGGCTTATTGTTGCTCATGTTGGCGGCGGCATTGCCGCTTACCTGGTGGGCGGGTAGTGCAACGCGCATTACCGATTGTGGGCGACGTTATCACGACGCATTGAAATCGGCCTTTAACGATACGAACACCAAAATGCGGCAAGCATCGCAAGACGCCGCGTCGAAGTTAGGCCTTCTCTATGTTGCGCTGAATGGCACTTCCTTGTTAAAGAGCACGGAATACAAAAACGTGCACAACATGTTTGATAAAGCGCGCAAGAACGACTTCACGTTTGCTGACTGTGGTTCGTGTGGTGATTTTGTATTCGACTTCAGCGGCGGCGGTTCGTCGTGGACCAGTTGCGCCGGTTCCAGCATTAGCTGCGGCAGTGGATGCGGTGGCGGTGGCGGCGGAGGTTGTGGTGGTTGCGGAGGAGGTTAACAGTCGCAGATAAGCGACGGCGAAAACAGCGACAACGTTAAACCGAGACGATTAACATATCGATCGAGTGAGAAGGGAGTAAACCAACAAATGGATGTCTTACTTCACAACCCGATTGCCAATATGCCGGGGCCGGAGTTTCTCATTTTTTATGGCGTCATCGCGTTCGGCGTGCTCGTCATTGCTAAGCTGATGTTGCGTCCGGGTGACCCGACGCATCACATGAAAACGCCGCCGGTTCCCACGAATCCCGATTCATATCGAATCGCCTTCTTACGCGGTGGCGTAAACGAGGCGTTACGACTTGCCGTGTTCAACCTTCACAGACAGGGCTATCTGCAAACCGGTGATCCCGAAAAGAAGGGGGCCGACCAAACCTTGCGTGCAACAGATGGACCGCAACCCGCAGGCAAGCTCAACCCGTTCGAACAATTGATTCGCGACCGAACCCGTAGCTCGATCGATCCATCCGAGTTGTTCAAACAAGTGCGATCAACCGAGATCGATGCGCTTAAGAAGGCTTACGAAACGCAGTTACTCGACGAGCAACTGATTCTGAACCCAAAGCCCTTCGCAGAATCATTTAGGATTCGACTGATCGCGACGGCCATCCTGATGGGATTGGCCGTATATAAAATCGCGATTGCGTTGTCGAACGGCCACCGCAATGTCGGATTCCTGATTGCGATGGCAACCATCTCTTTGATTATCCTCTTCGTTGGCGGATATAAGCGCCGAATAAGCGATCTAGGTCGGCGCTATCTCTTGCAGATGCAAAAAGCTTTTGGCGACGACCGCCAGCGGGCCGCCGAGATGGCGAACGATCCCAACTCTGAGCTGGGTTTGATTACGGTTGGTGTGATGGGGCTTGCCGTGTTAGATGGTACCGAAATGGCGGCGTTGCCCACGTTGTTTCAACGCGCGAATGCGGCCTCGGCGTCGATGGCAGGTTGTGGCGGATTCGGATTGGGCAGCAGCGGTTGCGGCTCGAGCGGTTGTGGTAGTGGAGGCGGTGGCTGCGGTGGCGGGGGTTGTGGCGGCTGCGGTGGAGGATAATTGCCATGCAATCAACGAGTGATATTCAACTACTGCCGCGGCTCGGTGTCGGCATCGGCTATCGCCATCCATTCAAAGCCGACCTATTCCTCAATCGTTCGGCAGTCGATTTTCTGGAAGTTACCGCCGATCACGTCTTGGATGGTGGTCCACAGGCGCAGAACGACCTGCAACTATTGACGGATCATTTCACGTTGATTCCGCACGGCTTGTGCCTTTCGCTTGGCAGCGCCGAGGGGCTCGATGAAAATTATCTGACGCGCCTAGCGGGGTTGGTGCAACAAGTTGATCCGCCATGGTGGAGCGAGCACATCGCCTTCACCAAAGCCGGCGGCATTGACATTGGTCACCTCACACCGTTGCCGTTTACAAATGAAGCGCTCGATGTTTTCTGCGAAAACGTAAGTCGCGCGAGGCGTGTGATCGATCGGCCATTGATCCTTGAGAACATCACCTATCACATGAAGATGCCCGGCGCCGAGATGACGGAGCCGGAGTTTCTGCGGGCCATCGTCGAACGCACGGGTTGTGGCTTGTTGTTGGATGTCACCAACCTTTACACCAATGCCGTGAATCACGGCTACGACCTCGACGCGGTATTGGACGCGCTGCCATTAGAATCGGTCGTGCAACTTCATTTTGTCGGCGGGCATTGGGATGGCGATGTGTTGATCGACAGCCATTCGAGCACGACGCCGCCCGAAGTTTGGAATGTGCTGCAACAAGTCGTCGAGCGCGGCAACGTGAAAGGCGTGATTCTGGAGCGCGACGAGCATATCCCGCCGTTCGCCGAGTTGCGCGAGGAGTTAGACAAAGCGAAAAACATTTGCGAAAAGGCTTGGTCATGAGCCTCGCCGAACAGCAAGCGGCTTTAGCTCGCATCCTGACAGACAAGCACATTCGCGCTTCGACAAAAGAAGCAACTGTGCACGACCATCAGGATTGGTCACAGGTATGCTCGATTGATTCCGAGCAAATCGAGCATCAGGCGAAGGCGCTGATTCGCAAGCGGCTGGGGTGTGCCCGACATCTGTTGCCGCGCACGATCGCGACGATGGGGCCTCAGTTTGTAACCTGGTTTACCGAGTACGCCGAAACACATCCGCTTGCCGGGCCGCGACGTTATGAAGCAGACGCCCAACGGTTTGGGGATCTCGTGCGCGGACGACTCAACTCTATTCAAACCGCCGCCATCAAACGCGACCTGATCGATATCCAACTGCGTCATGGCCGCAAGCGCGTTGTTTTCGGCGTCTTTCCGATAGCTTTCAACACATCGCCCGACGATGAACCGACGAAGCAAGTTCCCCGCCGCTTTTTCATTTGGGTGCGACAGCCTTTTCGTTCGCATTACATCGTCGTTCGATTGCCGTGGTGGCGACTTCGCAAGGAAGAGCCGCAACACACCAACGCGTCATCTCAACAATCGCTGTCATCCTGACCGGGTGACGGCGGCCCCATCTCGCCATCGGTGATCGCCATAAATCGCCGCCCCCGCAACGAAACCGCAATCGCATGTGCCGGTCCGTCGATCAGACGGTCTATTTGCCCCGTCGCCAAATCGAGACGCATCGCACGCGGATCGACGCGCTCGCCGACCGAATTCCGCGTTCGGCGAATGAAATACAAGTGCTTGCTGTCAGGCGTGAAGGTTTGGCGACTGTCGTAAAACGAGCCGTCGGTCACGCTGCGCGTTTCATACGTCATGCGGTCGCGCACGAATAAATTGCCATCATTCGAGAATGACAGCTTCCATCCATCGCGACTGACGCTCGGGCTGACGGCGTTGGCGATCGCGCCGTCTTCGTCGTATTTGATTTTGCTTACGTTGCGCGTGTTCGGATCGTATCGATACACCTGCGCCGATTCGTCGGTGTAGTTTTCAAACAGCAGCGCACTGCCGTCAGTATCCCATGCGGGCATGAAACCGTGAGCGATGAAACGCGGATTGCCGTTGCGGCCGCCAATAGTGTAAATGCTCCACTTGGCCGCGCGCGTGTAACCCGCGAATGCGACGGTCCGACCATCGGGCGAGACAGTCGGCGTGTCGATCATCTCCCAGTCGTCGGTGAGTATGGCTACGTCGCCCGTGTCGAGATCGATGCGGCGAAGTGAATGCGGACCGGCAACGTATAGCGTGTCGTCGTTCGCCAGCGCGATACCCGACGCGTTAGCGGTATCATCGATCGCCGTTTGCGTGCCGTCGGAATAGTACACGACCACAGCGTCGTCGGTCGCGACGGCAAAGCGTACGCTTACGGGGATGTCGAGTTCGTTTGGGTTGAGCGCCTTGCCTTTGGAATCGTTGTTTCCGGAAGGGGCAAGTAGCAATGCAATGGTTAACACGGACGCGATCATAGGTTTTCTCCTTTGCGTAAGATCGTAGCAAATCGACGCCGGTATACGTCGGCTAAAATTGATCGGTTACGAATAAGATACGGAAAGTTGATACTTAGATGTTGCGCTAAATAGGAGCGTCGCGGGGCTCATGGCGATGGTCGATTCGGTGGTTGTGTTTAACTGTAGAAGCGTTTAATCGAGCTTCAACACTGTTTGATGCAACTTCTTCAGAGTTGAACGAGTATGCCGCATCGCCACATTGGGTTGCCGTCGGACGATTTGATGATGCGACAAAACCGACAAACCATCTAAAAACTCAACACTGCTTCGTTGCTTGCTCGCAGTCATTTGGAAACGCAAACCGCCCCCCCCTGCAAGGCAGAGGAGGGTTTGGGGTTTGTCCCTGAAAGGGAGGGTTGATTTTGAGGATTGCTTCCCATCAATCCTTATCGATTTACTTAGTAGCGCGAGTCCACACCGATAACGCGAGTTCAGTATGCAAACTTATCGTGAATCAACACTTCATCGAGTGGTAGCTGCCCCGGCTTCGGGCGGGCGGGTTGGGTGGCTTTGCCGACAGAAATCATCATGCCGACGATGTGATCTTTTGGCAGGTTGATTAACTTTGCGACGGCTTCCTGATCGAAGCCGATCATCGGGCACGAGTCGTACCCCATCGCCTTCGCCGCGAGCATGATCGTTTGCGCCGCGATGCCGATCGAGCGCATGGCCTCGTCGCGCTGTTGCCATTCGCGGCCTTCATAGAACGGTCCCATCCAGTTGACCAACAAGTCGGCGACTTCTTTCGGCGCATCCTTGTAATACCGCGCCGGGTCCTTCTTCCACGCGAGCAGGTCGGCCGTCATCACGATGAGAATCGACGCGTCCGTCATTTGTGCCTGATCGTTGCCGTTGGCGCGAATCTCCTTGCGCAGGGCTTTATCGCGCACAACGACAAAGCGCCAGTTCTGCATATTGAAACTCGTTGGCGATTGGATGGCGGCCTCGAAGAGCTTCTCGATATCGGCCTCGGGCATATTGTGATTGGGGTCGTAATGCTTGACTGCACGGCGTTGATAGATGGCGTCGATCGTTTCCATGAAATTGCTTGCTCCCGTATCTCGTGCTGTTTGTCGCCCATATTCGGGCCGGTCACACCGAGGATTCTAGTGCGTCGGTCGAAACGGGGAATTGGCCGGTTTCGGCGATATCGCGCCAACAAATATTGTGGTTACGGCGTTCCCAAAGGCTGGCGCGGGCCGCCCGTTTTGGTATTATTTCACTGTAATCGGTCGGGCGGAAATCTACCGGTAAGACACTGAAACACACGACGGGTCGAGTGGTTGTCATTATGTTTATTCGGTTGAAATGCAAATGCGGAAAGCGTCTGAAGATATCGCACAAGTCGGCGGATAAGAAACTCAATTGCCCCGACTGTCAGAAGCCGTTTCGTGTCCCCAAAGCAAAATTCCTCGCCGCAGCTAAGAAGGCGAAGGCCAGGCGCGCCGCGGACGCGTCGGCCCTGCCCGTGGCCCACGTTGACGACGCTTTGCCCACGGCACAGATCGAGGCCGATGAACCCTCCGGCTACGGTGATGATTTTCTCGAAGACCTCTCGCTTTCGGGTGCCGTTGCAACCGAGCCGGAGTTCGACGAAAACGCCGCGTACGTCCAAGGCAAGATGGGCGACGTGGTTTATGCCGGCGGCGTAACGTGCCCGGCGTGCGAAAAATCGCTGCCGCCGGGTACGCGCATCTGCGTCGACTGTGGTGTCGACGTCAATACGGGGCGCAGCCTGATTACGACTGACGACGGTCGTATCGCCGATGCATATGGCAAAGCACACCAGTGGGCGCGCTGGGTCAGTTGGATCATGCCGATCGGGATATACCCGTTCGCATCAGAAGCGTTCGGCACCAAAGAACCGTGGATCATTCGCGGCACGGCAGTCGTCACGATTCTGATCACGATATGGGTATGGACGGCCGACTGGTCCGATTCGCCCAAAATGCAATCGCGCAAACAATTGATGATGTGGCCGGCAAGTCCCGAACCGCACGCCGGTTTGTATCAGTACTTTTTGGTCGATGAACACTACGGCGACTTGGCCGCGTTCGACGCCAAGTATGAATCCTTGGCCGAAGCGCGGCGCAAGGAAGAGGAAGCGCGCAACCCCAAACCGAAGAAAGAACCCGAACCGAAGCCGGCGAGCGATACGAGCGCGCCGACCGAATCATCGGAGCCTATTGAAACATCCATCATCATTGCCGAGGACGGCAGCTTGATGGATTCACCCGTTACCGTGACTGTCGAAACACCCGCAGAGGAAGAGGCCGACAGTGGTGAATTCGCCGACGAGACGTTGACGCCCGAAGAGCAAGCGGAACGCCAGGCAATCGAACAACTCATGGATCAGGGGTGGATCGACGAGGACGACGCCTACTTTTACACCGGCCCGCCGGAAGATTCGGACGAGATGGACTACCAACTGTGGTACATGGGTAGCGATCAGTTGCGCAGCCGGCTCACGCGCGACAAAGACCTAGTTATACAAGCGCACAATTCTCTGCCCGTGCACCAGCGCGGCGCGGGCGAATTCCGCGTGTATCAGTTGTTCACCAATGCGTTCCTGCATGCCGACATCATGCACTTGGGCGGCAACCTGCTGTTCTTGTTGGTATTCGGCACGCGCGTAAACGCCGCCATCGGTTGGTGGCGCATGTTGATCATCTATCCGATCCTTGCGGTCGGCGCATCGCTCATCTATCTCATTTCCGAAAAGGGTGGGCTGCCGATTCCGTCGCTGGGGGCGTCGGGTGCGATCATGGGGTTGGCCGGGATGTACATGGTGCTGTTCCCGGTTCACAAGATGCACGTCGTGGGCTGGATACGCTTGGGCATTGTCACCGGTTTCCATTTGGCATATCGGACGTGGGAAGTTCGCGGCTTTTGGGTAGTGTTGTTCTACATTGCATTCGATGTTGTTGCCGTCGTCGGGCGCAGTGATGACGGCGTCGCGCACTGGGCGCACCTTGGCGGGTTCTTGGTCGGAACGATTTTGGCACTGCTGCTGCTCATCGCCCGTGTTATCAACGGTCGCGGGGCCGACCTGCTAAGTGTTACGCTCGGGCAAAAGGCGTGGGCGTTGATCGGTAAACCGCGCACGGCGTGAGCGGATTAAACATTTTTCACGCAATCACACTGATAGTAACGCCTCAATTTGTCTAAATACATCCAAGGCCTCTGTTTTCTCGGAAATTTGCAATATTCTCAGCAATCGCTATGCTCGACTTACGTCATGCAAATGCGTCATCACCTTCAATTCCCACCGACGAACGGCAAAGATCTCGGCCAAGATGAGGTTTTTTTCTACGTTCGCGACGCGGAAAAAACCGTCAAGCTCCGCTTTCACGATTACGCCTCGATATACGATCGACGCGGCTTGTACGAGCAGCTCTTTTACGATCGCCTGAAATGCGCGTCGCCGAAGAAGGTGTCGACCATGCTGGCAAAAACGCTTGACAGCGTAGGGCAGAGTCTGACCGAACGCCGAGTGTTGGATCTTGGCGCGGGCAATGGCATGATGGGCGAAGCGCTTAAGCAATACGGCGTCGCCCGCCTCGTCGGTGCCGACATCATTCCTGAAGCGCGCGACGCCGCCTATCGCGATCGACCCGGTCTTTACGACGCATATTATGTCGAGGACTTTTGCAACCTCAGCCCGTCGACGACGGAAGAGTTGAAGAGTTGGAACATCGATTGTTTCACGACCGTTGCGGCGCTGGGCTTCGGTGATATTCCGACCAGTGCATTTCTTTCGGCGTTAAATCTGGTCGAACTGGGCGGCTGGGTGGCTTTCAACATCAAAGAAACATTCCTCGACGAATCGGACACGTCCGGGTTTTCGCGGCTCATTCGCGAGTTGATCTTCTCCGAATGCATCGATCTTTATCACCTTGAGAAGTACCGACATCGGCTCAGTATCGACGGCACGCCGCTTTGGTACTTCGCCCTCGTTGGCCAGAAGTCCGCCGAAATCCCTCCCGATTTTTTGAAGCGAAAAGAAATCGAATAAGCGCTAGGCGTTGCCCGCAATGCGATGCCGGGATACCGTCGCCGGTTTGGTGAATCAGTGTATCCCCGGCGGCGCGATGGCAACGTTTCGAATTCAATTTCACGACTCGATCATCGCGGAATTCATCCGCGCGCGGGAAATACACACCGACGATAGCTGGCGGGAATGGTGCGCCGCCGGAACCGTGGTTTCTGAATCGCGCAGTACGACCGTCACGCGCCGACAAATCGAGCACGCGGGCGCGTTGTTTGATATCCACGTGAAGCACTATCGCTACGCCGGCGGTCGGGGACGGAGCATTTGGCCGCGCGACAAGGCAGAACTCGAAGCGCGCAACGCCGAACACATCCGCCGATACTCACCCTTCGAAGCGCCGGACGTGTTGGCCACGGCTTCGGTTCGACGGCGCACACGTCTTGTGGATAGCTGGTTGGTCACACACACGATTCCCGACGCCCTGTCACTGGATAAATGGTTACCCGATAGTGCCGGTCGGGCACGTAGCGCCATTCTGAACAAATTGGCAACCGGCCTGGCCCAGATGCATGCCGCCGGGTTTGTGCACATCGATTTGCAGGCGCGCAATATATTGCTGCGCCAAGCCGAGAGTGCCCCTATCAACATCTTTCTAATCGATTCGACGCGCGGTGGCTTGCGGGCCGATCCCATCCGACGACAGCACGGTCGCTTGCGCGATCTGTCGGCGTTGTTTAAAAGTCTGCGACCACATTTACGGACGGTCGAAACTCTACGGCACTACCGCGAATACTGCGGGAAGCCTCATCTCGACGATATTGACCGCCTGCTGCTGCGCAATGTTCTTGCGGATCGGGCGCTAAAAGATAACGATGCCGCCCCATGACGCGTTCGCTCACCATGCAATCCGAATTTGAGCCGCTGCTCAAACGCAACGGTCTCAATTCCTTCATCGCGCTAATGGACGGCGATGTGGGCGAGGTGTTTACGGCGCACGACGATCGTGAAGTGCGGCGCGTCACGTTGTCGGGCGAAACCGGCTCGCGCGTCTTTTTTCTGAAACGCACGTTTGATGTCGGCCTGAAAGAAGGGTTCTGGCCGCGTTTCGTCGGCAAACCGACGCTCAGCCCGCCGATGCATGAATGGCACGCGCTCAACGCGCTCACGGAAGCGGGCGTGAACGCACCGCAAGCCGCCGCCTGCGGTGAAGAAAGACGCGGTGGACGACCGCGGCGCGGCTTCCTATTGATGGAAGCAATCGACTATCAATACACGCTCAACGATTGGTTGACCGTCGGCTTTCCCAAACCGAAGCAACTCGATGAGTTTGAACGCACCACGCTGATGTATGCGGTGGGGTTGGCGCTGGGCAAGATGTGGCGCGCGGGCATCATGTGGCCCGACGCCAAGGCGAAACACGTTTACGCCAAACAAACGCGACTCGACGCGCCGGAAGCGGCATGGGATGTTTGCTTTTTGGATTTGGAGCGGGCGCGGATCTACCAGAAGGCATTAGATGATTCGAAACGCTCCGATGCCCTTCTGTTTGCCGAGCATCGACTTTACAAAGGTGACCCGTTAGGAGACTTGTTTGCCGGCGTCGCACCTGCACACCTTTTGCAACATCACTTCGATGCAATGCTTCGTGGGGTATATCAAACATCAATCGACGGGCCGCTTCCGGCCACCGATGAGTTCTTTGTAAGCCGATATCGTCAATTATTGGATTTACACCACAGTCGGCATAGCGCAGAAGTAACGCCGCGCTTGCCGGATGACTTCATCCACCCGCATACCTATTCCATTTCAAAACACACGAACCTAAACACCAACGACCGATACTTGCCCGCGCTGCGGCGCATCGGTATTACCACCCTCGACAACGCCTTGTCATTCCGCAAAGGTCAATCGCTCAACAAGCCCGGCTTATCGAGTTATCGCGAGCGTATTCGCATCGAGACCGACCAAGGCCAACCCGATCTATATCTCAAGCGCTTTCACAAGCCGCCGTTAAAAGAACAACTGCGCCGCATGCGCGAATTCAAATTCAAGCGCAGCAGCGCCGAGCGCGAGGTCTATTTCGCGCGCAAGCTATTACAAGTCGGCATCCCCACGTTCACGCCCGTTGCCTGGGGCCGACGGATGTCGGGCTATTTGGAACAGGCCAGCGCCGCCATTACTGCCGAATTGGCGGGCACGTCGCTCGAAAAACTCGTTGCCCATTGGCGCGACTATCCCGCCGATGCGCCGCGCGGTACCGATCGCCACGACATCATTCGACAGCTCGCCCTCGTCACGGCCCGGTTGCATCGCAGCGGTTATTTTCATCGCGACTATTACCTGTGCCACATCTTCCTCGAACGCAACGCCGACGGTCGCGCCGTGCTCAGCCTGATCGACCTCGGTCGTATGATTCGTTCGACGTGGCTGCGAAAACGTTGGACGATCAAGGATTTGGCCGCTCTGCATTACAGCGCCCCCGCCGGTTTGGTCAGCCGCGCCGATCGGCTGCGCTTCCTGTACCATTACGCCAAACTGCGCGGCATGTATCCCGAATGGTGGTCGCCGCGATTTATTCGACGCATCGAAGCGCGTTGCAACCGCATTCGTCGGCACGACGAGAAGCGCCAACGACGCTTTGCAAAATAAGAACCGAGTCAACCACGTGCGCATTGCTCTGATCATCGAACGAATCGAAACCTGGCGCGGCGGGGCCGAGACATCCGGCATGGAGATCGCCCAACTGCTCGCGCAGCGCGATCACGACGTGCACGTGTTCACCACGACCAACGCTCAGAACTTGCCGCGCATCACGATTCATACCGTTCCGCCGGAAACGCGCATTCGCTCGCGACGGTTGGGCGCATACGTGCGCAACACGGAGAAGCGGCTCGCCGCCGAGTCGTTCGATATCGTGCACGCCGTTGCGCCGTTTCCCCAGGCCGACGTCTATCAACCGCGCGGCGGCCTAACGGCGGAAACCGTCGAACGCAACGTGGCGACGCGCGCCCGCGCCACCAGTCGCTTGCTTAAACGCGCCTTGATGGCAATGAACGTCAAGCAAAAGGCACAGCTCGATCTCGAACGCCGCATCTTCCGCCCCAACGGGCCGGTGATCGCGTGCGTGTCGAAATACGTCGCGACACAGTGCGAGCGGTTTTACAACGTCACGGACCCGCGCGTGCGCGTCGTCTTTAACGGCGTGAATCCGGAAGTACTCGATGATGACGAACGCGCCACCGCGCGCGCCGAGATGCGCGGCGAACTCAACATCGCCGATGACACGCTATTGCTGGTCTTTTTGGCCCATAACTTTCGATTGAAGGGCCTCGGCCCGCTGCTAGAAGCGGCCGGTCGATTGGTCGCGGCGGAGTTTAAGAACTTTCATCTGGTCGTGGCCGGTCGCGATAAGATTCCACCCTATCAGCGCAAGTTGGAAGAAACCGGGCTTACGCAATACGTCACCTTCACCGGGCCGACGCAGCGTGCCCCGCAATTCTTCGCCGCCGCTGATGTGTGCGTGCACCCCACGTTTTACGATCCGTGCAGCCGCGTGGTGCTCGAAGCGTTGTATCATGGCGTGCCCGCGATTACGACGGCGCACAATGGCGCGTCAGAAGTCATCACCAACGGTCGCGAAGGCTTCGTGATCGACCGTGCCGATGATGTAGGCATGCTCGCGCGACGCATTCGCGACTTGGCCGACCCGGTCGTGCGAGCGCGCATGGCGGGGCATGCTAAGGCGCTGCGTCCGCGCATTAGCATGGAACGGCACGTGGAAGAGTTAGAAGCGTTGTTTCAGGAAGTCAGACGGCGCAAAGAAGCGCCGGCCGGATAAGAAAAACGTCATTTGTCTATTTGGATAGCCGCCATCTCGATCATCGTTGCCGCCTATCTCGTCGGCGGGATACCGATGGGGTTGCTCGTAGCGAACGCGCATGGCGTGGACATTCGCAAGTTCGGCAGCGGCAACATCGGTGCGACCAACGTCGGGCGACGCCTCGGCATGCGCTGTGGCGTGCTCGTGTTGTTGCTCGACGCAACAAAAGGGCTCTCAACGTCGCTGGCGTCGGGCTGGCTAGTGGTTGAATACACGTCGGCGCTCGATGGCCAGCCGCTCTACTTACCGGACCTCATTCGCTTAGCCGTCGCCGTTGCCTGCGTACTCGGAAATACGGCCTCGCCTTATCTTGGTTTTAAAGGTGGCAAAGGTGTTGCGACAGCGTTGGGCGTGTTGCTCGGCATTTGGCCGCATCTCGCATGGCCGGTCACGCTCGCGTTTGTCGTTTGGGCGGCAATCACACTCACGACCAAGCTGGTGGCCTTGGCGTCGATTTGCGCTGCGATTGCCGTACCCGTGCTGTTTCTCGGCTTGGGGGCGGCGTTCGATTGGGATTTGAGCAAGCGATGGCCCCTGCTTGCGCTGGCGACGGCGTTGGCGGTTATCGTCGTCGTGCGGCACAAGAGCAATATCGAACGCATGCTACGCGGCACCGAGGCCCGGCTGGGCGAGGCCGACAAAGAGCCGCCCCCCGGCATGGCCGAAGCGGACGCCTCCTAAAAAACGGTCAGGTCCGCTTTCGACCGCCCTACCATTTCCTAACAAGATCGCGCGTCGTCGGCTTATAATAGATCGGTTGAAAACACCACCTCGCACAGATGTAGGGTCCGCATTCATGGTCGTGCTATGCGCTTGATTGCGTGGCGCGTGCATCCCTACAGTCGGATAGGCCGCAGAGTCCAAGCACTCGCGCGGCGCTGCGTTCAACACACGCAACCCTTTGCAGCACTTGCAACAGCCAACGTCATTCGGGGTGAGGGGACCACTCAGGGCGTCGGTAGTTTGAACTTTTGATAGCAACCGCACCAACGGCCACATCGGATGTCGCCCGCAGTGCAACGTGAACCAAACCCGTTGGCGTGCGTGCCCTTACCGGCGCGTCCGCGATTCGGGGGAGCCCGCATAGCAGGAGATGGTGTCCAGATGAAACGACACGCCGCGATCCGCAATTTGTTTTTGGTCGCCCTAACTGCCGTGATCGGCACGGGGGCATCGTGCCCATTTATTAACACGCCGTCACCGCTGCCGTTCGGGCAAATCACTGCGGTGCAGCTATTCGACGAAGCCGACTTCACCGTCGCGTTCTCGGTCGAGTCGGCCGTGTTTTCGCCGGCGTCGATCGCTCAGGTGAACTGGGTCTTCGGTGACGGCACCGGCTTTGTTGAAGGGCCTGCCGATCGCGCGACGATCTCGCACCGTTATACGGCGACGGGCAGTTTCGAAGTGACCGCGTTCATCTTCGACGCCAACGGCTTTGTCGATCAGCTTTCGTCCGTGGTGAATGTTGTGCCCGGCGACGGTACCGATCCCGGTCCGAATCCGAATCCCGATCCGGAAGATTTGCCGACCACTGCCAGTGGTCCGATTCCGAGCGACGGCGCCAGCGACGTCGATATCGATACCGACCTGAGCTGGATTGCCGGTCTCGATACGGATAGCCACGACGTGTACTTCGGCACCAGCGAAGAAGCCGTAACCGAAGCCGACACCGATGACGCGGGCGTGTTCCGCGGCAACCAAACCGAAACCACATTTGAACTCGATACGCTCCTAGCCGACACCGAATACTTCTGGCGCATAGACGAAGTAAATGACGCCGGAACAACCAAAGGCGATGTCTTCTCGTTCACGACCGGCGTGCAGCCCGGTGCGATTTCCAACGCAAGCCCGGCCGACGGCGCGACCATGACACCGATCGATATGCTGCTGACTTGGACAGCGGGCGACGATGCCGCCAGCCATGATGTGTACTTCGGCAAGGACATGAACGACGTCGCCGACGCCGACGAAGACAGTGACGAATTCCAAGGCAACCAAAGCGGCACGACGTTTAACCCTGAAGACGAAGATGCAGACGACGACGGCGTGTTGCTCGCCGGTACGACGTACTTCTGGCGCATCGACGAAGTCGGCGCCGGCGGCACGC
>JAUIHO010000131.1 GCA_030432035.1 Phycisphaerae bacterium
TGCGGCAGACTCGGTTCCAACCTAGGCTTTTGGATATGTGGAAAGCCTATACCCGAGAGAAACCCGCACGCCGCGGCTGGGCCGTCGGATGCATGGCAATTGCCTTTGTCGGAACGCTGGCGCTCGCGCAAATGCAAATCGCGGATACCAGCATGCCCGAATGGGATACCGAGCGGACGGTCAACCTTGAGGATTGGTCGATTTCGATCGATCTACCGACGGGGTTCAATTGGAAGTCCGACGCGAAAGGAATGTCGCTGTCCGATCAGGCGACATATACCGGCTCGTCTATAGAAACCGGAACCGTGACGGTCAGTGTCAGCATGTTGCGCGACGCAGCCGATCCAACGTCGCCGGTCCTTTCGCAATTCGGCCCGCCCGACGGTCGGTTGGCCAACTGCTCCACCAACGGGACCTACTGGTATGTGGACGGTCGGGTGTACGGCACGACGGATTTTAAGGTGGTGGTGCTTCCCAATCCGCGCGACCATCGCATGATGATCATCGATGTCGCATCCGACAAATCGCCGCAATACAACGGTTGGATCGCGCAGTGGATAACCGAGTCGATCGCCTGCCCGTAAACCGGTTCCGCTTTATACGATCAACATCGCGTCGCCGTAACTGAAAAATCGATATCGTTCGGCCACAGCCGCGCGATAGGCATCCATAATAAGATCGTAACCAGCAAAGGCAGACACCAGCGCGAGCAGAGTGCTTTCGGGTAAGTGAAAGTTCGTTAGCAAAACGTCTGTATTCTTAAATTCGTACGGCGGATAAATCAGCAGGTTGGTCCAACTGCTCGCGGCACCGGCGGGGCCTTTCTCAACCGATTCGAGTACGCGCACCGACGTCGTTCCGATGGCGACGATGCGCCCCTTGTTGCGTTTGGTGTTGGCCAGTTGCGTCGCCGTTTCGCCGGGTAAGTCGTACCACTCCGAATGCATCGTGTGCTCGGCAAGATCGTCGACCGTCACCGGCGCGAAGGTGCCAGTGCCGACATGCAGCGTCACTTCGGCGCGATCGACGCCTTTGGCGGTCAACTCATTCAAAACGGAGTCGGTGAAGTGCAAGCCCGCCGTGGGTGCTGCGACGGCTCCCGGTGTATTCGCGAAAATCGTCTGATAGCTCGCCCTGTCGCTCGCATCGGCCGCGCTTGTCGTGGCCGTTGGTCGTTCGATATATGGCGGCAGCGGCGTCGCACCAATGGCGTCCAGAATCTCGAGTGCCGGACTCGGCGGATCAATCTCCACGATGCACCGCCCCCGCTCGCCGCGTTCGATGATGCGCATGCGTCGCTCGTCGCCGATAATGTTTAACCACTCGCCGTCGGCGACACGTTTGGTGTTTCCCGCCAGAATTTCCCACCGCCCCACTTCCAATTCGCGAAGGAATAGCCCCCCGACCGTCGCGCCGGTGGCGCGCTGCGCGGCAAATTTGGCAGGAATAACGCGAGTGTTGTTGACGACCATCAAATCGTTCGGCTGCAGGAACTGGACGATGTCGCGAAAGATGTGATGCGTCCACGTACCGCGTTGACGGTCGATCACCATCAAGCGCGACGCATCGCGCGGATCGGCAGGCGATTGAGCGATGAGGTCCGAAGGCAGGTCGTATCGCAGGGCGCTGGTTTTCATCGTAAGGGATGGTAATGAAATATTCCGCCGCGCGAAATCTGCCCGATAAAGCGGCGATAACGTGCTTTTCGAAGCGATTTCTTTACTGAGCCTTCATCAAATCCTACGATAGAAATAGTGGTATGAGACCTTCGACTGCACCGAACGGTCTCACTTTGTATTCGAGACACCTTTCGCCTTGGGAGGTCAATTACCGTGCAGGAACTACCCCACGAACATCCGTTGCACCGCTGGTTCGCGGGACTGGTGGAATCGTGTTTTCAGGAAGAAGTTGGCCTGGGCAACACGCGTCTGCTGGACTACCTCACCGATCTGCTCACCGATTTCATCCACGTCGAGCGAATCAATTTGATGACCGACGGCAGCAAGCGCGGCGTTGAGAACGTCGCCGAATTGCTCACCAAGGCGAAGCTAGGGATTGACGCCGACGAGGAAGAGAAAACGCGGTCTATTCATCGCCACATTGGCGATTTCACATTGTTTTGGACGGGCGTCTATCCCGAGAATCTTCAACGTATGCGCAAACGCGCCGCCAAAGATGGCCTGATCGATTACTTCGATCAGGGCAAGCGCTCGTACCTCATCGCGGCCGACCTCAGCACCGATCAAACCGACCCGGACGCCACCACGCTCGCCGAACTCAGCGACAAGTTTGAATACTGCGTGTACGGCCTCGGTCTGGTGCGCAAACGGTGGGAATCGAACGACTCGGCTACCGGCGGGTTCGATCTGTTTTCCAATTAGCGCAGCGCGATCAATTCTGTTATCGCGGCAATGATCCGATTGGCAATGAATGCATGAGTCTTTCGCGTCGGGTGCACGCTATCGAAGAAGATGTGCGCATCCGGATTGTCGACCAGCAGGCCGTCGCCGAGAAATCCTTCGAAGCTGCCGCTCCACGCGGGAAGTAACGGTTCGGTGATCTCAATCGGCGGGTTCTCAATCAACTCGGCCAACACACCTTCGGCCTCAACCGTCATAAGGCGAATACCAGCCAACTGTCGTAGGATATTTATGCGTTCGTCCAACGCGTCGCTTACCTCACGCACCAACGCTGCTGCTGTTTCGCGGCGCGAGCTGTTTCGATACCGTGGGATCGATTGAACGTCGGGCGTATTGACGATGATGAATTCCCGCGCGCCCGCATCGTATAAAAGTATGGCGGCGATCAGTACGTTGTCGGCTGAGGTCTGCGGCGTCAGCGTTTCCGTGCCGCGCACCATGTCGAACACGTCGTTGCCGCCCGCCCAAATCACGAACACGTCGTCTTGTTGAGGCGAGCGGGTGCGCAAATAGTCGGAGACTTGTTGGCGCAGGTTCACGGGGTAATCGTCGTCGAAGAAAAACGTGCTGTCGCGCTCGGTCGTCGCGCCGCCGACGGCGTAAATCGTGCCGCCGCGCTGAGACGGCTGAACGGGCACGCCGAAGTGCGAGCCCACAAAGTCCACCCATATGTTGCCATTTGAGAATCGGCCATTGGAATATGGCGGCAGCGGCACGAGCCCGGCGGTGATGTGTTGGATATTGCCGATATCGGAGAGGCTGTCGCCGAAGACGATGAGATTGGAGATTTCCGGCGTCGGCGGCTGAAAGGCGACGAAGGAAAGTACATCGCACCCCATCGTAACCGGGGCTAGCAATATGCAGAGCAGTAAATGTCGGACAATGAATCGCATGAACGGAAGCCCAGTTTGAGCAAGGCGGGTCATAGTACAGTCCTTTACCGCCAACTTACCAAGCGCCGGATTGTAAATTGTCGATGAATTCTTCGGTTGGCGGCATCTGACCGGCATCCGTATAATCGGGCCGAACCCGAACCCGAGAGGACTTTCCGCATGGCGAGCGACGCCGTTACCGAAGTAGTTCCGCACGACGACTATTTGGTCGTGAAGATTCTCAAACGCACGCTGGATGACGCATCGACGCGCACCTTGCTCGACGACGTTCAGGTCGCCGCCGCCGAACGCATCGGTGTGCCGATTGTGCTGGATCTGAGCGACGTCAAATTCGCTCCCAGCGTCGCGCTCGGTTCACTCGTGCAATTGACCAATAGCTTCAAATTCGAAGAGCGCCGCATCATTCTGGTGGGTGTTAGTCATAAGATCATGGGCCCTATCAAGGTCACACGACTTGATAAGGTGCTCGAAATCCGTAACGGCTTGGACGATATCAATTAGGCCAATGGTGACGCGCAATACTTGCGCAATCCTGTGATTTTTCAGAGTATAAGTATCCTATCTGTGTGATAATCCGCACTAATACGATATATTCCACAAATTTAGACAAATATAAAAATTCGATTGTCAGATCCCCGATAAATCATATATTCGCAAGCACTAACGTTTGTTTGGTGCCATTCATTCAGGGAGATCGCAATGACTCGCACATGCCGCACTGCCCTGCTGCTGGGGCTCGCAATCACGCTCGCGCAAAGGTCGGTGTTCGCGCAATCCAGCACTTCAGACGGCTGGCCCAACTACTCGGCCAATCGCCCATGGGATGCCGGCAGCGAGCCGCTCTCCCTTAGCGACGCGAACGAGACAAAGGCCGATGACGACATGCCGGTCGACACGGACTCGACCAGTTCGTATTCAAACGACGATCCCGACCCGATTTTGTGGAAGGGCTTCTTCTACGGCGATCGCCATTTCCGTAGCAAGCCACGTCCGATCGGTTCGCCGCTGTACTTCGAAGATCCGTTCATCAACTCGGATATTCGGCCGTTCTTTATCTATCACGAATTTCCGCGAGCCACGGCGTTACGCGGCGGTCGCTTGATGGTGTACGGTTTCCAGGCTCGAATCGCACTGACCGAACGATTGCAGTTCTTCGCAACTGAAGACGGCTACTCCGATCTGGAATCGCCGATCATTCCGAGCGATGAAGGTTGGAACGATCTGGCCGCTGGTTTGAAGTATGCGTTCTACGTCGATCATGAAGAAGACTTCATCGCATCGGCGGGTGTGCGGTGGCGATTGTCAAATGGTGATGCCGGTTTGCTGCAAGGCGGCACCGACGAAGTTTCGACGTTCGTCACGATGTACAAAGGCTACGGTAAGTGGAACTTCCTCGCTGACGCCGTCTATCGAATCCCAACGGATTATCGCGCGGGTAACGCTGTGTTCAGTTGGGATGCCCAGGTCGCATACGAATTGTTTGACGACTTCTTCCCGCTGCTCGAATTCCACGGCCTGCACTATCTCACCGACGGCGATCGCTTCCCGCTGAACGTTGGCGGTCTCGATTACGCCAACATCGGTGCGTCAAACGTGGCCGGTCACGATGTGTTCTGGGGCGGCGTCGGTTTCCGCTGGAACATTTCCGACGGTATTCAGTTCGGTTCGGTTTATGAGTTCCCGCTGCAAAGCGTGGAAGCCAACGACATCTTCGAACAACGCGTCACGACGAGCATCGTCTTCACCTTCTAGGCAACGCCGTAACCTCGAAAGGAACGGGATCGAACGATATGAAACTCAAGACTCGAAAAAAACTGTATCGCTGGTCGCTGGTGTTTGCAGGCACGGCCATGTTCGGTCTCCTGCCCGGCGGTTGCGAAGTGTTTATCCTGCGTGCCGTTTCACCGCTGTTTATTCGCTAGTGAATCGAAATCGGCAATTGGTGATTTGAAGAATTAAACGCCTTGCGCGAATGCGTGACGCCGTCGAACGGCAGGAGATCGATATGAAACGAAAACATCAGGTGAAGATGGCCATCTTTCTAACAGCCAGCTTCAGCATTTTGGGATTGGGCACCTGCCTCGAACAACTCGTGTTCATCGTTGCCCCTCTGGTCGTGTAAGCCTCGCTTCGCGAATCAATCAATAACAAAAACGCGGTGCCGACGTCTCCATGCGTTGGCACCGCGTTTCTTTTTTGACTGATTTCAAGTCGCCCCGCTTAGTCGGACTTACCGTCCGCGTCGCTGCGAATGCCCATCACATCCTTCTTGAAGATACGGGCCTCCAAAGGTCGCACGTACTGCGTCCAATCGGAATCGTCATCGCGCGAGTCGCGAATGTTCGCCAAGGCCATGTTCAGCTTGGCATCGAGGTTATCGATGTAATGCACGGCGATTGCCTCTGGGCAAGATGGCAACTTGGGGCTGCCGAATTCATAGCTGCCGTGGTGTGCAACGATAATGTGGGTCAATACGTTTCGGATGTCCTCGGGAAAAGGTTCACCCGATTCTGCTTCGATCGCCGCGATTTTTCTATCCAGCCAGATGGCGGCCTGCGTAATATGCCCGATCAGTTGGCCGGATGTGCTATACGAAAAGCTCGTGTCGTAATCCAGCTCGGTGATCTTGCCGATGTCGTGCATCAGCAGGCCGGCCAATATCAAGTCGCGACTGACATCGGGGAACAAGCTGTTGACGCTCTTGCCGTCTCCGAAGATTCGGTTCGCCAACTCGAGCAAACCAACGGTATGTTCGAGCAGGCCGCCGATGTAAGCATGATGGTTCGTGATCGCGGCCGGTGCCTTCTTGAAGCCTGCGATGATCTTTTCGTCGGTGACGAATGCCTTCACCACCTTCAATACATGCGGGTTCTCGACCGTGCGGAGAATCTCCAGCATTCGGTTCCACATCGTCTCGACGTTAAATCGTGTGTGCGGCAGGAAACGACTGAGATCGACGTCGTCCTTTTTGAGCGGACGAATGGCCTCACCGATGACTTGAAGGTTGCCTTTATAGCTTTCCACGCGGCCGCGCATCGAGATGAACCCGCCTTCGGGAATCACGTTGTACATCTGCTGATTGGCCTGCCAAATGCGGGCCACCACCTGCCCCGACTGATCGGCGAACACCATGTGAATGTACATGCTGCCGTTGCTCGTGGTGCGCAGGTCCTTTTGCGACACCATAAACACGCGGTCTTCAAAATTCTCGCCCGGCTGAAAGTCAGCGATCAGTTTATCGTCGGCACCGGTGGTCACTGCGCTCATCAAAGCTCTTTCTTTGTCTTGGCGGTTGCATGTGTGTTGCAAAAGGCCGACGGACCTGCACGTGCAGTCGCGACCGGATAAGCATCGAATGATAACGGATGGCGGGGGCTTCGCCAAAATGGCATTAGGCCTGCCAGTCCTGAGAGCTATTGTTCCACATCGTCGTCTTGCGGCCACGATTATGCCGTTTTCTAATGGTCGATTATGCAACCTATTCGCTTACTGATGGCGTGCCCAGACGCGCGCGGGATCATCGCCGCCGTCACCGAATTTCTCGCGCGACGCGGCGGCAACATCATCGATGTCGATCAGCACACCTGCCCGCAGCACGGTGATTTCTTTATGCGGCTGGAGATCGACCCGGATGGATTCGAGATCACCGAAGACGCGTTTCCGGCCGTCTGGGCCGAGGTCGCCGAGCGACATCAGATGCGTTGGCGTATCGGCTGGCCCGGTCATCGCAAGCGACTCGCGATTCTCGTTAGCACGGCAGGCCATTGTTTGAATGACTTGCTCTTTCGCCGACACACGGGCGAGTTAACGGCCGAAATACCGGTGGTGATTTCAAATCATGATGCGTTACGCGCGCCGGTCGAGGCCGCTGGTATCGCGTTTCATCATTTGCCGATTCAACCGAACGGTAAGGCGCAACAAGAAGCGCAGATTAAACAACTCGTCGAGCAAGCCGACGTCGATACGATCGTCCTCGCACGCTACATGCAGATTCTCTCGCCCGAATTCGTCGCGTCATACCCAAATCGAATCATTAATATTCATCACAGCTTTCTACCCGCTTTTGCCGGCGCAAAGCCTTATCATCAGGCATTCGAACGTGGCGTGAAGTTGATTGGCGCGACGAGTCATTACGTAACCGACGACCTCGACGAGGGCCCGATCATCGCGCAGCAGACGCTTGCCGTGAACCATCGCGACGACATCCCGGATATGGTTCGAAAAGGTCGCGACCTCGAACAATGGGTGCTCGCCCGCGCGGTGCGCTACCACATCGAAGACCGCATCATCGTCAGCGGCAATAAGACAGTTGTCTTCGATTAGCCGAGTGAGCCTTAATCCCCTTCGTGCGCCGCCATTTATCCCCCTCCCTTGCAGGGAGGGGTTAGGGGAGGGTTGCATGCAACGGTGCAACCTCAGAACGATTCGTTCAACGTAAATGCCCCGAGTTCTTCGACGTTCTCACCGTTGAAAACCACCATCACGCCGCCGTCACCGGCATCCAAATCTCCGTCACCAAATCTTGCGGCTTCGTCTTGCGCGGATCGTTCATATATACCTCGCGCGAGGGCGGATCGCCCAAGCGATACTGCCGACCGTCGATCTTGTGTTGCGCGATATGCCCGAACAGCCGACCGTACGTTTCGCCGAGCGAGTCATACGCGCCGTGGTGCGTTGTAACCGCGAACGCGCACCCCGGTAGATTCATCAGTTGCACGTCGCCCTTCACCTTGGTGTCCGGCTTCACAACCATACAAGCGTCGTAACGAAGCTTGTCCGCCGGCGTCACGTCCGGGTCGTCGTGGCATAGTCCAAATGTTTCCGGCTTGCCAAACATCATCTTGCTCCAGCCCCATTTCATCAGCACGCCCCACGTATCCCCGACTTCCGTGTAAGGCCCGACATGTCGGACCGCGGCGACCGTGCAGGCCGGGCGCGTTTCGATGCGGACGTCGATCGGTTCGCTCGTCGTAGGTTTACTCGTGGTGGTCATGGCGATCTTCTCCTTGCGAAATACGGACGGGTTAGTGCCGAATTGGCGCTGAAAGGCGCGCGAAAACGCCTCGTGGCTGCCGTAGCCAACATCGAGTGCAATCGCCAGGATATCGTCGTCGGTTTGGCTTAGCCGATGCGCCGCCCGTTCCAGTCGCAGCCGCCGCACGTAAGACCGCACCGTCTCACCCGTCAGCCCGCGAAAGAGCCGATGGAAATGAAACGGCGAGAGAAACGCCGCCGCCGCCACCTCTTCTAACGGCACGTCTTCAGCGATGCGCGCTTCTAACAGGCGACAGGCCGCGTCAATTTGTTCCCGGTAATCCGCTCGATTCATGCCCGTATTGTGCCGCGCTGAGAAATCGCTCGCTTGATCGGGTTTGCGGTTTTGCGAGCATAAAAAACGATTGGTTTCGGTATCAACTCAGAAGGAGTTGCGGCATCAAGCAAGCAATGGATGCCGCAACCCCGTTGGGGTTGATCGTCGCGATAAACACGTCAACCCCGGTTAGCCGCTGTTGCGGCAACCCGGCGCTAGTTGGCGCAACGCCTTCGGCGTATTCGCTTTGTGCGATTCTTTTTTTTGCCTCGCGGGTTCACGATTACTGAATCTAACTTCGCAGTCGCTTGCCCACCAGCGACACCGCTCCTTCGCCGAGTAGGCCTTCGATTCGATTGCGAAATGCCGCGTCGGGTAACACGCGCAGTCGGCTGTCGCAACGCATCCAAACCGACATCTTTTGCGGAATTTGCAGGTTCAACATAAACGACTGTTCGCCGGGGTGCTCGCGACAGATCGATTCGATTTCTCGCAGTCGTTCGGGCATCATTCGGTCGCCGTTGACGCGTAAGATGAGGGCGTCGGCCAAGCGCGCCGGGCCTTCTTCAAACGGTATCACCTCGCTCACGCGTATGGCAGGTTCTTCCCGCTTGCGATCGACCTCACCTTGTAAGAACACGATCTTGTCGGGCGCGATCAACTCGCTGTATTGCCGCAGTTGCTCGCTAAACACGATTGCTTCAAGGCCGCCCGACAAGTCTTCGAAGCTGAGCACCGCCAGTTTCGAACCCGCGTTGCGACCGCTTTTTGTCGTGACCATGCGAATGCGGCTGATCATGCCGCCGAGTACGACCTTCGAGCCTTCGCCGTAATGTTGCAGATCGCGACAGTCGGCAGTTGCAAATTGCCGCAACGTTTGTTCGTGCGACGCGAGCGGATGCTTGGTCACGTAGAAACCGAGGACCGCCTTTTCATTCGTCAGCATCTCGGCTTCGGACCATTCTTCGCTGCCGATGCGATGCGTATCGTCGGGTTCGTCGCCGCCCCCGCCGAAATCGCCGAACATCGTCATCTGGCCGGCGCTTTTATCTTTTTGGGAACTGGCGCCGCTCTTGAGCGCGCCGTCCAGTGCTTCGATCAGCGCCTTGCGCATCGCGCCCGTTGTATCGAACGCGCCGGCTTTGATTAAGGCTTCACATGCACCGCGATTCACGGCTGAAAGATCGATGCGCTCGCAAAAATCGAATAGGTCCTTGAATTCCCCATTTTCTTCGCGTTCCTGCACGATCGCTTCCATCGCCTTTTGGCCGACGCCTTTGATCGCTGCCAGACCGAACCGAATAAAGCCCGGCTTTTCACCCTTGCCCGGCACCGGCGTAAAGTTGACGCCGCTACTGTTCACATCCGGCGGTCGCACTTCGATCTGCAGCCGCTTGCATTCCTCCATATAGTCGCTGACTTTGTCGGTGTCGCCCTTATCGTACGTGAGCAACGCCGCCATAAATTCGAGCGGGTAATACGCTTTGAGGAACGCCGTCTGAAACGCCACGAGCGCGTAGCCGGTCGAGTGCGCCTTGTTAAAGGCGTACTCACCGAAGGGAATGATTTGATCGAAGATCTCCGTCGCCGTTTTGCGCGGCACGCCTTTCTCTACTGCACCAGAAATAAACGGCTCGCGCTCGGCTTCGATCTTGTCGATCTTTTTCTTACTGATCGCCTTCGCCAAGCGGAACGCACGTTTACGCTCGACACCACCGAGCTGGTTCACGAGTCGCGCCACCTGTTCCTGATAGACAATGATGCCGTAGGTCTCGGCCAATACTTCCGACATAATCGCGTGGGGCGTCGACCAACTGCCGCCGTGCTTGCGCTCGACGTACGGATCAATGTTCACCATCGGCCCCGGTCGATACAACGCGTTGGCAGCGATCAGATCTTCGATACGGTTGGGGCGCATCTTCATCAAGACGCCGCGCATACCGCCGGATTCAAACTGAAACACGCCCTTGGTTTCACCGGCCGCGAAGAGGCGATACACCTTCTGGTCGGTTAGGTCGAGATCTTCAACGTTGATCTTGATGCCGTAGTTTTCTTCGACGAGCTTAACCGTGAGCGCGAGCACGCTCAGCGTCTTCAACCCGAGGAAGTCCATCTTCAACAGGCCGACCTGTTCGACCGTCGGGCCGTCGTATTGCGTGACCATCACGCCCGAGCCCGGCGGCTGATAGAGCGGCAACAGATCGTCTAACGGCTGTTCGGCAACCACGACACCGGCGGCGTGGATGCTCGTGTTGCGCGCAAAACCTTCGATGCGACGACCGACGTCGATTACCTTCTTGATGCGCTCGTCGGTATCGTAAAGCCGCTTCAGGTCGGGCTCGCGGTCCAGCGCCTTATCGAGCGTCATCTTCAGCTCTTCGGGCACCATTTTGGCCACGCGGTCGGCCTCGGCGAGCGGCACGTCGAGCACGCGGCAAACATCGCGAATCGCGGCCCGCGCCTTTAGCGTTCCGAAGGTGATGATCTGAGCGACGTGACCGTACTTCTCGCGCACGTATTGAATCGTCTTTTCGCGGCTATCCTGACAGATGTCGATATCGATGTCGGGCATCTCGTCGCGATCGGGGTCCATGAATCGCTCGAAATACAGGCCGTAATGCATCGGGTCAGGCTGCGAAAGGTACAAACAGTGCGCTACCACCGACGAGCAACCGCTACCACGCGCGCCGCAGGGGATATCGTTTCGGCGGGCGTACTGCACGAAGTCCCACACGATCAGAAAGTAACTCGAAAAGCCCTTGCTCTGAATGACTTCCAGTTCAAAGTCGATTCGCTCGCGCAGTTCGTCGGTTACTTCGTCGTAGCGTTCTTCGGCACCTTGATAGACGAGTTCGCGCAGGTACTCTTCCGGCGTCTTTTCATCCGGCGAGTGATAGACCGGCGTGTACCGCTTATTGAAATCGAGTTCGAGGTTGCACTTATCCGCAATCTCGACGGTGTTGGAAAGCGCTTCCGGGATCGACGGGAAGAGATTCGCCATCTCTTCGTTACTCTTCAAATAAAACTCGTCGGTCTCAAACCGCATGCGATTTTCGTCGGACACGAGGGCGCGCGTCGACACGCATAGCAACACATCGTGCGGTTCGGCATCGTCCTTCTTCAAGTAGTGCACATCGTTGGTGACGATCAGGCCGATGCCCTTGCGGTTGGCGATTTCGATCAGCTCGGGATTGATGGCACGCTGATCTTCGATGCCGTGATCCTGCAATTCCATGTAAAAGCGTTCGGGGCCGAAGACCTTGAGATACCAATCGGAATGCTCTTCGGCCAACGCCCGATTCTTTTTGATCAGCGCTTGCGGGATTTCGGCACCGAGGCAGGTGCTCGTGCAAATCAGCCCTTCGTTGAACTCTTCCAACACCTCTCGGTCGATGCGCGGTTTGTAATAGAAACCGTCGCGGTAGGCGGTGGACGTCAGCTTCAACAGATTGCGATACCCCTGCATGTTTTGAGCGAGCAGCAAGAGGTGATAGCTGGTTTCGCCATCGATGGCCTCGCGCACCTGGCGGTCGCCGGGCGCGATGTACGCCTCCAAACCGATGATCGGCTTGATCCCCGCCTTGTTCGCCGCTTCGTAAAACTCGATTGCACCGAACATATTGCCGTGATCGGTAATCGCGACGGCTGGTTGGCCCAATTCCTTAGCGCGATTGACCAACTCGCTGATGCGATTGCAACCATCCAGCAGGCTGTAGTGGGTATGGCAGTGGAGGTGTACGAAGTTGGATGCGGTCATAGGGCTTATTCCTCGTTGAAATCGACCGAGCATCTATTACTGGGCCAGATTGGACTTACGGACCAGACAAAGAAACCATTCAAGATTTTGACGCACTACTGAATAAACTGATATTGTCTTTACAGCAAACTCTAGATCGCGTCGAAGTTACATTTTGTACGGATCTCAAACACGGGTCATGGTATATCCGTAATCTCGTGATCAACTCGTTTGAGCTTCCACGCCGTCTTTGGCTTTAATTTTATTGCAAGCAGTTCTTCATTTTGCTCGTCAACTACTCCAACTTCGAGAACTTCACATTCCGCACAGCTAACAGAAATTGGGCCGAAGCAAAACTTCTGTCCGAACAGCTCAAAGTCCCGGTTCGTATCTATACTCGCAAACTCTACGATGCTGCCCACGTGAAGGTCCGCCTCCGTTTTTTGATTACTGTTCCTTAAAGCTCGGATTTCTGCCACGGTCGGGTCAAACAAAACCTCCTCGCCGTCAAGGATTAGCTGCGAGAGCCAATCGATCTCGTCCACCCAGCTGTCGGGTAGATTCTTCGGCAATACAATTTCACAACCAACCGAGTCGGATACCTCCCGCGCTCTTGACAACCAAAACATCACTGCACAAAGATTTTGAACGAACTCATTGTCGCTAGCATTCAACTCACCTGAAGCTGTTTTCAGTCCCGCTACATCAAGATCTACCCGTATCGTCATCTTTGGTTCAGTGAGCGTGAACACTCTCTGAATTCGATCGAAGTCAGGTAATCTAGTTAACGCACATCCCGCCCACTTCTCAATATTGAGTTTGAAGTGCATCTCGCCCGTTCCGCTGCGAGCAATCGGAAAACTAGTCGAAAATACCTTTGACGGAACGGACGCGCTAAACTCAGCAACAGATTTGGTTCCAGTAACTTCGCCGTCTACTTCGAACGAACCTATTTCATTCTTGCTTTGATCGAGCCGAGAGAACCTTATCGTGCCCGGAAGTTTCATAGACACTTTAAGCGACTCTATAGATGCAATTCCGGGCTGTCCAGGAATCCCTTCGCCAATGATTTCTACATCGTGAATGTCCCGACTTATCGATCCACCAAATTCAAGTGATCGCATTGCCTCCCGAACATTTTTTTCTTTTCCGACAAGGGAAATTTTCCCAGTGATATTCTCCTTTGGAATGACTCGAATTCTAGGTGTGTCGTATTCTGCTCTTACTCGGGGGTCGGTATTTTCGATCTCCTTTATAGTTTTATCGAGAATTACCTTAATTGCGGATGGCTTAGATAAAGAGTCATTTTGCCGTAGTAACTCCTCTCGCTCTTTGACTAGCCCCTCATATTTATCTAAGAAATCTGGCGGCATCTCGTTCGTAGTCGTGCCGTTGTAGATTGCGTCGCGCGCAGCGTTTAAGACTGGTGATGAGCTACCAGAAGTAGATGTATTTGTCGTGTACGACTGTTTCCTACCCTCCCAAGAGGAAATTGCCATTAAGAAAAAGTCGAATGACGCAAAGACAACACCGAATCCGAAAAAGCCCCATATATTCACCTTCTCAAGAAACGATCCGCCAACGAAAAGGCCCTTTCGCTCAAAAACAAAGACGCCGTCAAATGCCGGAAGCAACGCATGGCTGGCGCCTATACCAAAACAAATCTCAGCGATACGTCTATACCAATACTTGGGGTTTGCTCTTAGACAAACAATGAATACTAGAATACCTACAGCAAGTATGAGATAGAACGTGAGATTTCCGAAATATAAAGCAATGAGCACTACGAGCATTGCGGCGATTGCCGCAATAATGGACTTCGTGAAATGGCTCATTAACTTAACCTAAACCGCCGCACACACCTTCTTCGCCGCGTCCGTCAGATCATCCGCGGGCACCAACACATCGAGGTTGGCTTCCTTCAACATCGCGCGCGCCTTTTCGACATTCGTGCCTTCCAATCGCACGACAACCGGCACCTTAAAGCCAACTTCTTTGGCTGCGTGAATCAACGCGTCGGCGATGACGTCGCACTTGGCAATTCCGCCGAAGATGTTGACCAAGACGCCCTTCACGCTCGTGTCGGACAAGATGATGCGGAAGGCTTCGACCGCGCCATCCTTCGTCACGCTGCCGCCGACATCCAAGAAGTTCGCCGGTGAGCCGCCGTGCAGCTTGATGATATCCATCGTAGCCATCGCCAAACCGGCACCGTTCACCAAACAACCGATGTTGCCGTCGAGCGCGATGTAGCTCAGGTTAAACTCGTTGGCCCGCAACTCGGCGGGGTTCTCTTCCGTCTTGTCGAACATCGCCTGCACGTCTTCATGACGGAACAGCGCGTTGTCATCAAAGTTAAACTTTGCGTCGATGGCTTGCACTTCGCCGCCCTTGGTCAACACCATCGGGTTGATTTCGGCCAAGCTGCAATCCTTCGCAAAGAACGTATCGACCAAGGCCTTAACCACCTGACTGGTCTGCGCTTCGTGCGCGCCGCCCAAGTCCAACGCCGCGCATAC
>JAUIHO010000132.1 GCA_030432035.1 Phycisphaerae bacterium
CGTCACGAGTATGTTGCAAACCTCGGCAGGACGTATGATCTTCGGGCGCATTGCGGGTGATGAGCCCAGCACTCCGACAGCGCCGCGGAACGATTCGCGCGGTCGCCGTCCGGGTGGGCGCGGTCGCAACGATAGGTGATCGCCGTAAGACGATTAACACAAAATAATTAGGAGCCCCTTGGATATGGGCGATTTCTCATCTTATCAAAAGAAGGTCATCAACCGGTATTACGACAACCGTGATGACATCATGATTACCAAGCTGTCGGAGATCGTGACGGAGTTGTATCTGGCGGATACGGCGGCGAAGCAGGATCGCCTCTGGAAACGCGCCGAAACGGCGATGAAGAATTTGAAGATTAAGGACCATCACATTGCGCACATCATGGAACAGCGCAACGTGGAAGTGTTGGCGAAGCATTTGAAGGATTGGTCGCGCGAAACGTAGAGCGTTTTTCATCTGACCGTAGCGTCAAGAAGCTGACCGCGTTTAGTGTTTTGATGCTTGAAGCCCGGCAGGGCTGATGGGTTGACAGCCCCGGATGGAGCGCAGACCGCGACAGCGGTCGGAGCGCAGTCCGGGGTCTTCGAGCGCGAGAGTGTTAAGCCCCGGCAAGGGGCGTAGGTGACCTGCACCGCTACCGCGGTTTAACACGCGGTGCGCCTTAGACCATGGATTGCGCGGCTAGCGCCGCTTCATCCATGGCTTTCGGCCTTCGCCCCTACCGGGGCTGAGAACGGCTATCACGACGCCAGACTGAAATGAAAAATCGTCTAATTATTACGACGATTTGTTTTTCAGCACTTGCGGCCTCAGCAGGATGGTATGAGGGCGTTTGAGTGATCCCGCTTCGAATATATTCCCGACGACATTGTGTTTGAATTCAACGTCGGCAAAGCAATCAACGGAGCCGCGGCCTGTGGCCGCATGTATTGATTCAAGCTCGCCTGCTATTGATATTGAGGGCGTGAGCGCGTTTTTGGGATTTTCATGCGTCCACAGGACGCGGCTCTGCATGTCACGCGATTAATCGTGCGGCTATGCCATCGGCGCGAGAAATGCCAGCCCGCCAAACGAATGACGGGCCGCAACATCAAAGGCTCTAAATACCTGCGACTCGATCGACTTCCGTAAACGTCGTGACGCCATTGATGACGTTGCGGTAACCGCACTCGGTCAGCGTTTCAAACATCCATTCGCCGGCGGCCTTGCGGATTTCTGTGATCGTCGGCTGTGTGAGAATTACGTCGCGCAACTGATTGTTAAACAGCAGGATTTCAAACAACGCAGAGCGACCCCGGAAGCCGAAGTTCATGCAGTGTTTGCAACCGGCCTCTTTATAGAATTTGTCGTACGCGCGTTTTTCTAGGCCCATCTTGCGCACTTGTGCGGCATCGGGCTGATAGGGCTGTTTGCAGTTGTTGCACAGCTTGCGCACCAATCGCTGCGACAAGCACATCGTGACGGCGCTGGCGATGAGAAACGGTTCAACACCGAGGTCGAGCAAGCGGAAAATCGTGCCGACCGTATCGCGGGCGTGAATCGTCGTGAACACCAAGTGGCCGGTGGTCGCGGCCTGCATCGCCATCTTGGCCGTTTCCTGATCGCGAATCTCACCGACGAGAATGACGTCCGGGTCTTGCCGCAAGACAGATCCGAGGACCGACGCGAACGTGAGGTTGTGTTTCGGGTCGATCGAAATCTGCGTGGTGCCTTCGAGTTCGTATTCGACGGGGTCTTCGATCGTAACGATATTCCGTTTGCCGGCGTCGATGGCTTTGAGCGCCGTGTAGAGCGTCGTCGTCTTGCCCGCACCGGTAGGGCCGGCCAGAATCACTAAGCCGGAATCCTGATTGCAAATGCGCCCCAGCTCGTCCACGGCCGATTCGGCCATGCCCAATTCGCTGAAGTGATCGGGCACCGACCCCTTGTCGAGAAATCGCAATGCCAGCTTTTGGCCGTGCGATGTCGGCGTCATGTTGATACGAAAGTCGACGCGTCGGTGGGATAGATCGACGGAAAAATTGCCTTCCTGCACGATCGATTTCTTGGAGATATCGATATCGCACAGAATCTTGATGACGTTCATCAACGCATCGCCGATTTTGGCAGTGATCGAGCCCACGTTTTGCATGATGCCGTCGATACGAAAACGCAGTGTGTAGGTATCGGGCCGCGGCTCGATATGAATATCCGTCGCACGCGTGCGGAACGCAACAAACAGCAACTGTCGCAACGCGTCGATCGCGTCGGACGTTTTTTCAGTCTTGCCGTCGGCGGAGGCCAACTCTTTACCGCGGCGATTCATCAGACGGATGGACTTGCTCGTGTCGGGCGCGCCGATGGGTGGCGGCATGCTGACCGTAGCGGCCAAGAGGGGAGCGAGTTGTTTTGACAACGGCCCGGCGGCTAATTGTCGTGCTGTGAGCGTGGCCAACACGCCCGAGCCATCGAGCGAACCTTCCGGCACTTCGTCGGCTTCGTCCTCCACGATCTGAGCAGTGGGGGCCTTGCTTCCTTTCTTGGTGCGAACCTCATCGGGCAACAAGCGGAAGACGGTTTTGCCGATGCGGAATGAATCGCCGAAGTTGAGTTCGGCTTCGACGATGCGGTGGTCGCCGATCCAAGTGCCGTTGGCCGACTTCAGGTCGCGCACCACCACCTTATCCTTGTTGCGCATGATGATGCAGTGCTTGCGCGATGCGACCTTTTCAGCAATGACGATGTCGTTACCCTGCTGCCGCCCGATGGTAATGCGGCTGGGCTCCATATCGACAACGTGCTTTTTGCCGTTGGCTTTGACTTCGAGCTTCGGCATAGTGTGGCCGTTTCGGCCATCCTTTCCTGTTGAGTTCCGCCCTAGGCCCTCGGCGATGGTTAGCCGATGATGCCGCCGGCACCGGTGTTGATGCCCTTGAGGCGCATCTTGAGTTCATCCGGGTTGGGCGCGACTTCGAGGGCCAGCTTCATATCCAAGTATTCTTCGGAAATGAGCCGGTATATCGCCTCGGTAAAGTCTTGCATACCGTCCTTGGAAGCGGATTTTAGTACCGCGCCGATGTCCGCATCGCGTTCTTCGGCAATTAACTTACGAATTACCGCGTTAACGATCATGATCTCACAACACGGGATACGGCTGCGGCTGGGGTGGATACTGGGCAGCAGCTTCTGGCAAACCACGGCCTTCAGGTTAAACATCAGCGACTGTCGCACCAGTGCCCGGGCTTCTTCCGGGAACAGGTCGAGAATGCGGGTTATGGTTTGAGACGCACTTGAGGCGTGAATAGTTCCAAAAACCAAGTGACCCGTTTCCGAAGCGTGCATGGCCGCCTCAAACGTTTCGCGGTCACGCATCTCACCGACGAGAACCACGTCCGGGTCTTCACGCATGAGGTACTTCAACGCGGCGTGGAAATCGGCCACGTCAATGCCGATTTCGCGCTGATTGATAAACGCCTTCTTGTCTTCAAACAGATATTCGATCGGGTCTTCGACCGTCACGATGTGGCAGGCGCGGTTTTCATTAATTTCATTAATCATCGCCGCGATGGTCGTCGACTTACCGGAACCGGTAATGCCAGCCAGCAACACGAGGCCCTGGTGAAACTTGGCGATCTGTCGCAGGCTGGGCGGCACGCCCAATTCTTCGAACGTGCGGATTTCGGCAGTCACGCGCCGAGCGGCGACCGATGTCAGCCCGCGCTGGCGGAACATGTTGACGCGGAAGCGATCCTGCCCCGGCACCTGGTGAGCGAAGTCGAGCGCCCCATGCTCCATAAAGTATTTCTTTTGTTTGTCGCTGATGACCTCGAACATGATGTCTTCGATCTCTTCGGTCGTCATCGCCGGTTCGTGGGCAACGCGAATATCTCCACCCAAGCGAAAGCGGGGCGGGGCGTTAGCTTTTAAGTGCAGGTCGGATGCGCCAAGTTTGGTGCAAGCGCGAAAGAGCCGGTCGATCGTAGGGCCTTCGCGACCGCGCTTGGGCTTTGAACGGTCGGAGACTTCGTGCACGTCGACGGGATTATGCGTATCGGAGGCGAGATTGGGTTCCATATCCATGGATGGAGACCTTTCAGGAGGGCGCCGGCGAGTGGGTCTGGCTCGGCATGGCGCGGGACAAACTGGAAGATTCGGGGAATCCACCCGGTAGGCGGGTGGGCGCTTCTCCACGGGTATATTGTAAATGATGGGAAAGGGGGTTCAAGAATGACGGTCGCGGGACCGGTAATGGCGGGGTGGGGGAAGGCGTGGGACTTGGGTCGTGAGTTGTGAGTCTTGGGTCGTGAGGGTTGAGGCGTGGGGCTTGCGGCTTGCGGCTTGAGGCTTGAGGCTTGCGGCTTGAGGCTTGTGGCTTGTGGGGCGGAATTGATTAATTTGCATTGTAGGGTGCTTGGGGTTGGAGAGGCACTCAATGTTGGATGTATGTAGGGCGTTGGATACGCGCATTGGAGATTGGATGTATTCATCCAACGGCAGAGCTGCGGCCTGTGGCCGCATGATTGTGTTGATACCGGCGACGTAGTCTGTGCCGCCTCGCGACATTCCCCGTGCCGGTCACATTGGGGCTCGAGCGAACTTCGCATCCAGGCAATCACCAAATCACCAAATCAAAAAATCACCAACTTCAGATTTCCGCTTCGGGCCGTTGGCCTGCCAGCAGCACATCGAGGGTGTATTCCGCACCGCACTCGGGGCATTGGGCGGTTTTGAGTCCTGTCAGGTTATAGCCGCAGGCAAGGCAACTGATGATCTCCACCCCGCGGGCGGCCAACCGTGCGGCCCGTTCTTCGGATGTTTCGCGCCACAAGATGACCGTCGTCGTGACGAAGACGATCGGTGCCAACCCACCGCTAAAGAAGACGCAGCCGATCGGATCGAATTGCGGCACGGCCGCGCGCAACAACGTGAAAGCAGCGACGCTGGCGCATGCACCGGCAGCGGCGGCGATGATGGTGCCGTCGCGGCGTTGTCGGGTCCATGCGATGCCGTCGCGCCAGATGAAGTACCAGTAAATCACGACAAATGTATACGTTGACAGCCACGTATAAAACGCTGCCAACGCGTCCGGCCCTCCCGTCGTCGAGGTGACGGCCAACGGCAGGAACGTCATGAGAAAAACCGTGCCCGCCAGTGGAAGCGTAAGCATGGCGAGAATCAACCGCGCGATGAGTTTGGTCATGATGACGATTATACGTCGGCGGTGCGGATGGGTTCGGTGGGCGTGACGCTACCACATTCGGGGCACACGCCGGAGGTGTTGCCGGTGAGGTTGTAGCGGCAGATGGGGCAGAGGCCAGAGTTAAGGAGCCTTTTCCGGCGGTAGTATTTGATTGCATCCAATAGGGCTAGCAAAGTGCATATTTGTAGGATGATCCATAAGGCAAAGCTGCCCACGGACGGCGTCAGAATGACGTTATCGATAGTTCTCAGGGCGTAGAAACTAAACATTGGTCCGTGGCTTGATAAGAAGAACGGTAGATAGAGAAATGCAAATGTGAGAGTCACAGCCAATAGGCTGAATGAGATTGAACGACGGAGAATCCTATACAAACGACGGATAATAAAGAAGAAGAGTACGAGGTTAATGAAATCAAATCGAACTACGAGCGCTGGCGCATGTACGTGGTAGTAACGCTTGTCGTAGTTAATGGGCCACGGATAGTCGTTGGAATGACCGGTGTCGGTATACCAAGGTTCTTGTGAAAACCACCCCCAGTCGCCCCAAGTTTTTTCAAATGTAAATGGCAGAGCGATGTAGCCATCGGTAATGGCAATGAAACCCAGCGGGCCTGCATACGTGTAGTTATCGAGGAAGCTGACGAACCAAAGCGTTGAGTTCGTCAACAGGGCGGCCGCCCAGATCAACCACGCGATTCTTAACTTTTTTGCCCGAGACATTTCGATTTTATGGTTCGCGGGCAGGTCGTTGTCAATTATCTGAATTCAATAGTTTCTCGCGAAGCTATGTGGCCACAGGCCACGGCTCTGAATTTGCGTGCGAGCCGCCGTTTCGCGCGCGATTCGAAAAATACGGGGTGTAAAATTCTACGCGATAAAGTTTGACTCACACCAACACGGCTCGTATCGAATTTATTCGACGTTTCGACGTTTCGACGTTTCGACGTTTCGACGTTTCGACGTTTCGACGTTTCGACGTTTCGACGTTTCTTACAGCCGTTCCGCCGCGACGAGATCGTCAAACGTTTCGCGCCGGCGAATCACGCGCACGTCACTGCCATCGACCAGAATCTCCGGCGGATGGGGTCGTGCGTTGTAGTGGCTGGCCAGCACCATGCCGTAAGCGCCGGCGCTGAAGACTGCGAGCAAGTCACCGCGCACGACGGGCGGTAGCTTGCGATCTTTCGCCAGAAAATCGCCGCTTTCGCAAACGGGGCCGACGACGTCTTGTTCGAGCAAGCCGTTGAGTTTTGCCGCTTCGGCACGGGATTGAATCGCAAAGCCGTCTGCTGGTGCGACCGGCCATATGAAGTGAAACGCCTCGTACAACGACGGTCGAATCAGATCGTTCATGCCCGCATCAACGATGACAAACGCGCGATCTCCGGACTTCTTAATGTAGAGCGTTTCCGTCACCAAGATGCCCGCGTTGGCCGCAATCGTGCGACCTGGCTCCATAATGACTTTTAGACGTTTGTCTTTTAAGAGCGGCACGATCGCTTCGGCATATTGCACGGCGGGCGGCGCTTCTTCTTCACGGTAATGCGCGCCAAAGCCGCCGCCGATATCGATGGCCGTAATTTCAAACCCGTCGGCGCGCAACTCGTCGATGAGTTGCACGCCCTTTGTGATCGCCAACACGTAACGGCTGACGTCATTGACCGGCGAGCCGATGTGCAGGTGAATCCCGGCAAGGTGCACGTTGGGTTCGCGACCGTAAGCGTCGAAGAAACGCCGGGCGCGTTCGAGATCGACGCCGAACTTCGATTCCTTTTGGCCGGTCGAGGTATAGCGATGCGTCTTCGGATCGACATCGGGATTGACGCGCAGGGCGCAGCGAATCTTCGCATTGCGCCGATTGGCGATCGCGATCAGGTTTTCCATCTCGGCTTCGGATTCGACGTTGAAATACCCGATGTTCGCGTCGATGGCCTGCTCGATTTCCGTGTCGGTCTTGCCCACGCCTGCGTAAACGATGCCCTGCGGGTCGGCACCGACGGCCATCGCGCGCGCGAGTTCACCGCCCGAAACCACATCGAAGCCGGCGCCCTCGTCTTTGAGGAATTCGAGAATGTTGAGATTGGCGCAGCTCTTGATCGAATAGCAGATCAGCGGGTCGAGCGCGGCAAAGGCATCGCGCACGGCACGGTAATGATGCAGAAACGTGGCCTTGGAATAGATGTAAGCGGGCGTGCCGTGCTGCCGAACGATGTCGGCGACGGCGACGTCTTCGCAATGCAATTGACCGTCGGTGTATCGAAAGTAATCCATGATGGTGGGGAATTATGGTGTGGTAGGTGCAAAGTGAAAAGTGCAACGCGTAAGAAGCGATGCGTGAGTGAATGAAGTTGGTCTTTTCCTTATGGGGCAACCTCGCCCTTAACGAATTGCCTATCGGGTGCCCCATCCTTCGCGCCAGCGAAGGGTGGGGGATCGAATGTAAAAATATGACATCAATCGAACTGCATATTCATTAACTCATTCGCGATGGTTCAGCGATTACTCGGCGATTCCCCAACCAATCCTTTCGGAATGGATGGGGCACCCATGCTTGAATACACGCGGTGTGCCGCTTGTTATTCCTTTGACTGAGCTTCTTTATCCGCCGCTTCCTTTTCCGCCTTCGTCGGCATGCGCATGTTCCAACCGTCGTCTTCCATCTTCCTGATCATTGCCTCGTCGGCTTTCTTGATGATTTGCCCAGCTAACACGCCGCCGTAACCCTTGCCCGACCAGGTGCCGGCGTAGAAACCATCGTGAATAACGACGCGCGCCGAGTAGTCACCGATGAGCGGAATCGGAATCGAATCGAGCGT
The DNA here is from genome assembly GCA_030432035.1 of Phycisphaerae bacterium. GTDB lineage: Bacteria > Planctomycetota > Phycisphaerae > UBA1845 > UTPLA1 > ECT2AJA-110-A. Next base: position 7,999 of record JAUIHO010000132.1, read on the forward strand.
GATCACGGGCGTGTCTTCGGCCCAAATGACGCGCACGGGCACCGGCACGCGCACATCGCGGTCGGCATATTGAATGCGCGCGAAAACGACCCAGTTGTCGTCGACACCTTTGCTGACGCGATCGATCTCGTAGCGTTCGATGATCGGCTTCGTTAACGGGGCCTTTCCTTTGAGACCGTCGTCGTTGGTCATTTGAAACGTGCCGCGAAAGACAACGCCGTCGAGGGCTTGCTTGAATGATTCGATGCGCTTGGCTTGCAGGTCTTCGGGTTTTGCCGGTGCGTCTTTATCAGTTACGGCTTTCGATGGTTCTTGTGCGGATGCGTTTGCTTTTGGCGCGGGTTCGTCGTTGGTGCCGAGCGACGCGGTGATGATGGCGGCTTGGATGACGAGCGAACCGAGAAATACGGCGGATTTCATGGTGGGCCTCCGATAGGTGGGGCTGTTGATGATTCTTTATGGGTATTTTAGACGAAAGGGTGGGCGGTTGCCTGCGGTATCGTTCGTGTGCGTGGGGACGTCGCGCGTGGTTGTCCCCCAGCCCCGGAGGGGCAGGGGCACCCGGTTATTACAGCGTGATTCCCCAACCATTCCTAGCGGAATGGATGGGGCACCCAGGCGTCGTGCGATGGAAGACGCACTCTGCATCGATTCGAAGAACTCGCACCGCCCACCAATTTGCGTTGGGGCGGGGGCACCGTGAGAATGGCACGTCGCGTGGGCGGTGGCGATTGCGTGAATGCGGTTCCGGCTGCCCGTTTACTTCGTTATCCACCGATCCGGCATGTGGTGATATAAACCGTCATGCCGTCGGTCGATTCCTGATGATATTGCAATACACCCTAATCCCATCTGAGGAGGTGCTTCGATGAAGAAGCTGTCATGGTTTGCTTGTGCACTGATCGCGGGGGCCGTCGCGCGGACGGCGGTCGCCGGTTCGATCGACTATCCCGAAACCAAGAAAGGCGAAGTGATCGACACGGTCCACGGGATCAAGATTCCCGACCCCTATCGTTGGCTCGAAGATGATAACGCCGAAGACACCAAGGCTTGGGTCAAGGCGCAAAACGACGTCACCTTCGGCTATCTCGACAAAATTCCCGAGCGCGACGCGATTAAGAAGCGATTGACGGAGCTATGGAATTACGAGCGCTTCGGCACGCCGTTTAAAGAAGGCGGCCGTTACTTCTTTAGCCGCAACGACGGTCTGCAGAATCAAAGCGTCATCTACACGATGAAAGACCTCGACGACGAGCCGCGTGTGCTGCTCGACCCTAATACGCTCAGCGAAGATGGAACGATCGCGCTCAGCGGTTACAGCATTAGCGAAGATGGCAACTTTTTTGCTTACGGCGTTTCCGATGGTGGGTCCGACTGGCAAACTTATCGCGTGCGCGACATCGCGACGGGCAAGGATTTGTCGGACAAAATCGAGTGGATCAAGTTCAGCGGCGCGTCGTGGACGAAAGACGGCAAGGGCTTTTATTACAGCCGCTATACCGAGCCCAAAGAAGGCGAAGAGCTGAGCGGCTCGAACTACTACCAGAAGCTGTACTACCACAAGCTCGGCACGCCACAGTCGGAAGATCGCCTCGTGTACGAACGCCCTGACCAGAAGGACTGGGGCTTCGGCGGCAGCGTCACGGAAGACGGCAAGTATCTAATCATCAGCGTTTGGCAGGGCACCGAACGTAAGAACCGCGTGTATTACAAGGATTTGACGAAGAAAGACGCCGAAGTCGTCAAGCTGCTCGATGATTACGACGCCGAGTATGCCTTCCTCGGTAATGACGATGGCAAGTTTTACTTCCGCACCGACCTGGACGCGCCGCGCGGTCGCATCATCGCAATCGATACGGATAAGCCGGAGCGCGACAACTGGAAAGAGTTGATCCCGCAAGCGAAGGAAACGCTCGAAGGTGCCGGCATCACGTACAACATGTTCGTGACGAGCTACCTGAAGGATGCGCACACGCAGGTGAAGCTCTACGACATGAAGGGCAAGCACGTGCGCGACGTCGATCTGCCGGGCATCGGTGATGCGGGCGGTTTCGGCGGCAAGCGGGATCAGCGCGAGACGTTTTACTCATTCAACAGCTTTGCCACGCCGCCGACGATCTACAAGTACGACATGAAGACGGGCAAAAGCGAAGTTTACAAGCGCCCCGCCGTGAACTTCGACCCCGATCAGTTCGAAACCAAGCAGGTCTTTTATCCCAGCAAAGACGGCACCAAAGTGCCGATGTTCATCACGCATCGCAAAGGTTTGAAGCTCGATGGCAGCAATCCGACGTATCTCTACGGTTACGGCGGTTTCAACATCTCGCTCACGCCGCGCTTCAGCCTTGCCAACGTCGCTTGGATGGAAATGGGCGGCGTATATGCCCAAGCCAACCTGCGTGGCGGCGGTGAATACGGCAAAGATTGGCACAACGCCGGTCGCTTGCTGAACAAGCAAAACGTATTTGACGATTTCATTTCGGCCGGTGAATGGCTGATCGAAAACAACTACACGCGCAAAGATAAGCTCGCTATCGGCGGCGGCAGCAACGGCGGTCTGCTCGTCGGTGCCTGCATCACGCAACGGCCCGACCTCTTCGGCGCAGCCCTGCCGGCCGTCGGCGTGCTCGACATGCTGCGCTTCCATCTGTTCACCATCGGCCATGCTTGGACCAGCGACTACGGCAAGGTCGAAGACAAGAAGATCTTCGACGTGCTCTTTGCCTATTCGCCGTACCACAACGTGAAGAAGGGCACCTGTTACCCGCCGACGATGATCACGACTGGCGACCATGATGACCGCGTAGTGCCGGCGCACAGCTTCAAGTTCGCCGCTGCACTGCAAGAAGCCCAAGGCTGCGACAACCCGACACTGATTCGCATCGAAACCCGCGCCGGTCACGGTGCCGGTAAGCCGACGAGCATCGTCATTCAGGAAGTCGCCGACAAATGGGGGTTCCTGGTGAAGTCGCTCAACATGAGCGTGACGCCGGTGGAAGAGATGAAGCAAACGCAGTCGGCGGCGCGATAAAGTCTTGGGTCTTGGGTCGTGAGGCTTGAGTCGTGAGTCGTGAGGCTTGAGGCGTGGGGCTTGTGGCTTGAGCAGGTACTGGGTGCCCCTGCCCCTCTGGGGCTGGGGGACTGACGACGCTCACGACGACCAGATGAATTGAAATCAAGCAAGCCGCCGTCGCTCTATGAGCGGGGCGGCTTTTCTTTTGCGCGATGAACGAATCAATACAACACACAACCTTGTCAGTGTTGGTGCATCGCGCCTCTCTTCATGCAATCCAATCCTCAACGCCGATATCAGGGTTGAAAAGTGGGTGTGAATTCTGAGTCGCGTCGCGCAGTTTTTGCGCGACCATTCAGAGTTCGCCCTTTTCAATATTGCCACGCGTTTTCACAGGTTGGCCTCATCGGGGTGGACCGGTATATTCCGGACCTGTTGAAATTGTGCACGGGATGAAGGCCGCTTGGCGGTCATTGCGGTTACTTCGTTGGGGCGGCAATCATTCGCATTCGATCCAACAAACTACTTTCGATCATCGGTTTGGTCGCGGCCTGCGGTTTCGGCTCGATGATGGGCCTGTTGCTGCAAGACGCGGCAGTCTCGACGTCGGTCGTGGCCAACAACTTCGATCCGCAAGGACGCGTGATTCGCGCCGTCGAGTTCGAAGGGCTCAAATCGCTCGACGCCGGCGCGATGCGGGCCACAGCGGGGATCGAGCCCGGCATGACGTGGGAACGCAACGCGATTTCTGCGGCTTGCCGACGGCTGGCCGAAACGCAAAAGTTTGACGGTGTTCCCTTTGCCGAGCCGCGTCTCGACAACAACGGCGATCTGATCCTGACGTTCGTCGTGGACGAGCGTCCCTTCGTCGCGACGATCGATTTCGTCGGCAACTCGCAATTCGACGACGGCGATCTGCTTAACGAAATCCCCATCGGCGTGGGTTCGACCATTAGCGAGTTCCTCCTGCGGCAGTCCATCGACACGATTCAGATGAAGTATCGTGAGGCGGGCTACGGTTTTGTCGCCGTCTCGGTCGATCAGGAAGCGCTCGAAACCGAGCAACGCGTTCTGTTTCGCATTTCGGAAGGACCGCGCGTTAAGGTCGATGAGATCGTATTCGAAGGTAACGATAGCTTTGAAGACAAGAAGCTGGCCGGTCTCATCGAAACCAAGACGGCGGTTTGGCTCCTTCGCACGGGGGCGTTTGACGATGAAACGGCCCAGCGCGACGCGGCTGCTTTAAAGGCATTTTACGTCGAACGCGGCTACCTAAATGCGCAAGTGGGCTATCGCGCCGACCCGCGTGAAGACGACTCGTCCGAGTTAATCGTGCGCTTCCAAATCGACGAAGGCCTGCGACACGCCGTGCAGTCGATTTCGTACGAAGGTAACACGGAATTATCGAACGAAGATATCCAGTCGCTAATGAATACGGTGACAGGCGATTTCCTCGATGGCGACATCCTTCGCTTGGACCGCGAGCGCGTGCTGCAAGAGTACGGTCGCCGCGGCTATCTATATGCCGAGGTGACGACGGCACAGGTCTTTGCCGACGAGCCGGGGTTTGTTCACCTGACTGTTAAACTCGACGAGGGCGAACCCTACGACGTCGGTCGGGTGGTGATTCGCGGCAATCGCGAAACGAAAGACCGCGTGATTCGACGGGCGTTGCAGCTCTACCCCGAACAGATTTACAACACCGAAGCCGCCAAGCGCAGCGAACAACGTCTGGTTGAAACGCGGCTGTTTACCGACGCTAAGATCGCACCGCAGGGCGATACACCGGGCGTGCGCGATGCATTGGTGACAGTCGAAGAAGCCGATACGACGCGCATTCTGTTCGGCGTCGGCGTCACCACGAACAGCGGTGTGGTCGGTACGCTGTCGATTGAGAATCAGAATTTCGACATCTTCGATACACCGCGTACGGCCAAAGAGTTTTTCAAAGGCCGGTCGTTCCGCGGGGCGGGGCAAACACTTCGGTTGCGGCTCGAACCCGGTACCGAATTCACGCGCGGTCGCATCGAGTTTCGCGAACCGTACCTGTTCGACAAACCGATCGGTTTCGGCGTTGCCCTTTACGGTTTTGAACGCGGTCGCCCGGAATGGGACGAGCAGCGCATCGGCTTTAACCTGAGCTTCGACAAACGCCTCGAAGAAGGACCTTTTGCCGGTTGGTCGGGCGAATTGGCGTTTCGCTTTGAGAATATCGAAATTGGCGACGTCAATGTCTTCTCCGCGCCGGATATTCAGGATGTGGACGGCAACAACTTCCTGACGTCGGTGAAGGCGACGATCTTGCGCGACCGAACGGATAGTCGCTGGCTTCCTTCGACCGGCGATCGTCTTAAGGTCTCCGGCGAACAAGCGGGTGTGTTTGGCGGTGATGCCACGTTTACCCGCGTGATCGGGCAGTACGATAAGTACTTTACGCTCAAGTCCGACAGCTTTGGTCGCAAGCACATCCTGCAATTGGGTGGCACGATCGGAAACATCTTTGGCGATTCGCCGGTGTACGAACGCTTCTATGCCGGTGGTATCGGTTCGATTCGCGGCTTTGCGTTCCGCGGTGTTTCGCCGCGAGCGGGCATCAGCAACGACCGCGTCGGTGGCGACTTTATGTTGCTAACGAATGCACAGTACTCGTTCCCGCTCGTTGGCAACGATGTACGTGGCGTGGCGTTTTTCGATATGGGAACGGTCGAAGAAGACTTTGGCATCACCGATTGGCGTGCGTCGATCGGCTTGGGTGCACGCGTTTACGTGAAATACTTCGGGCCGATTCCGTTGGCGTTTGACTTCGGTATTCCGATCTCGTCGAACGACGATGATGACGAGCAAGTCTTCAGCTTTACCTTTGGCGCAACGTTCTAATTCGTGCCGAATTCAATTGAAGCGGATTTGAGATTTTGTCGACGACTTGAAACACGATTTAAATCTTCGGATCTCCGTGCTTACCGCAATGTTATTCCGTCGTCTTCTACGTCAAAGGCGTTTTTTCAATAGCCTGGGGTTGACGCGAAGCGGCTACCCCAGGAAATCGTTGGCAAAATATCATTGAACTCTGAAGGAGTTCTGTCCCCGTACGGTGTGCCGCAACGCCTTCAGCGTTGGAAGTCTTGATTTGGCAACGCAACCCAGGGTAGATGCTGCGCATCAACCCTGGGCTACTGGCGCAACGCCTTTGGCGTTGGATTCCGCGCATCACATCTCAACGCTATGTCTGCATTACGCACGCGATAGGAAAGCTGCCGGTCAGGTAGTTATTTCAGCGCGATATCCAAACTTCGCGGCCCGCACCTTAAACTCACCCGAAACGATCAATCGCATTACGACCCGATGCGCATATTCGTCTCAGGTTCGTCATCGTCATCGCCCGGTGCGGGATCATCCTCAAACGTTTCAGTTAAGTCGATGCCGGTATCCGTTGTTTCGGCGATCGGCTGTACGGGCCTACCGGTGATACGGCGAACGATCGCCATGTACGGGCCAGATAACGCGTAGATCGCAGCAACGACGGCCAGCGTTACTTCAAACGCGACGACCAAACCGATCAGATAGCGCAGCACAGAGCCGATCGCCCCACCGAGGGCCACAGAGATTACAGGTGTCATCATGCGGTTGCTGTGGCGGTTCGCTG
>JAUIHO010000133.1 GCA_030432035.1 Phycisphaerae bacterium
TCTTTTTCAACAATTGCCAATTCTGAAATGTAAATACGAAAGCCATCACTGCTGGGTCGCCCTAGCTCCACCTCATAACTAACAATGGGATTTCCTACCTGAAAAACCACACCAGTTTTTCGCATTTCCAGTTCAATCTTGTTCTTAATCGAAGACTCCAGATTATCGAACTTTTCTTTACCTTCAGCATCAATTATGGAAACTGCAACACCACTGACTCCCAAGTCTTTTAACCATGCGGCATCGCGACCAGTCATAATCGTGGCATTTTCAATGCGCGCCTCCAAGCACCTTCTCCCAATTGAATAATAGCCTAACAACTCCCCTTTCTTCTCGTCATCTAGATTATTGTAATTACTTAACAACTCCCTACCAGCATCTCCATAAGTGATCGGCTTATCATCCAACAGCATAAGGCCTAACGAAATCGCAATTAAGCATAGCTTCGCCATCTCTACACTCCTTTTGAGTTTACGCACACGATTTACCTGCGGAACTTTAGACCGACTCAAATTTTATCATAACGGATGCCCTTTCTACTTACTACCCGAACACCATATTAGCATATTGGAGTGTTTTTTCTTTCTTGTTGCATCAATTTGAAAACCGTTGTTGATAGCCGTACAGCAATCTACCGATTCCCCGTTTACGCCGGGGGCCAGACGTCATGTCGATCCATAGGATCGACATGCTCTTAGCACGCTCGCGCCCCACATAAAATTCAACGCAATGAACACGAAGTGCCGTACCGTATCATGCTAGTATCGCACCGAGAATCGCGTTGCAACCCGCGCAAAAAATGGTCCGCAATGCGGACCCTACGTAAATAATCTGAATCGACCCGACGATTGTAGGCCAAATCCCTACGCCCCCGCCCCCGCCAGTTCCTTCAACATCCCCGGCGGCGGTTCTTTTGTCGTCTTGCATTCCGGGTAGCCCGAGCACGCTAAGAAGCGGCCGCGCTGGCCCATGCGCAGCATCATCGGCTTGCCGCATTCGGGGCAGGTTTCGTCGGTCTTGATCGGTTCGGCGCTGTTCTCCGGGCTTTCGGCTTCGGCTTGCTTCTTGGCTTCGCCGCGCAGGTTGGCGGCGGCTTTGCACTTGCGATCGGTGCACGCAAAGAATGGGCCGAAGCGGCCGGTGCGCATGCGCATTTCGTTACCGCACTCGAAGCAGGTGAGTACGCCGTCTTTGGGCATCACTTCGATCGTCGGACGACCGGTGCGCGTCCAGGCGAAGCCCTTAGGCGGCGGACCGAGTGCGGCGATCTCTTCTTTGGTCAGGTTCTTGCGGCGGCCGGCGGCGGGTTTCTTTTCGCCCGGTTTGGGTTCGGGCGGCGGATCTGGAATCTTGCCGTCGGCTTCCATCTGCTTGAGTTCTTCCAGCTTGTCGGTCGGCATGGCGTTGCGACACTTCGGGAAGCCCGAACAACTCAAGAACGGTCCGCGCCGCGCTTTGCGAATCACCATGTCGCGCCCGCACTTATCGCAGCGTGCCCCCGCCGCTTCCGGCTTAGGTTTTTCGACGTACACATCAGGCGGCAACTGCTCGGTCGCCTTGCACTTGGGGTAGTTGGTGCACCCCAGAAACGCCTTGCCGCGCGACCATTTCACTTCCATATCGCTATGGCATTCGGCGCAGTCTTTTTTCAGCGAGGCGGCTTCGACCTTGCGTAGCGGCGTGCCATCTTCCATGCACGGCATGGTGTTGGTGCAATCGGGATATCCCGAGCAACCGAGGAAGTGGCCGGTGCGGCTCTTGCGCACGACCATGCTTTTGCCGCACACTTCGCACGGTTCACTGCCTGTCGTCGGTTCGATCGGTACGCCGTCGTTGTCGACGTTCTTGGCGTTCTTGCATTTCGGATAGGCCGAGCACGATAAGAAACGACCGTTCTTACCGAGGCGATAGACCATCGGCTCGCCGCATTCTTCGCACTTGTATGGGCTTGCTTCGGCCTTGACCTTTTCCATCTCGTCGTTGGCTTTGGCGAGGCTTTCCTTGAACGGGTCGTAAAACTCGTGCAAGACGTCGTGCCAGTCGACGTGGTTATCCTCCACCTTGTCGAGCTCTTGCTCGACGTGGCTGGTGAAGTTGATATCCATAATCTTGGGGAAGTGTTCGACCAGCTTTTCGGTGACCACTTCGCCGCGAGCCGTCGGTCGGAACTTGCGATCTTCCTGCTCGACGTAACCGCGATCCTGAATGGTTTGAATAATGGCGGCATAGGTACTGGGCCGACCGATGCCCTCGGCTTCGAGCGTTTTAACCAGCGCGGCTTCGGTGTAACGCGCCGGGGGTGAGGTGTACTTCTGTGCCGGCACGATGCCGAGCGGATACACCTGTTGGCCTTCTTTCAGTTCCGGCAGCGTTTGATCGTCGCTGGCCTTGGGCACGCCGGCAATGCGGTAGAAACCATCGAAGACGAGTACGCGACCCGAAAGTTTGAAAACGGCTTCGCCCGCGTCGCTTTGGGCGGCGATGCTGACTGTCGTGGAATCCCACTCGGCCGGCGGCATTTGGCAGGAAACGAAGCGTTCCCATATCAACTTATAAAGCTTGTGTTGCTCGGCGGTGAGGTGCCCCTTCAACTCGTCGGGCGTGCGATGCACGCTGGTCGGTCGAATGGCTTCGTGGGCTTCTTGCGCTGACTTGCTGCTGCCGAAAACGTTGGGTTTGGCAGGCAAATACTTTTCACCAAGGCTTTCACCGATCCAAGCGCGGGCCGTCGCGACCGACTCCTTCGATAAGTTGCGCGAATCGGTTCGCATGTAGGTGATCAAACCGACGTTGCCTTCGCCGGTTTTGATGTCGATACCTTCGTAAAGCTGCTGTGCGACGCGCATGGTGCGCGACGTCTGAAAGCGCAACACGTTGGCAGCGGATTGTTGCAGCGTGGCCGTGGTAAACGGCGCGTGCGGTTTGGACTTGGTGCGTTTGGTCTCGATCGACTTCACGCGGTATTCCGGCGCGGCGTCGGGGTCGGTCTTGCCGACGATCTCGATCTTCTTGAGGCCGAACTTGTCGTATTCGTCCCAGTCCGATTCGTTTACACCTTCGATGTTCAAACCCAACGCTTTGGCAACGGGCTCAACATCTTTGACGGCGCTGGTGAACATCTTGCCTTTGGCTTTGCTCGCGTCAAGCTTGCCTTCAGGCTTGAAGCTGCCACCTTTGAGTTCGCTAAGATTCGCTTCAAAGCTGTCACGGTCGGACAACCACGCGTACCGTTCCTTTTGCGTCGGCGCGCCGCCCTCCTTGCCGCCATTTACGCGGAAGTCGGCCCATGCGTCGACGTTGCTCTTGGCCTTGCTTTGATCCACCGAAAACGCGCCGTCGACCACCCAATATTCCTGCGGCTCGAACACACGAATCTCATTTTCACGAATCACGATGAGTCGCACGGCGACGGATTGCACGCGGCCGGCGCTGAGCCCCTTGGAAATCTTCTTCCAAAGCAGCGGCGACAGCTCATAACCCACGATGCGGTCGAGAATGCGTCGTGCTTGCTGCGCGTCTACTTTAGATTGATTGATTTGGTGCGGGCTTTTGAACGCGTCGGCGATGGCAGTCTTAGTGATTTCGTTAAAGACGACGCGTTGCGATTTCTCATCCGGCAGTTCGAGGGCGTGTTTGAGGTGCCAGGCAATGGCCTCTCCCTCGCGGTCCAAGTCGGTCGCGAGATAGACGGCTTCGGCGTCGTCGGCGAGTTTTTTCAGTTCTTTAATGGTCTTGATCGAGTCCGACATGATTTCGTAAGTCGGCTCGAAATTGCGGGCGGGGTCGATCCCGTAAGCGTGCGGCGGAAGGTCGCGAATATGGCCTTTACTGGCGCGGACGACATAGTCCTTACCAAGATACTTATTGATGGTCTTGGCCTTGGCCGGCGACTCGACGATGACCAGCAGCTTGCCTTTGGCGCTGACGCTCGACTTGCCGTTGGACGATGCGGTTTTCTTCTTTTTCTTTGCCATTCGTTCACAACCACTTGTCAAATATGGCCTTAGGCATTGCCGCCCTCGGACATCGGTTTCGGGACCGGGTTCGGGCAATATATCGGTCGCTGCCCGGCCGCACTCCAAGTCGCGGAAGGCGACGTCGAAGCGCGGGGAACGTTAGCAGCCTGCAAAATGGGTGTCAAACGGGCTGAGGCGGATCGTGCGCGGCCAGCCTGTGAAAAGCCTCACGTAACGGCGCGACATAAAGCCAGTCATAGCCGCCACTTATAGCTGCGGCTCGTATTCTCGGAAAATTGGCGAAAAATATTTTCCGTCGGCAGCGTCGCTTGCCCGAATTCCTCACCGTCACCGTCGCGGCGGCCGATTCGTCGGCAGACAAGGTTCCGCCTCTACCTGCCATCCGAAGATCGCCCGGCTTCTGACCGCAACGAAAAACCTTGAAAGCCAGCCGCGTCCGCGAAAACCGCGTGCGTCCGTAACGGTATACAGGGTTAAGCCAACCTCTAGGCTCATGAACGGCGATAACGATAATGCGGCAGCACGCCCTCCTGCGGGATCGAGGTACGACCCGCAATCGCCGTTGATATCAGTTTTTCTTTTCAAGGAGTGATGGGATGAGATTCTCGCGTTTATGGTCGCTGGCAGTTACGCCGCTGCTGGTCCTCGCACTGGCGGCGCCCGCGTTTGCCGGTGACAAAAAGGAAGAAAAGAAGCCGGAGAAAAAGCCGGACTATCCGCCGTTCAAAAAGGCGATGGAAGACTACGAGCCGGTGCCCCACTACGCGGGACAGGAAAACCCGCTGCTCAAGCTGTGGTACAATAAGAAGACCGATTCGCTGCGCGCCGCCATTCCCGGCTCGATGATCGGTAACAAGTTTATCGTTGCCGCCAGTATGTCCGGCGGCCCGGCCGCCACGGGCTTTCAGCTCGATCACTTCCTGGCGTACTTCGAAAAGATGGACAAGCATCTCGTGCTGATGCGCGTGGACCCGCGATACGTAAACGGTGGTTCCAAGCCGATCGCCGATGTCGTGAAGCGCAGCTACGGCAGCGACGACATCCTCGGCAAGATCGGCATCATCACCATGAATGGCGGTGACCCGGTCATCAGCCTCGATGGCTTGCTGAAGAGCGACTTCTCCGGCTTGTCGGGCCTCGGCATGGGCGGCGTGAATGCCGACCTGAGCAAATGGTCCAAGTATAAAGTCTTCAAAGAAAACGCAGAGTTCACCGTCGATCAGGCATTCATGGGTCGGGGTTCCGGCAAGCGCATGCTGATGTCATACAGCTTGTCGACGATTCCGGAATCGTCGAAGAACTACAAGCCGCGCAAGGCCGATGACCGCGTGGGTTACTTCCTGACGACGCGTTTCGACTGGCAGAAAGACTATAAGGAAGACACGCTTTTCGATCGTTACATCAATCGCTGGCATCTGGAAAAGCGCGATCCGTCGCTCAAGCTTAGCGCTCCGAAGAACCCCATCGTTTGGTACATCGAAAAGACGGTGCCAGTGCAGTATCGCCGTTGGGTGAAGGAAGGGATTCTCGAATGGAACAAAGCGTTCGAGAAGTGCGGATACCTCGATGCGATCGAAGTCGTGCAGCAGGAAGACTACGACCCGCGCACGAAGGATCTCGATCCGGAAGACGTTCGGTATAACTTCTTCCGCTGGATCGTCACGGGCCGCGGCTTCGCCATGGGCCCGTCGCGCGCACACCCGCTGACCGGTCAAATCTTCGACGCAGATATCGTGATGGACGACGCGATGGTTCGCGTTTACCTGAACCGTTACGACATGTTGACGGGTGATGAAAAGGCGTGGCAGGCTTACGATCCGTTCACACAGGCGTTTCACAAGGCGTTCCCGCGCTATCGCCATACGTCGCCGCGACAGTTGCTGCTTCCGAACGTACAGCTCAAAGAGTCGCCGGAAGAAACCTTCTACAACAACCTGATTAAGCGGATGTATCAGCAAGGCAAGCCGATGTGCGAATGTGCCTCGGGTATGGCCAGCCAGTTGCAATTCGCCGCCGCCGCATTGGAAGCAAAGGGCGTCGGTCGCAACATGGACGACTTCATCGGTCAGTTGGTCAAAGAAGTGGTCATGCACGAAGTCGGTCACTGCCTCGGTCTGCGCCACAACTTTAAGGCCAGCACCTGGCTACCGATGGAAGAAATCTTCGCATCCACCAACGAAAACGAAGCAACCTGCGGTTCGGTGATGGACTACAACCCACCGTTGATCTCGGAACGCGGTAAAGATCAGGGTTCGTTCGCGCCGCGCACGATCGGACCGTACGACTACTGGGCGATCGAATACGGCTATCGCCCCGTCGAAGAGCCCTACAAGAACGAAGACGAGATGCTCGGCAAGATTGCCGGTCGCAGCGGTGAGCCGGGCTTGGCGTACGCCACCGACGAAGACGTCTTTGGTTCGATTTCTCCCGACCCCTACGCGAACCGATTCGATATGGGTAAGGATGTGATGGCCTTTGCCGAGTCGCAAATCAAGTTGGCCGAAAGCCTCGTCGGCGACATGACGGACTGGGCCGTCGAAGATGGTCAGTCGTACAACAAACTGCGCACAGTCTTCCAACGCGTAATGGGCCAACGTGCAGCCGCTTCGAGCTACGTTGCGCGCATCCCCGGTGGTATCGACGTATCGCGCAGCCATAAGGGGGATAAAGACGCAAAGCTACCCATGGTGCCGGTGCCTGCCGACAAACAGCGCGCCGCCCTTGCGTTTGTTTGCGACAACGTATTCGCCGAAGACGCTTACCAGATCGATCCGAAGTTGCTTAGCCACCTCGCGGCCGGTCGGTTTTGGCACTGGAATTCCGACGAGTTTGATTTCTACGTCGAATTCAACATTCACGACTTTGTCGCGGCCTCGCAGGATCGTTGTCTGATGCAGATGATGGATCCGTTCACCATCGGTCGAATTCACGACAACCAGGTGAAGTTCACCGACGACGATGTGTACACGCTCGGCGAACACATCATGAGCCTGACCGACGCAATCTGGTCGGAACTCGACGACGACGGTCGCAAAGGCACCAAGACCAAGCCGTTCATCAACAGCTATCGCCGCAACCTGCAGCGCAGCCATGTGGATGAGCTGACGAATCTGGTGTTGTCGGAACCGGGCACCACGATGCCCGCCGATGCCAATGCCGTCGCGCGCTTGGCGATGAATGAACTGTCGACCAAGCTCGGCAAGGTGTTGGACGACGCCACGCTGGATTTGAACTCTAAGGCGCACCTCGTTGACGTGAAGACGCGCATCGACAAGGCGCTCAAGGCCGAAGTCACCATCGACGGTGGCGGCGGCAGCGGCATGTTCCTGTTCTTCCGCCCCACGGAATCCGACAGTGACGAAACGCTGACGGTGCTTCCTCAGCGGTAGTGGAAACCTGCCTTCTCGGCGTTTGACGGTGCTGGAAGGCGCAGTCCGACGCCATATGCAACGTAATCTCAGGCCCGACCGGCAACGGTCGGGCCTTTTTTTATGAGTGGGTTCCCATCCGGACGCTTGACAGCCATATTTCAGGTTTTGCAAAATGCGGCCTATAAGCCACGGGGCAACTCATCGCAGTCGTTCGACCGCGTTGCCTTCGGCGGCGTGATGTTGTCGGTAATTTCTATTTCGTGTTCGGAGTGAGGCGCGGGATATGGTTATTCTCAATCCAATGACCATCGAAGAGGACGAGCAGCAATGCAACCTAAGCGGCATGGCCGTTGCTTACAGCCGCAATCGAAGCGAGGCGGCACAAATGGTCAGCCATCTCGAAGCGGCGCACATCGACGCACGCATCGAAGTGGGATCGAAAGCGCGATTTGTTGACGGTAGTGCCATACTGGTCGCAGAGGCCGATTTTATCGCCGCGTCCGAGAGTATTATCGATTATCTACATACCCATCAGGATGACGATACGCCGTTCGAAGACGAAGAAGATATCGACGACGACGATGATGATTTCGATAATGACGACGATTACGACGACTACGGCGATGATGAGGACTACGAAGACGAAGATTACGAAGAAGACGACGATTTCTAGCCGATGAGACCTCCGTCGGTGTCGCCCCACCGGTTGCAGGAGGATTTATCAGCTATGGCTGACCCACTCACGCACAACGCAGGTCAGGAGAACGTCGACACGATCGACGATGCCGCCGGCTCAGATGAACGGCAGCGTTCTGATACCGATCGTCGCCAACGATCGAGCGCTGACCGGCGTCAGCAATCCGGTGCCGAATACGAAGGCGAAGACCGGCGCAACATGATCACGGATCGCCGCAGCGGCCTCGAACGTCGGCGCGGACCCGGTCGTCGGCGCAGCGAGTCGCGGCGGACGGCTGAAGAAGGCGAACTCGACGCCGAACAGTTTGAATTCGTGATGGCGATCGACGAATACAAGCGCGCGAACAAGCGGCCATTCCCGAGTTGGACCGAGGTATTGGAAGTCATCAAGTATCTCGGGTATCGCAAGGTTGCGGAAGTTGGCGAGCACGTCGATCGACCGGCAGAGATGCCGGAAGACGACGACGATTAATCTTGGTGGACACACAGTCTAAATGTGCGTCGCGCTTGACCTCGCATTTGAAACCCTCACCCCGGCCCTCTCTCTTCGAGGGAGAGGGAGCAAACGCTGCCCACCTCAGATTGAATTATCCGCATTTAACTAAGTTCGCGGGCTTGTTTAGAAAACGACGGTCTGCGACGAGCTGGTTGCCGCTCGGGCAATTGAGCTGCGGCACTGGTACTGGCTAACGCATCAAACCGAATCTTTACGGCGAAGGCGTTACTCCTACTAGCCCCGAGTTGCCGCGACAGCGGCTACCCGGGGTCAAAGTGTCCATCACAACTTTCAACCCCAACGGGGTTGCGGCTTCGCCCGACCGGGCCGTGCCGCAACTTTTTCAGAGTTGAATAACTTAAGTAAGCAATTTCGTAACCCAGGGTAGCCGCTACGCGTCAACCCTGGGCTAATGGGTGTAACGCCTTCGGCGTATTTATTAGTACCGACCGCCCTTCTAACCTGATGACGATTGGTCTCGATGAAACCCGTGGAGCATCGCGATACCAAATTAGCCGATTTGACTGAATCCGAGTTAATCGAATATTGGGCTATCCTAGCAAGTTCATACTCAATAACGGCGGCCACGTCGCAATCTCAGCAATTCCAAATACGTCCGATTATGTGACGCGACGGAAATTGGGATACGCTCACAACTCCCCTGCTGGGTCAATTTTAGATTTCTCGCTAAAATCCGGCGATATGGATACCCACGTCAACGAAATTGATGCCAACCTAAATGCTGCGGGTCTGCGATTTGCGCTGCTCGTCAGCCGCTTCAACGACTTCATCACGAGCCGCCTATTGGCCGGAGCGCAAGACACGTTGCTGCGTCACGGCGCGGCGCGCGATCAGCTTACGATCGTTCATGTGCCCGGTGCATGGGAACTGCCGCTGGTGGCCAAAACGGCTGCGGCGTCGGGTCGGTTTGACGCCATCGTCGCGCTGGGTTGCGTGATTCGGGGGCAGACGACGCACCACATCCACGTTGGCGGTGAAGCAGCGAAAGGCTTGGCTCAGGTCGCGCTCGACAGCAACGTTCCCGTCGGCTTCGGCGTGCTGACTGTCGATACGCTGGAGCAGGCCATCGAACGTGCCGGCACCAAGGCCGGGAACAAGGGGGCCGAGGCGGCGTTGGGTGCGTTGGAAACGGTCAATCTCATCAACGCATTGAAGGCTGGTTAAGCGGCCCTTTTTTTCGTGAACAGCACGTGGCTCTGAATTGGGCTTGGCCTCACGCGTCAAGCGCGAAAACACGTCCTGGCAGCACACCCGGAATTGTCACCCTAAATACAATCGACTAAAACAACACGCATATGCACGATCGACGACGCGCACGAATTTTGGCCATGCAATGCCTCAGTCAACATGAGGCGCTGGCGGGCGATTTTACCGTTCAACTGGATGAGTTCCTTGCGGAAGAAGATGCTCCCGCCAAGGTACAACAGTATGCACGCGAGATGTTTAACGACATCATCGACGGGCGCGACGCGCTCGACGCCTGCATCGATCGCGCGTCCGACAATTGGAAAGTGAAGCGTATGGCGACTGTCGATCGAAACATTTTGCGGGTGGCGACGTGCGAGTTGTTGCATCGGCCGGAAATTCCCGCGAAGGTCGCCGTCGATGAGGCCGTCGAAATCGCGAAGGAATTCGGCACGCGCGAATCGGCCGCGTTCGTAAACGGCGTGCTCGATGCGATCATCAAACAGAACAACCTGAAGGCAGTGGCCGATGCCGCCCCGCCGGCAACGCCCTGAGATCAATTACGATGGGTTTATTCGATAAGTTTAAAAAGGCGCTTACGAAGACGCGCGAGAAGGTCGTCAGCGGCCTGCGTTCGGTGTTGCCCGTCGGACGCGCCATTGACGACGCGCTGCTCGACGATGTTTACGACACGATGATTACGGACGACTTCGGGCCGAAGACTGCCGACAATCTAATCGCGGCGGTGCGCGAGGCTTGGAAGAAAAAGGAAATCACCGAGTCGCAACACATCATCGAGTTCTTGAAAACCAACATCGTCAACCGATGGCCTGACGATGCCCGCGCGTTGGCCAAGGCCGAATCGGGCCCGACGGTGATTCTCGTCGCGGGTATTAACGGCTCGGGCAAAACAACGAGCGTGGCGAAGCTGGCGAATCACCTAAAACAACAAGGCCATAAGATCGTATTGGGCGCGTGCGATACGTATCGCGCGGCGGCGGTCGCACAGCTTACTGAATGGGCCAATCGCTGTGGTGTCGATATCGTCAAACACGACCAAGGCGCCGACCCCGGTGCCGTGGCTTACGACGCGACCGAAGCGGCCATCGCGCGCAATGCCGATATTCTGCTGATCGACACGGCCGGTCGCTTGCATACGCAAGACCATCTAATGCGCGAGTTGGGAAAGATTCAACGGGTAATCGAAAAGAAGATCCCCGGTGCACCGCACGAGGTGTTGCTGGTCCTAGACGCGACAATCGGACAAAACGCGGTGCATCAGGCGCGGCATTTTAGCGAGCACGTAAATGTGTCGGGCATCATCCTCGCCAAGCTGGACGGCTCGGCAAAGGGCGGCATCGTCGTGGGCATTCGCGATCAACTCAACGTGCCGGTGAAGTTCGTCGGGCTCGGCGAACAGATCGACGATATCGAGCCGTTCGATCCGCATTTGTTTGTTGAGGCGCTGTTTGCGGAATGATTCAACCGGAAGACTTTGAGATATTTCGCAAAGCCTTCAAGAAGTATGATCCGATCATCGATGCATTCGCCCGTAGATACGAGTTCGACGTCAGGGCAGCATTTGAGAACGGCGTTACCAGCCTAGGTCGCTGGCCAAGGCGTTATCTCAAGAGGCAACACAACGACGTCGACGTATTCATCGATTTATGGATGAATCCAATCAGTATGCAAGTGCCCTTCTCATTTGATCCAATGCATCTTTATTCAATGGGCGGCGGTGTCGGGAGCGATAGGAAGAACAAACGAATATCAAAACGATTGGTATTATTTGAAGATGTCCCCTTCTGCGCCCTCGGCGACGTCTTACCGCCTGCGCTCGAATATACTTGGCATCGGATACGCCTTTGGGATCTAGCCTATCTGGAAGCCACCGAGACCTGGAACAAAATCGGCTAAGTCGGTCGCGTTTTACGGGGCAGCACGAATTGCCGATATCCCATTTATGGCATCGGCCTCTATCTCAAAACTTGCCGCCCTGCCCGCACGCGTCGCGAGCCGGTTGCAATGGGAATTTCGCGAGTGGCATACGCCGTCGCGGGCGTCGTTCCTACAGGAAGAACTCGACCATGCGATGCTGGATGCCGTCGCGTGGACACCGGGCGAGCGCGTGCTCGATGTCGGTTGCGGCACGGGCATTTATTCGCGGAAGCTTATCGAGAAGCAACTCAACGTCACCGGGTTGGATTTGTCGTCGGATTTGTTAGCGCGATCCGCCGCAACGGGGTTGCCCTTGCTGCAAGCCAGCGGCGAGCAATTGCCGGTCGCGAATGAATCCTTCGATACAATTTTTTGTCATAAGACGGCGTATCTCTTTGCGCAACCGAATAAGGCGCTGGCGGAGTTTCAGCGTGTGTTGCGCCCCGGCGGACGCGTGCTGTTGAGCACGTCGCGCACGCGCAGCCCCTATGCACTCGCACAAGCGGCGGCGATTCTGCTCAGTCGCAATCGGGATTGGGGATTTAACAATCGACTGGGGCCGGGCGCATGGATGACGCTAGCAACGGCTGCCGGCTTTGACGTGCGGACCGTGTATTCTTGTAACCTCGTCGCGCCGATCGTGTTTCGCGTGTGCGATCGTTGGATCGTTCCGAACGAGTGGATGCGACGGCTCAATCGGGTGCTGCGCCGGGGCACGGGGTGGCCGTTGGCTGGCACGCGACCGCGGTTGATGGCGCAGGATTTTGTGTTGGAGTTGGTGCGTCGGTAGCGTGAACATGCGGCCACAGGCCGCGGCTCTGACATTGCTTGCGCAATGCAAATGCAACACAACCGAGCACACGGCATAACAACCCAGCGCACGGCATAGCCGTGCTCACTCGATGCCTTTCCCGCACGATACTATTTTCACGCACTATTACGATTCAACGCTTTGTCGAGCCGCGCGCTTACCGTAGCCACGGGTCGGCTGATTCCGTTTGGATTCCGAACGACTTGATCGCATCTTGCACCAAGGCCGCGTCGGCCTCGCCTCGTTCGAGCAGGCTGTGCAACGCGGCGACGATGATCGACTCGGCGTCGACTTCGAAGAAGCGGCGCAGATCTTCTCGTGCTTCGCTGCGACCGAACCCGTCGGTACCGAGCGCCACAAACGGCCCCGGCGCGAAGCGCGACATCGGCTCCGCCAAACCGCGTACGTAGTCGCTGGCGGAGATGATCGGATAGTCATCGTTGCCAAGGCTGGTGCGGAAGTGCGAGACGCGCGGCTTCTGATCCGGGTGCAGCCGGTTCCAGCGTTCGCAGGACTTGGCGTCGCGATAAAGCTGCTGGTAGCTCGTCACGCTCCAGACATCGGCGGATACGTTGTAGCTGGCTTCCAAGGCTTCGGCGGCGCGAATGGCCTCGTTGAGAATCGCACCACTACCGAACAGGTGTACGCGCGGCTGATCTTTCTTACGCGGGCCGGCCTTGTACAGATACATGCCCCGCACGATGCCATTGCGAAGTTCCGCTTCGGGCAGGTGATCGGGCATCGCCGGCATCACGTACGGCTCGTTACCGATCGTGATGTAATAGAACACATCTTCGTAATTGACGTACATCCGTTCGATGCCGTCTTCGATCAGCGTGGCGAGTTCGTAAGCGAACGCTGGATCGTAGGCGTAGATATTGGGCACGAGCGTCGCCATCAATTGGCTATTGCCGTCCTGGTGTTGCAAACCCTCACCGGCCAGCGTCGTGCGGCCGGCCGTTGCCCCCATCAAAAAGCCCTTCGCCCGTTGATCGGCCGCTGCCCAAATGCTATCGCCGACGCGTTGGAATCCGAACATCGAGTAATACGTGTAGAACGGAATCATGTTGACGCCGTGCGTGGCGTACGCCGTGCCCGCCGCCGTGAAGGACGCCATCGCCCCCGCTTCGGTGATGCCCTCTTCGAGGATTTGGCCGTTCTTTTCTTCGCGATAGTAGAGCAGCGTGTGCGAATCGACCGGGTCGTACTTTTGGCCGCCGTGGGCGTAGATACCGTGCTTCTGGAAAAGCGATTCCATACCAAAGGTGCGGGCTTCGTCAGGAATGATCGGCACGATGTTCGAACCGATCTGCTTATCGCCCAACAAGCGCGACAGCAATCGCACGAACGCCATCGTGGTCGAGACTTCGCGACCATTCGAGCCCTTATTGAATTCTTCAAACAACTTCGGCGATGGCTTTTCGATCGGGCTGGAATGCACGAAGCGCGCCGGCACCGGCCCGCCCAAGCGCGACTGACAATCCATCAGGTATTGATACTCGTCGCTGTTTTCATCAGGGCGATAGAACGGTGCGTCGCGCAGTTCCTTGTCTGTGATCGGGATATCGAAGCGATCGCGGAACTCGCGCATTTCCTCTTCGTTGAGCTTCTTCTGCTGGTGGGTGATGTTCTTGCCTTCACCAGCTTCACCGAGACCGTAGCCCTTGATCGTGCGGGCGAGGATGACTGTCGGTTTTTCGTTTTGAAGTTCGACGGCCGTCTTGTAAGCCGAGTAAACCTTCTCCGGATCGTGACCACCTAAACGTAGGTGTTCGAGCTGATCGTCGGAGTAATTTTCGACCAGTTTCAGCAAACGCGGGTCCGTGCCGAAGAAGTGATCGCGAATGTATTCACCGGAACCGGTGCTATAGCGTTGCCATTGGCCGTCCACCACGTTGGCCATGCGACCGGGCAGGAGGTTGTTTTCATCGGCGGAGAAGATCGGATCCCAATCGTCACCCCAGATAACCTTGATGACGTTCCAACCCGCGCCGGTAAAGGCAGCTTCAAGTTCTTGAATCACGTTGCCGTTACCGCGCACCGGCCCGTCGAGGCGCTGCAGGTTGCAGTTCACGATAAACGTGAGGTTGTCGAGCTTTTCGCGCGAGG
>JAUIHO010000134.1 GCA_030432035.1 Phycisphaerae bacterium
TAATGGTCCTGCAAATCCATACTCGCCGAGCGATCGACCAACACCAACGTGCGTGCGTCGAGCCGACGATCTTCGTACCGCACCAACACCGGTTCCAAGCCGACAAACCCAAGCAACATCAATACCGCAAGCCGCAAGCCCGTGAGCGACCAACGCATCTTGACCGACATGTTGCCGCGCTTTTCGTGACGGTACAGCCAATACACGATATAGCCGCCGAGCAACGTCAACAACCCGCCCACCAGCAGCGCCGTATCCGGCGACCACCGCGCGAGCTCCAACCGCTGATCGACATCGACGGTGCGATACGACTGCGCGATAAGAGCGTCGCGAAACAAGCTGTTCGTTACCGTGGCCAACATGCGGTTATCCGCGTCCTCCGAATTTGCACGCCAAATAATGCTCCGTCATCAAGACGCCGATCACCGCGATCAACAGCGGCCACCATAGCTCGGTTCGTCCGGCGTCTTCGTCGCGCATCAACTTGCTGATGTCATTGAAATACTGAATCTTCAACTTGGGATCGGCCGACGCCGTGAGTTCCGCTTCGCTTGCCGAGCGCAAATCCGATTCGACCGGATCGACGTTGACCGCCGAATAACGCAAACGCGTTCCCGCGTCGCGTTCGTTCAATCGAAACTCATACAATCCGCTGCGATCGGCGGCTTCGTAGCGCACGACCGACGTCGAGCCGTCCGTCGTTACCTGCACCGTCGCCTCGGGCGTCGTGGGGTAATTCGGCGGTCGCACGATCGCTTCATTCTCAACCTTGGCCGGATCGACGGGCAAACTTAAATCGTCGCCGACCGTCACCATGCGTTCACCGGCATCGGCCCGCGCCATGTACTGCACCAACTCGAGCATCACCGGCAGGTAGCTGAAATTCGACGCCCAGTTGTTCCATTCCTGATCCGCGGACGAGGCCACCCACAACACGCGCCCCTGTCCGAACATCGATTCGACCAACAACGGTGTACGAAAACCATCGCTCAACCGCGCAATGATCAACGGCGGTGCGTCATTCGACGACTTATCTTCGCCAGTTGGCTTCGTCACTTCACCATTTGTCCGCGTGCCATCGGAATCTTCGGTCAAAGTCGCGTCGGGCTCATTGACGCGCACGTATGCATCGAAGCGAATCGTCTTTAACACTTCCGCCAACTCGCCGCCGAAACCGCGAAGAATCGGATGCGCTTCGTCCCACGTATCGAGATGCACCATCTCGGCACTGCTCGGGCTCTCGACAAACTCACCCAACGACAGCGGCAACAAACCCGTTCCGCGCCGATACAGACTGTCGTTGTAATAGACCGGGTCGAGCAGATCGCCAGCAAACCAAACCACGCCGCCGCCCGCGTTAACAAATGCTTCGAGTTTCTCTAACCCCGCCGGACTCAGTCGCGCCACGTTGGCCAACATCACGACATGCATATCGTCGAGCGGCAGCTCATCGAATTCGACTTCATCGGCTACGCGTACATCCACGCCGCTCGCCGCGCGCCCCGCCGGTCGCAATGCCGTCCGCAGCAAATACGCTTCATCGCGATACACATCGGCGCTGGGTTCACCGTTGACGATCATCACATTCAACGCGCCGACCACATCGAATGCTGCCGCCCGCTGGTTGTCGGCAGCCAAACCGTCCTTACGCGCCGCCGCTCCTACCAATTCAAACGACACGTAGTTGCCGCCGTCTTGTGGGAACGTCACCTCGATCGGTTCCGTCACCGTCTCGCCCGGCAACACTTCGGCAACCGTCACCGGCGGCATGCGCCGATCGGCAATCGCCACGCCGACTTGCACATCGCTCACGGTCGCAGGCGTATGGTTGGTAATCTCAAGATCGATACGCACCGGCACGCCCGCAACGACCTGCGCGCGTGCCATGCGCAGTCGATCGATCGACAAGTTTGCCGGTGACTCAACGCCGACATCGATCAGGATGCATTGCGTCGACGATTGAGCTTCAGCGTCCGACACAAACGCTGCTGTCGGGCGCTGTGACGGATCGTCGCTTGCACCGCTGGCCCAATCGTGCCGTTGGAAATCGCTAAAGACGTACACGATCGCATTCGCACGCGTCGGATCATTCCTTAAACGCTCGGCAATCGCATTGCATGCACGTTTGAAATCGACGGTACCTTGGGTGACTTCCAACCCGACCAAGGCCTCGGCAAGCTTGATTTGGTTCTCATCGTTTAAATTCGGAACCGAAACCAGCGGTGTTTGCGCTTGGCTTGCCAGATACACACTGACCGCATCGCTGCCGCTTTGCGACGCGATTTGCGCGACCAGGCCATTGCACGCGTCGAGCGCTTTTTTAAAGTTCGAGCCCGCCGCCGTACTTTGCTGATCGACGTATGTCATCGACAGCGAGTCGTCGAGTAGCACGATGTGTTCGATACTGCCGCCGCCGACCAATCGGCCGAGCCAACCCGAACCGAGAAACGGCCGCGCCAATGCCAACGCGAGCAACAACACCGCCAAACAGCGCAACGCCAGTACGATCCATTGCTCCATCTGCACCCGTCTGCGATTGCGCTTTTGCGCTTGCAGCAGAAAATCCATCGCAGCCCAACGCACGGTACGGAACTTGCGCCGCGACAGAATGTGAATGAGGATCGGCCCAGCCACTGCACCGGCCCCCGCCACCATCCACGGGTTAAAGAAGAAGTTGGACAACCAAGGAATCATACGTGTGCTACTACCGTAGCGCCTCCAATTCAAAATCCATTCGATATCTCAAACCGTGCGTCAAAAATCTGGCTGCCCCTGCCCTTCCATGGCTGGGGGACATCACCCCATCGCGCACGCTCAACCTGCAAAGTAATCACCGCGCCGCCTTCACCTGCGCCAACCGCGCCGCCAAGTAACTTCGCAGCGCCACATCCAACGGCGTTGCCGTCGACAACGGAACAAAATCGATCCGACTGTTCGTGCATGCGCGCCGTAGCTTCGTTTCAAACTCATCCAGCGCGGCCAAATATGCTCGCTTCAACGTCTGCGGATCGGCGGTCAACTTTTCATCGGGCGCTTCGAGCCCCACGAATTCGGTGTTATCCATAAACGGAAAGCTGCGTTCGTCTTCGTCGAGAATATGAAACACCAGTACCTCGTGCCCCCCGTAGCGCATTTGCTGCAACGTCGGAATCACAATATCGGGATCGATCAACAAATCGGAAATCACGACGGCCATCGAACGGCGCTGCAACCGGCTGGCAATGCGCCGAAAAACTGCCCCATCATCTGAAGGTTTCTCCAACCGCGCGGCTTCCAATCGACCGATCACCTGCCGAAGATGCCCCATGTTCGTTAGCGGCGGCATATCGGCCTTGACCTTTTCATCGAACAGCATCAATCCCGCGCCGTCCTGCTGATGCGTGAGCAAGTACGCAAGACAAGCCACCAACGTCGCGCCGTACTCAAACTTGGTCAGTCGCGGCGTTTTCGCGTCGGCTTCGGGATATCGCATCGACAGCGACGTATCCAGAATCAGATGCGTCCGCAGGTTCGTTTCTTCTTCGTATTGCTTTACGTAAAGCCGATCCGACCGGCCCAATACGCGCCAATCGAGGTGGCGCAAGTCATCGCCCGCAAGGTATTCCTTATGTTGGGCAAACTCGACCGAATAGCCGTGATACGGGCTACGGTGCATACCGCTGACGAAACCTTCGACCGCCAGCCGCGCGCGCAGCTCTAAGTCGCTAATATTCGCGAGCACATCGGGCTGCAGATATGTTCGTTTATCGTTACCGGCCAAGCGCGTGGGTCTTTCCTGGGCTGGTTAAGTGCATACAAACCTTCGCGCGCCGCGGCGACGGCGCGTGCCGACATCCGTGTCGGATTCTTAACTTGCGTCGATCATCTTGTTCACGCGGGAATCGGCCAACAGACCGCCGCCGTGCGGATCGTGCAGGCTAAGCAACTCGTTGATCAAATCGTCCGACGAATATCCTTCGGCCTGCGCCGCAAAGTTCGTCACCACGCGATGTCGCAAGACCGGCGCCGCCAACGCTCGAATATCGTCGGTCGACACGTGTGGGTTCCCGCGTAACACGGCCCGCGCCTTGGCCGCCACAATCAAAAACTGCACCGCTCGCGGCCCCGCTCCCCAGGCAACACGTTCCTTCACCAACTGTGGTACGTCGTCCTGTCGCGGGCGCGTCGCTCGCACCAAATCCAACGCGTACTTCACAATTGGCGGCGCCGCCGGAATGCGTCGCACCACCTTCTGCAAAGCGATAATTTCCGCCGCATCGATCACCGGCTCCACCGTTTGGTCGTATTCGCCGGTGGTCTTGGTCGCAATCTCCAGTTCTTCGTCGTACGTGGGATAGCCGATCAGCACCTTAAACATGAAGCGGTCTTGCTGTGCTTCGGGCAGCGGATACGTGCCTTCCTGTTCGATCGGGTTTTGCGTGGCCAATACAAAGAACGGCGCCTCGAGCACGTGGCGTTCACCACCGACCGTCACCTGACGCTCCTGCATACATTCGAGCATGGCCGCCTGCGTCTTCGGCGGCGTTCGGTTGATTTCGTCGGCCAGAATCACGTTTGCGAACACCGGGCCGGGCAAAAACTTAAACGCCCGCTGGCCGGTCGCCTTATCTTCGGCAATCACCTCCGTGCCGGTGATGTCGCTCGGCATCAGGTCGGGCGTAAACTGAATGCGCGTAAACTTCAGATTCATACACTGCGCCAACGTCGAGATCATCATCGTCTTTGCCAAGCCTGGCACACCTTCCAAGATGCAGTGCCCACCGGCAAATAGCGAAATCAACAACTGTTCGACGACATCATCCTGCCCGACAATGATGCGTTGCATCTGGTCGCGCAAGGCGCGATGCACCTGGGCCAGTCGTTCAGCGGCGGCAACGTCATCCGTTGCGGGTGGCGTGTTGCCGTGCATATTTTGATTCATACCGAAGCTCCTTATCGACTGCGCCGCGCTGCGTTTAGCAACTGCGGCGCGAAGCGTGTCTTCACTGACGTCTCGCCGAACCGCAACGCCTTATCGCTGCATGATCGGCAAATTGTTGTACGGCAACTGCAAAATGATCAGCGCGATCGACGTGCCGTACACCTTTCCAACGCTATCGCCCATCCACGAGCCATCCGCATCCTGCGTGGACAACAGGTAGTCGCGCATCTTGGGGAAGTACCAATCCCAATCCTTCTCGCCCGACAGATACATCACCTGCGAGTAATAAAGATGCGAATAAAAGTAATGCCCCCAGGTGCCGCCCTGATTCTGACCGACACCGATGTTGTCTTTGCAAAACCGCAGCGCTTTGAGCGCCATCGGATTCTGATACTGCCCCGCGTTGAACCAACAGGCCACTGCCGCCGCCGTAATCGGCGGTCGCGAACCCGTCATACCCACGCGATACGCAATGCCGCCATCGGGTTGAACGGATTTCTCCAGATAGCCCATCGCGCGGTCGATCACTTTTTTCGGTACGGCCACGCCCGCGTTCCGCGCCGCGCGTAACGCCTGCACCTGCGTTACGGTAACAGAGCCCTCGTCGCCGCCCATATCGGGCGTATAGAGCCAACCGCCCAATCCGCTCTGCGACCGCTCCGTTAACTCAACGCCCTGTCGCAACACCCAACGGATGCGATTGAAGCGTTCCTTATCTTCTTCCATCCCCATGATCTGCGCGAGAAAGAGCATTGTGAATCCATGCCCATACATCGAACGCGACGCCTCGTCCCCATCGCGACAGATCAGCCCGTTCCGTTGCGCCGACTGCAATGCATACGTTAGCGCGCGGCGCAACGTGGGAGCGTGTTCGCCTTGCGTGGGCGTTTCACCAGCGGCGAGCAACGCCAAACCGGCCAACGCCGTCATCGACGTAGGATAGTTGCCGTAGTCACCGCCATCGCGAAACGCGCCGTCAGCGCTTTGACGGCTAACCAAATACTTCACGGCCTTCTTGATCGCTTCGTCGCATTCCGGCGTGACGTGCTTCGGCCGCGTCGGCGGCAATTGCCCGCTGGCGGACGACACCACGATCCAACCCAGTACCGTCACCACGACCGACGGCACTGTCATCAGAACGAGCGATTTCTTCCCCACCGACATCATGGTTGCCCCTCCGCAGCCTTGGCAGCTTCATCGCGTAATCCCAACACGAAGTAACCTTCGGGAGCCAACGCAATGATGCGTTGATCCAATACCAATACATCGACAATCCGCCGCGATTTATGCCGGGCTTGATCGATCACGCCTCCGTCCACCATACCGCCGAGTCGCCCCTCTTTAAACTCGTATGGGTAGCCGATGCGCGATTCACTGTTCTTGGAGACAATCGTCAGTTGCGGGGGAACGTCAATGCTTACCTGCCGCACCAAGCGATTGTTAAATTCGATATTCTCGCGCGGTCGCCTGTTGGAAATCACGGGCACAAAATCCGGCGACATCCGCAGCATGCGCGGATTGATCATGATTTCCACTTCGCGCACGCGACCCAACTCGCGTCGAAACGAGATCGGCCGCCCCTGCAAAGGGTACGATTCCAACACGTATTCCGCGCTGTCCATCGGATCGTCGGTCTGTGCGAACATCATCAACCGCTCGACCGTCGAGCCCGCCGGGCGATCGATCACGACATCGAACGGTGGCAAATCCACCCCCAACGCGTCAAACTCGGATTCGACGGTACCGTTGTCGCAACGAAGCACGTCGACTTGTGTCGCCTTGCTAAACACGACGAAGCGACCGCGCTCGGTACCGAACACTTGCAAAATTTCATTCTTGGTTTCGTGGCGCCAGGCCACTTCACCCGTCTCAACACGCCGTACGGTAAGTTCGCGCTTATTGGCGAACGCCATCATCCCATCACTAATCGCCAACATCCGATCCGTGACGGGCGGTCGTTCGAGCTCTTCATTCCAGATATCTTCCCGCACCTCTGGCGTGGCATAGGCGTACTCGCGTTTTAACAAGCCCGTTGCCGGGTCGATCACCTGCACACCGAAATGGTTGCCATCGATCAACACCAAGTCGCCCGTTGCCGTGAGGTACATCCGATCGATGCGTCGTCGCGACCACGAACGACGCCAAAACGGTCTTGCCCCTTCCCGCGCCGGCACACCGATCACCGTCTCCGAATCGAGCGCAACGATGACGATGCCATCGCTCGCCAAGATCGAAGGCTGCGGTCTTCGATCGTCACGAAAATTGCAAGGAATCGGCGGCCAAAGCAACTTGCCCGACGCTACCCCCACCGCATCAACGCGATGCCCGCTGTGCAGCGCCGCCACACCGTTGGTAACCGCCATATCGCGCAAGCCACGATAACCATCCGGCTCGGGGTTTTGGTCTTCCAACGCGATCATCGGCAGATCGTTTTCCCACGTGTTTCGCTGCAAGCCGCTGGCGTCCGCCGACACGCCGCGGATTTGTTCGCACATCACAATCGGGACGACCTGTTGTCGCGGGTTACCGGCAAGCCCGCGATCCCAAAACGAAGTAATGGGCATCGTCGATCGACTGGTGGTTATCGCCAACTCTTCGGGCACCGCCTGCTCGGCAACCAACGTAAAATCGATCTCGCCGCGACCACTTAATATCGAAGGTCGCGCATCCATTAGCGCCGTTCGCAGCGCACGCCCGTTGCTATCTGCAAGGCCGTATCGCGCAGGAATTTCTGACGACTCTGCAAGTTGATTCCACACGGCAAGTTCGGCATCGCGTAACAAATCGACCGCACTACTCACCTGCGGCAACAACGAACCGGTTGGATTCAGGTAAGACGTTGCCAATCGCACGACCAATTGCTCGCGCCGTGATGCATCTTCCGCACCCGCAATAGCTCGTTGCAAGAAATAATGCATCCCGTCGATATCGCTTGCTTCCTCGGCAGCGTCGGCGAATGCAACATAGAGATCCGTCGCAAGCGGTAACCCGGCCAAGGCATCGACGACCGCCACCGAATCAACCGCGCCATCACCATTAAGCCGTTCGCGAATCTCCGCCGCCAGCGCCGCTTGCTCATCATCCATCAACGACGACCAGTAACTCGCTAATCGGCGCCCAATTTCAATCTGACCGTTCACGCGCCAGCCGGAATCGATCGTCAGTGCACCACCGTCCGCGTCAAACAATATTGCAACGCATCCGCGTGCCGCCGCCAATGCATCACCGATCACATACTGATGCGCGGCCATCTCCAGCCCAGCACCGATTCGATCGCTCGGCGTGCGCGCCGTATCGATCGCCGTTTGCAACAAACCGGCCCGCACATCGTCGTCGTCTTCATCCATCGCAAGGTCGTGCAATATCGAAACATGCGTCGAAGCCACGCGCTCGAGTTGATCGTCCATCAAGCTGCGTCCGACGATATCATCACTCGGTAACGCATCTTGCTGCTCTTTCAGCAAACTGGTCGTCGCGTCGATCTGCGTTTGCGCCGCCTTCAATTCGCCTTGTCGTTGCAACAATTGCGCCAAACGCAGGTTCGCGGCCACATCATCCGGATGCACCGCCAAGCGATCGCGCACCAACTGTTCCGCTTGCGCCGGATCGGTCAACTTAGCGACCGCATACGGGCCGACCGAATACAGCGCACCCGGCAACGCCAACAGGTTCCCCGGTTCGACACTACCGATCTCCGCCGGCATGCCATCCTGCCGATCCAGCCGGACGATCCCCGACATCGTCGCCACCAACACCGCGTCTTCCGTCAGCACCGGGCGGCCCGCTGGTTGCTGTTCCGTCGTGCCCTCGTACAACCAGATCGACTTACCATCTTCGAGCGAAACGGCTTCCACCGTCTTGCCACCGATGTAAACGCGTTCGTTGTCGCACCCTATGAGATAGCGATGCGTATCGCGCGGGCGCGACCAAACTTGCGTCCCATCCTGCGCGTTAAAGCATAGCAAATCGTCACTATCATTGGCCGCCAAAATCACGCGTCCCTGTGCCATCAACGGCGGCGAAGTCATCCATTCGTTTTGCGGTGCCCACGACGACTGTTGCAACCACACCCGCCGGGCCGACCGATTAGATCGCTGCGGATCTTCACGGTCGTAAGACGCCAACCATAAAGGTGAGAAATCTCGCAGACGCACGGCAACGAGCATCCCCGCCGCCGTCGGCACGTAAACGCGACCGCTTGAAACCGTGGGCTCGATCAACCCATAAAACGGAAACGCCTGGCGCGAACCCGACCCGAGAATCACTTCGCGAAGCAAGTTTCCATCGCGATCGAGCGCCCCAAGATAGAGGTCGCCACTCTGCCGCACATACGTCACCAACAGCTCATCATCAACAGCAATAGGCGTGCAATAGAAGCGCGCATCGGCAAGCTTGCTATCAACATTGCGACCGCCGGGCCCGAGGATCCATTTGATCCGCCCGTTGTCGGCTTCGTATGCGACCAACGCATTGGCCCATGCGCTCTCGGCTGCGCCAAACGGCTGCAACCTATCAGGTTGCCCGCGCTCAGTCGGCAACAACTCCCCGACCAACGGCGACTGCTGAATGACAAACGTAAGCCCAAGCCCCGTCGACAGCGCCCCCTTATATTCACGAAACAGCGCCGTCGTCGTGAATTCGTCTAGTCGATCGATCTCTTGATGATCGTCATACAACCCGCCCACGCGCAGCCGATGCCGCACGCGGGCTTCCGGCACATCGTCCGCCTTTTGGAATGCCCGCCACGCCATCTTGAGCGTCGACATATCCAACGCGTACAAACCCGTCGGGCAAGTAACAAACAGCAGTTCGCCGTCACTGACTGCACGCCAAACCGGAGGCCGCCCTCGGCGTTTAATGATCTTGGATACCGTGGACCGCTTCGGCCGCTCGGTTAGCGGATACTCAAAGAAGTCAGTCGCCGCCGACTCAAACGTAGGTGTGGGTATGCGAGCGCAGCCATTGAGCGTTGGCCCCATGCGCGTCGGCCACGTCAGCGAATAGCGCATCTCGCCACTACGCGCCGCCTGCGTGGTCGACAGAAACCCGCGCAAGCGTGTTAGCCGTTCGATAAACCCGGTCGCGCTCGCATGCTTCTCTTCCAAGATATCCAACGCCGCCGTCGCCGCCTGTTCGCGACCGATCATCGCAAAGCCCAGCGCGCGCCGCAGCCCGATTTCTTCCGAACTCAAATGCGCCGCGTGATACGTGCTTAACTTGTTTAGATAATCCAACGCTTCTAATGGCCGGCGTTCGTCAAGCAGCCAAACCGTCAACAAGTCCAACGCTTGCGCGCCCGCCGAAGACACCGGATACACATCTGCAATTTCGCGCAACGCATTCAGATCGTGCTCGGCCAGCCCGCGCTCTAACAATCGATTGGCGATCGGGTCGCACAAAATGCGATAGGCGCGCAACCCCTCGGGCGGAAACGCCGCAATCTGATCGACCGCCAAATCGACGGCCAGCCGAAACGACGACTGATCGCCCGTCGCCACAATTGACGTACCGTGCTCGCGAATCACGCGCTCGAGCGTATCGATCGCCAGTTTCCAATCCGAACGCTCCGCCGCCTCTCGCGCGCGACGCAGCCAGCGCTCCGCGTCGCGGTCATAGGCCGGAATCAGCCCGCCACCCTCGGCAAACCGCCGCATGGCCTCATCCACTTCCAACATCTGCGGACGAATCGGATCCGGCGGCTCGGGCTCGCGCGCATCAACCTGCACCGCGATCAGCGCAACCAGCGCGGCACCGCAGAGCAAGTACATTCGTGGAAAAGCTTGGACTCTAAACGCGTGGGACATATCGCTTTCGAAACTTCCGATGTTTCAGGGCTCGACCGCTGCAAATTTTGTCGGCCTGCAGGCTCGCACGGTCGCTAACTTCCGGTCGTATATCATTTTAACCGGATTCAAATGGCCGGGTTTACGTTCTGATTCAAATTTTGACCGATTCCGCCCGCAGATCGCTCATTCGGGTCGCCCCTGCCGCGCTGTGAACCGAAAAACCCAGTTGGCCCGCCCCGAATGTTGCTCTGCCGTTACCGCCTTTATGATTCGGGGCAGCGAAACAAACAATCCGAATCTGTAAATCGCGATTGCCGACGTCTGCTTTGGCCGGGCCGCGCATTGCAAGAAACAAATCACAATACGAGCCAGTTGCTCCCACGCTTGCGCATGACACCGCTCGCGCCGCCGGCGCTCGGGCTGTGCGTCGGCATCGTCGCTGACGCCGCATTTCAACCCGCATGGATTGCTTATGCAGTTGCTGGGCCTGCCGTATTGGTTTTCGTCGTTGCCGCCATGCGCTACACGCACCGCGGCACCACCTCCGCACGGTTTCGCGCGTTTACCGCGTCTTGCTTCCTCTTATCTATCATCGCAGGTGGCGTGCACCATGCGCAGGCGTCACGCGGCATCACGGGACCGCATATCCGTCAATACACCGACAACCACAGCACCATCACGACGATCGAAGGCACCGTCGCGAGCCGACCGCGCATCGCAGAACAAAACGACCGCCGCCGCGTGCCGTACCCGCTGCCACCTAAGACAGCGTTTTCACTCAAGCAACTAAAGGTGCAAACATCGAACGGCCCCCAATCCGTTGACGGTCGCATCACCGTTTCCGTGAAGGAACCGATGTTGTTCCTGCAAGCCGGCGAGCGCGTTCGAATCGTCGGTCGGCTATACGCGCCGCTTCCACCTGCCAACCCGGGCGGGTTCGATTGGGCGCGCCATCTGCACCGACAAGGCATTGATGCCGCACTATCGACCGACCATGCCGCCGCCGTCGAAGTTATCGCGCGCGATTCGAACACGTTCACGCAAGCGCTAAATTCATATCGCACATGGGCCGACCACTTGCTGCATCAGGATTCCGAACTAATCGAAAACAACGACCACGGCGCCGTCAGCGCCATGGTCCTCGGCCAACGCAGTCAGGTCGATCGCGACTTGAATGAAGCATTTGTGCGAACGGGCGGCGCACACTTTCTCGCCGCCAGCGGTATGCATGTCGCGTGGCTCGCATTGATGGGGTGGTGGCTCACCCGCTTCATTGGCACGCATTACCGTGCATCCGCCGTCGTTATCGCGATCATGATCGTTGCGTACGTCGCCTTGGCCGAACCGCGACCGTCCATTCTGCGCGCTGGCGTCATGGGCCTACTCGCATGCGTCAGCATCTACCGCCGCGGTCACATTCACACGACCAACTGGCTGGCTGCATGGACGATCATTCTCGTTCTCATCAATCCCTACGATATCTTCAACGTCGCGTTGCAACTCAGCTTCGTCGCCGTGCTGGCCATCGTCTATCTGGTGCCACCCGTCGAACGCGCCCTCGCACAACGCGTTCCGTTTCTGCGCGGTCGCTACGAGAGCGAACCCTACACCGATTCGACAGTGAACCTACCGTTGTCCGACGCCGTGCCTTCCAATCGACGGCTCTTGCTCGACGCCATAATTAAAGCGTTTCGCATCACCTTGGCCGCGTCGATTGCGGTATGGATCGCCAATTTACCACTCGTGACGTATCACTTCGACCGCTTCGCCCCGTGGGGATGGTTGTTCAACCTATTACTGATCGTTCCCGCATTCCTGTTAACGATCTTCGGCTTTCTCAAGGTCATCCTGGTCGCCCTCCTGCCGTCGTCGTCGCCATTGATCGCACCTATCGTCGACGTCATCAGCCAGTTGTTCACCGGTTGGGTGCGCATACTCGCTTCGCTGCCCGGCACGTTGTGTAACGGCAACCAGCCAAGCCTCGTGTGGGTCGCTGCGTGTTACATCACGCTGACCCTCGTGATCTGGCGACCGCGCACGTTTCGAAGGCGTTGGAGCCTTGCCGCACTGACGATCGCGCTAATTGTTTGGTGGCAAATTCCGCATCGTTGGTTCGTCGCCGATCGCGGTGCGCTTAACGTGTGGGCGTTGGCCGTTGGCGACGGTACCGGCACCGTGATCGAGTTACCCGATGGTCGCGTGATGTTGTTTGACTGCGGCACGCGCACGCCGCTCGACGCTTCGAATGTTGCGATCAACTTTTTACGCGAGCGCGGTATTCGTCGCATCGATACCGTCTTCGTTTCGCACGCCAACTGGGATCATTACGGCGCCCTTGAATATATCGCCGCCGAAATACCGTTCGATCGTATTGTGCTCAGCGCTCAGTTCGATCGCTTCGCCGCCGAAAACTCCGGCGGTTGGCATTTCAAAGAGGCGATTAAGGCCCGCCAAATTCCGATTGCGACCGCCAGCAGCGACGACGAATGGACCGACGCCAGCGGTGTGCACATCGATGTCATCTGGCCACCACCGGAAGACGCCCGCCCGGCACCGTCGGCGAACGATGGCTCGCTGGCCATCGCGCTAACGTTTGAGAATCAGCGGGTGATCGTTACGGGCGACCAAGCGGAATGGGGACTCGGCGGCATGATCGCTGAGGCCGACCTCGCCTGCGACGCCCTAATCCTGCCGCACCACGGTAGCGTCGTGCACAACACCAAAGCCTTCATCGACGCCGCCAACGCCCGCATCAACGTGCGTTCATCCGGCCAACGCCGCGACATGACGACGAACAACATCGACCAAATCGTCGGCCCCGACCGCGGCTATCACAACACCGCCGACGACGGCTGCGTCCGCATCCGCGCGACGGCGGAAGGCGTGACGGCGACCACGCAGTATGGGCGTTAAGGTTGGTTGGGCATTGCGATTTCTATATAGATTCCAATTGATTGAATTGTGGCCGGAGCAACCCTATGCGTAAATCCAAACAAGCGAATCTGGTCATCGGGTGCCTTGCAGCGCTAATCATCTTGGCCATCGTGAAATCGATCTTGAGAACCTACCTATTGTGGAATGGCAAGATGGACTTTTGGAACAATGATGTATGGAAAATGCTGTGGGCCGCGATCATCTGTCTGTGCTGCGTGGTTCTTCTTGTTTTTCTTATTAACCGGCGATGATCGAACGGGCGCCAACTTTCGAGAGCAACATACAACGAATGGTCGCACGTCCGCCGGAAGGTAGTCTATGCAATCGCCTCAGTCTGAGACGCAACCTCGGAGTTGCATTCAGGACAAACGCCGGTGGTGTTACCGGTTAAGTCGTAGCCGCAGCCTTGACAGTGGCCCTTCAGATGTTTGCGGCTATTGCGCCAGAGGATGAAGAACAACGACCATGTGATGAGGTTTGTGAGCCAGTGGGGAATCGATACGCCACTCGCAAGTGAATCTTGAAGTGTTCCAGGGGCAGTCAGCTCAAACCCAAGCGGCTTCCGCGAGAAATCAATACTTAGCTGTTGATTGCCGTACTTAATGACCAACACCAATAGCCCCTTGCTTTCAATCGAAACCTTGAATCCCGCCCATCGTAATGTTGGCTGGCTTATGTAGGCGGACCAGACCCAGCAAGTAGCTGCGCTTATCGCAAGCCACCAAGCCACCCGCCTCAACCACTTCACGCCGTCACCTCAACCGCTTCACCACACTCCGGACATACGCCTGATTCGTTACCTTGCAAGTCATAACTACATTGATTGCAGGGTTGCAACGCTTGAAGTCGCACGCGACGGCGACGGTAGCTGCGAATGAAGAGGATGGCGGGGTAGATGGCGGCGAGGATGGCGATGTGGAACACTTCAAATTGTACAAATGACACTGCGTAGTGCTCTCT
>JAUIHO010000135.1 GCA_030432035.1 Phycisphaerae bacterium
GGTGTTGATCAAGGTGGAATATGATGATTCGGCGGCGACTAGTGGTTCGCCCGAATCGTAATAATTATCTCTATTAAATGGGATCGAAATCGAAGGCGGCGACACTGCATGAGAATCTCAAATTTCAAATCTCAGATTTTATATTCAACAGCATCTAATAGTATCGCAACTAACCTCTTTTCGAATTACAAATTCACCAAAACATCCAGATCACTCAATCCCAAACTAAGAAGTCGCCAACTCTCTAAATCACACAATTGTCAATTCACGACGACTTCACAAACCTCCACTTCACCCTTCACAAATCTCCCTACATTCCCAAAAAGCTAATCTCCCCTGCCACGCTGCGGGCTTCGATGGCGCCGCCGCCGCCGTTTAGGTTGCCTTGCAGGAAGCCGGCGCGGGTGGAGATATTGGTGACGTCAAAACCGTTGAGGTCGGCCGCGACAGAGCCTTCGTCGGAGATCAGCATCACGCTCGCCGACGTCGTCTTGGGCACCATCAAAAAGATTGCGCCAGTTGTGGTTTCAGCAGAGATGCGACCGTTCGCGCCGGGGGTGAGTTGCAAGTCGATATCCGCGTCGGTGGTTTCAGCAAGCACGTCGCCAGCCACGTCGGCAATCGTGATCGAGCGACTGCTCGTTTGTGCGATGATGTTTCCGTTAACGGACGTGATATCAACTTCGCCGTTGTCGGTTCGGACCTCGACGTTGCCCGTTAGGTCGGACACGCTAACGGGGCCGTTGTTGACGAGTACTTCGATGTTGGCGTTAACGGGAATCGTGAGACGCACGTCGAACAGCACTTCGGTTTCGTTGAGTTCCGATGCAATGCGCGCGTCGATGTCGAGGCGTTGTTGATCGACAAAAGCGCGCTCGGCCGTGAGCCCGGTGTTGTTGAGCAGGTCGGTGAGCGCTTCGACGGGCAAACCCTCGCGCGTGATGATTTCCGTCACCTGCATCGTGGCGCGAGCGTCACCCGGCGCTTGCGTCACCGAAACGCGTCCCACGGGCAACTCAAGCCGGACGGTGCGGATATTGTCGAAGTCTATCAGGCGTGTGGTGCGTTCGACGTTGGGGCTGCGCGGATCGATGCCATCGGGCGCTTCGAAGGCGGCCTCGCTTGGCAATGCCGACACCATGCTCGCCGTATCGCAAGCAGCCTGGGCAACGAACAAACCGATGATCAATAGCGAACTGAACGCGCGCATGTGTTGGGCTCCGCAAAAACGCAACCTAGAATTCGAATCAAACCGGGCAGACGCCGGTATCGGCTTTATCGGTCAGCCGACGAGGGCGGAAAAACCTGTTATGCTGCCGATGGTCGATGGTTTTTCCGGAAGCCGAATAAATCGATGTTTATCGGTCGCGGCCAAAATTTGAGTCGGCCAGTTTTGCGCGACCTTGTTTATTGATAGGTGTTTCGAGTGACCCAATTGCCACCGCACGCTTCTGCGTTTGAGCCCGCCCCACCTCCCGGTCCTCCGATGCCGCCGCCTCCTGCGCGACCGCCCTCGCGTTTGCCGTTGCTATTGGGAATCTTGCTGGGGCTCAGCGGCGGATACATCCTGCTCGACATGCTGCGCGGTGGAAACTGGCTACAAGGCAACGGTGAACCGCGCGCGATTACGCCGCGGGCGGACTTGGCGCAGTTTGAAAAAACGACAATCGATATCTTTCAGGAATCGTCGCCGAGTGTGGTGTTTATCACGCGCTTCGGCAGCCGTATCGAGCGGCGCGGTTTTCGCGAATATCAGGTGCCCGAAGGTGGCGCGGGCTCGGGGTTCGTGTGGGATAAAGCCGGACATATCGTCACGAACTTTCACGTCGTGCAAGGGGCCAGTCAGATCAAGGTGACGTTGGCGGATCGCTCCACGTGGGATGCAACGCCAGTCGGCGGCGCGGCGGACAAAGACTTGGCGGTGATTCGCATCGAAGCCGAACCGTTTCGGTTGAAGCCGATTCCGTTGGGAACATCGGATGATTTGCGCGTGGGTCAATCTGTATTTGCAATTGGCAATCCGTTCGGGCTCGATCAGACATTGACGACGGGCGTGGTAAGCGCGACCGGTCGCATGATTCAATCGATCAACGGTCGCATGATCGAAGATGTGATTCAGACAGACGCGGCGATTAATCCGGGCAATTCGGGCGGACCGTTGCTGGATAGCGCCGGGCGTTTGATCGGCGTGAATACGCAAATCGTGAGCGAGTCGGGCAGTAGCTCGGGCATCGGCTTTGCCGTGCCGGTCGATACGGTCAATCTCGTCGTACCACAATTGATCGAACACGGACGGGTGGTTCGACCGCAGATGGGCATCGTCGTATTAGACGAAGAAAAGCGGCAGCGCTTCGGCTTAAGAGGCGTGGTGATTCGGTCGGTACAACCGGGATCGGGTGCGGACAAAGCAGGACTACGCGGATTCTTTTACGACGACGACGGCGAACTGGTGCCGGGTGATATCATCATCAAGATCAACGATAAAGATGTGAACTCGCTGGATGAATTACTGAATCGGTTAGAGCAATTCGGCGGCGGCGACAGCGTGACGGTGACGTATCAGCGCGGTGATGAAGTGCGCGAGACGGAGGTGGTGTTGCAGGCACCGGGGGAATGATGCATTCGTGTCAGATTGATTGAAGGGACGCTATCGTGACAAAAGTCCATCACCTAAACTGCGGAATAATTGAATCCCCCTTGGGCCGGGCGGCCTGTCATTGTCTTGCAATCGAACATGATGGCCGGATCGCGCTCGTTGACGCAGGAATTGGAGTTGCCGACTGCAAGGCACCCGAGACGCGTCTTGGAGCAGAATTAATAAAGCTCGCAGGCTTTCGATTTGACGAATCGATGACAGCTCTGCGACAACTTCAATCGATGAACATCGATGGCGATCAAGTCACAGATATCGTACTAACCCACGCCGACCCCGATCATGTCGGTGGGCTGGCGGATTTTCCAAACGCCAATGTGCATATTGCTGTTGAGGAACTCCACGCATTAGAAAGTGGTGCAATTCGGTACTGCCCGACGCAATTTGAGCATGAACCTAAGTTTGTGGTTCATTCCGGAAGAGGCGAATCATGGCAAGGTCATCCCGCGCGTTCAATCGAGGTGTGCAATGGATTGCGTCTATATCTCATTGAGCTATTTGGGCACACGTTAGGGCATTGCGGCGTAATCATTGAACGACACGACGCAACGACGATTTTCCACGTCGGTGATGCGTATTACTTGCGTGGCGAACTCGACGATCCTCACCATCCGGTGACTGAACTGGCTGAAGCGCGCGCCGAGAATAACGATCAGCGTCTTGCAAGCCTAGACGTCATCCGGGATATTCGCTCGAAGCTCGGTGACCAAATCACGATGACGGGTTACCACGATTTGAGCGAGTTTGAAGCACTGGCTATGCGTTAGTCCGCATTTCTTTTTAACCTTCGCAATATCCACCGCCACGATCTCTTTATCGTTCCTCAAAAACACCGTGCGGTTGGCGTAGGCCGGATGGGACCAGACGACATCGCGGCCGAACGCGTTGGTCGTCGGCTTGACGATGTTGACGCTGCCGAGGCTGTGGTAACCATCGCGATCCATCTTGGCGAGCGAAAGGTTGCCGGTTTCACCGAACAGGAAGTAGTTACCGCTGGGCGTGTGGCGGGTGATAAATGCCGAGCCTGAGCGGATCAGTCGCTTCTCTTTGGGATCGACGGGCTCGAAGGTTTGCCAAAGGCGCTCGCCATTGGTCGAGTCGATGGCGATCAGCGCGCCGAGTTGATGATCGCAGCCGAAGATAGCGCCGTCGCCCCACATCGGCGTGACGTTGCCGGGATAGAGGCTCTTGGCACTTTCACCGCGCCATACTTCCGTCACGGCGGGCTTCTTGTCGTCCAGCTTTAACATCACCGACGTACGCATCACGCCCGCGATAAACAGTTGGTCGCCCTTGCGTTGCGGTCGACCGATGCTCATGCCGAAGTCGGGCTTTAACGGTACTTCCCAATAAAGCGAGCCATCCTTCGGATTTAGCGCCAGAACTTTTGCCGGATGCCACGCGAGAAGCTGCTTTGCGCCGCCCGCATCGATCGTAACCGGCGGACAGTAGCCGGCATCGCCGGAGGAATGTGCCTTCCATTTGAGTTTGCCGGTTTGCAAGTCAAACGCGGCGACGGCCTGATCGGTACCGCCGATCTGCACGTATACGACGCCGTCTTCGACCAACGGATGACCGGCAAAACCCCACATGGGCACCGGCGCGCCGTAGTCCTTCTCAAAGCTAGTGCGCCATTTAAGCGTACCGTCCTTGGCGTCGAGGACGCACAAGTCACCATGAGCGCCGAGTGTCACGACGAGGCCGTCGGAAACAGTTGGCGTGCAGCGCGGTCCGCCCGGATAGCTAATGCGGTAATTCGCGGGGTACTCGTACTTCCAGATCAGGTCGCCGGTTTTCTCATCGAGGCAGAGCACGCGTTCGATGCCGTCGATCTCGGGTTTGCCTTGCGGCTCGTTTACGACTTTGCCTTTGGTGACGACGAAGTCCATGACATAGACGCGACCGTTCGCGACGGCCGGACCGGAATACCCGCCGTTGATGGGCTTGCGCCATTTGATCGGGAGGCCCTCGGCGGGAATGCGATCGATAACGCCCGTTTCGGTGTAGTTTCCATCGAGCGTGGGGCCCATCCATTGCGGCCAGTCCGTCGCTGTGGCAGGCATGACCATGAACGCCATTACGGCGACGGTTAACAACACAAAGCGACCGGAGCGGTGGGCATTTCGATTCAAGGCAATCTCCCTCGGTTGGACCCGTCGGCGGGTCGGGTTCAGATGCGAATCGTATGATAGCCGCCCCGTTGGCGGCGTTCCAAAATCGCCCAGCGGGTTTGCCAAAACTTCATGGAAGATTTCCTCTTGCCGCCCCCAACGGTTGGTGCAATATAGTGGTCATAGATAGCGGGCGGTACTTTTTAGCGACAGCCGGGCATGACCGGCTGGCTGCCCCCGCGAGGATTAGAATGGAACTGAAACTCCGGCTGGCGATTGAACGCCAACCTGATGACGAAACCTGCGGGCCGACCTGTCTTCATGCGGTCTACGGCTATTACCAACAGCAAATCACGTTAGACGCACTCATCACCGATGTTACCGCCCTCTCGGAAGGCGGCACGTTGGCGGTTTTCTTGGCTTGCGATGCGTTGCGGCGCGGCTATCAGGCAACGATCTACACGTACAACGTTCAAATCTTCGACCCCACTTGGTTCGATAGCGTTGGGTTCCCCGCCACCGACATAGCCGAGAAGCTGCGGCTGCAAGCGGATGCGAAACTCGACAACAAGCTGCAATACGCGACGAGCGGATACCTCGAATTCCTGAAGCGCGGCGGTCAGTTGCGGTTTGAAGAATTGACTGCAGAGCTAATCGAAGCACGACTCGACGCGGGCAATCCGCTGATCACCGGTCTATCGGCGACGTATCTGTATCGCGAGTGTCGCGAGATTGGTCGCGATGGTGAAGAGGATGATGTACGCGGATATCCGCAAGGGCATTTCGTCGTGATCTGTGGATACGATCCACCTAGTAGCACGCTGTTGTTGGCCGACCCGTTGCAGCCCAACCCCGTCTCAACGTCGCGGATCTACCCGGTCGATATCGATCGTGCCATCAACGCGATCATGCTGGGTGTGTTAACGTACGATGCAAATCTGTTGGTGCTCGAACCGGGCCCGGCGTCAGCGCCGTCGGCATAACCGGGGCCAATCTAACCATGCAATCAATCGTAGTAATCGATCAACCCAAATCGTGCCCGCTCGACCTAACGGGTGTGCCGGTGATTTCGGCGCGCGATTATCTGGCGGGGCGCAACGTGCCGACTGCTCGGCGGCTGCGCGTGTTCAATTTGTGTAAGTCGTATCGTTATCAGAGCGTTGGCTATTACGTCTCGCTGTTGGCCTTGGCGCGTGGACACACGCCGCTGCCGAGCATCGCGACGGTGCAGGACATGCGCTCGGCATCGCTGTCGCGTTTGATCGCCGACGAACTCGCGCCCATCGCCAATCGACTGCTCAAGCGTTTGAAGACGGACGACTTTGTGTTGAGCGTGTATTTCGGGGAGAACCTGGCACGGCAATATGAAGAACTGAGCAGCAAGCTCTTTCGCTTGTTTCACGCGCCGTTTATTCGGGCAAGGTTCTATCGCGACGCCGATGGGTGGTGGATGCGCAGCCTGAAGCCGATCGCGATGAACGATATTCCCGAGTCGCATCGCCCCTTTGCGGCTGAGGCAGCGCGAAGCTTTTTCGAGCGCAATCGCATGCCGAAGAGCTTGCGACAGACGTCGCGCTACGACTTGGCGATATTGGTCAACGCCGAGGAAGCGGCGCAACAGCGCGCACCTTCTGATGAAAAAGCCCTGCGTCGCATCGAAAAGGCGGCGCGACGGAACAATGTTTATACAGAACGCATCGCGCGCGAAGACTACGGCCGCATTGCGGAGTTCGACGCGTTGTTTATTCGCGAAACGACGCAGGTCGATCATCATACGTATCGCTTTGCACGACGGGCGGCGGCGGAAGACTTGGTCGTGATCGACGATCCCGAATCGATCATCAAATGCACCAACAAAGTGTTTCTGGCCGAGTTGCTGGAGCGGCAACGCATTCCCATACCCAAGACGCGCATCGTGAGTCGCGATACGCGTAATGGCGTGGCGTCCGAAGTGAACTACCCGGTCATTGTGAAGCAGCCGGACAGTGCTTTCTCGCAAGGCGTCTTCAAAGCCGAAAGTGCAGAAGCGTTGGAGATATTGCTCACCAAGCTGTTTGCCGATTCTGAACTGATCGTCTTGCAAGAATTTTTGAAGACTGCGTTCGATTGGCGCATCGGCGTGCTCGATCGCGAGTTGCTATACGCCTGTAAGTACCATATGGCGAAAAGCCACTGGCAGATCGCCAACAACGAAGCAACAAAGACGACCTACGGCGATGTGGAGGCCGTTGCGTTAGATGACGTGCCCCCCGCGGTATCGAAGGCAGGCCTGCGCGCGGCGACGGCCATCGGCGACGGTCTGTACGGCG
The DNA here is from genome assembly GCA_030432035.1 of Phycisphaerae bacterium. Classification (GTDB taxonomy): domain Bacteria; phylum Planctomycetota; class Phycisphaerae; order UBA1845; family UTPLA1; genus ECT2AJA-110-A. The sequence goes on from JAUIHO010000135.1 coordinate 7,074, forward strand.
TGGATGTAAAGCAGGTCGGCAAGCGGGCCGTGGTGATCGAAGTAAACGACAACCCTAATCTGGACGGCGGGTGCGAAGACGCCATTCTCGGCGACGCGCTATACGACCGCATCATTCAAACCTTTGTGCGACGCATCGAACAGCGCCGTGGCGTTTTGGAAAACCCTTCATGAGTCAAGCGTTACATTTATTTGAAGCCTTTGGCGTCGAACTGGAATACATGTTGGTCGATCGCGACACGCTCGATGTGCGACCGATTACTGACGAAATTTTGAAGGCCATCGCTGGCAGCTACGAATCGGAAATCGAGCGTGGCGTGTTGTGTTGGTCGAACGAACTCGTCTTGCACGTGATCGAACTCAAGACCAACGGGCCAATGGGCTTTGCGGATCTGTCGCGCAGCTTTGCCGATGACGTGCGCGAGATTAATAAACTGGCCACGGCGCATAATGCGTTGCTGATGCCATCGGCGATGCATCCGTGGATGAATCCCAAGACCGAGATGAAGCTGTGGCCGCACGAATATAGCCCCGTTTACGAATCGTTCGATCGCATCTTCGGCTGCGAAGGTCACGGCTGGTCCAACCTGCAGAGCACGCACCTGAATTTGCCGTTTAACGGGGATGATGAGTTCGGTCGCCTGCACGCGGCGATTCGCTTGATACTGCCGATTTTGCCCGCACTGGCGGCGAGTTCGCCGATTGTCGAAGGCGCTTTCGCCCCGCAATTCGACGCGCGGTTGGAGTTTTATCGACACAACGCGCGCAAGTTGCCGTTGGTCAGCGGTCGCGTGATTCCCGAACCGGCCTACACGGCGCAAGCATATGACGAGATGATCTTTCAGCCGCTTTATCGCGCGATTGCGCCACACGACCCGGACGGTATTCTTCAATACGAATGGCTCAACGCGCGCGGTGCCATTGCGCGGTTCGATCGCGAGGCCATTGAAATTCGCTTGCTGGATGTGCAGGAGTGCCCCGCCGCCGATTTGGCGATTGTGCAGTTGATCGTGGCGGTCTTGGAAGATTTGGTATCGGAACGTTGGTCAACGTTTGAACAACAAGCGGCTATGAGCGTCGATGCATTGCAGCCGATTTTGCTATCGTGTATCGAGGATGCCGACGAGGCGGCGATTAACGATACGGCCTACCTGAAGTTATTCGGCTACCAGTCGGGCGGGCCCGTGGCGGCGGCGGCGCTATGGCGTTACCTATGCAACATGGCCTTGGAGTCGCGACCGCACTTGGTCGAACCGTTGCGACCGGCACGTGAGATATTTCGGCATGGCTGTTTGTCGCGCCGTATTCGTCGTGCGGTCGGTCCACAGCCATCGCGAGAACGGATCGCAAAGGTGTATCGCCGACTGTGTGAATGCTTAGCCAACAACGAGATGTTCATTGGCCCGGTTGTTTGACCAGATCGTGTTGAGCTGCGAGCACGGCGGCAACGTCGTGCCCAATAAATACGCCGCGTGGTTTAAGGGCAAGCGGCGCTTGTTGGATTCGCATCGCGGCTGGGATCCGGGCACGCTGGAATTGGGCAGATTCCTGCACCGCCAGCTTGGCCTTCCGCTTATTGCAAACACGGCAACAAGATTGTTGATCGATGTGAATCGTTCGGCGACGAACCCGCGGGCGTTTTCTGAGATCACGCGACCGCTCGATAAACGTGACAAGCAACAAATCATCGAACGATACTATCGACCGCACGTTGAGCGATTGGCGAGTGAGATTGAAGCCCATGTCGCGCGGGGCGCTCGCGTTTTGCATTTGGGTTTGCACTCATTTACGCCGCAGTTGAACAGCAAATTACGCAATGCGGATATGGCATTCTTATACGATCCACAGCGAAAGCGGGAACTTATGGTGGCAAAGTTGTTGTGCGAACGCATCACGAGTCAATTACCGGGACTTCGGTTCCGAATGAATTATCCCTATCGCGGCACGGCGGACGGATTGACGACAATCTTTCGTCGGCGGTTTAAGGCGATGGTGTATTTAGGAATTGAGTTGGAGGTGAATCAGAGTTTGGTGAAGGACGACGCATTATGGAGACTAATTAAGCGTAATTTGGCGAACGTCTGTGATGAAAACCGAAAACTATGAACTCTTGCCATCTAGTAGTTTGTTTTCGGCAGCACTCAATAGATCGCGGAACTCTGATAGATACATGCGGCGAACAATCGCCTCGTCTGTACCAGGAAATTCAATTACACAGTTACCATCCGATGCTTCATCTGACAAGACGAAGACGCGCTCGCGCGGTGTCTCAACATCGACAATGCATTCCTGCCAAGGTTCCGGTGACATTCTAATGATGCGACAGTCAGATTTTCGAATGATGGCTTGCGACTTAGACATTGCTAGCCCCAATATTAAAGGCCGAGTAGATATCTGATTACGTATGGGCTGCTGGAAGCTTTGATCGAGATGGAAAATCTTTACAACGCAGCAATCGCTTCGTTCGCCCGCTTGCACTGCCCGAAAAACGCCTTCGGGTTTTCGTAGACGATCTTCGAGATCGTCGCTTCGTCGTGACCGCGGAGTTTCATTTCGAGTATCAGTTGCGGCACCGCCATCGGCTGGCTAGGCCCCCAGTCGCCGGCAGAGTTAGCGCACAGTCGCTCAGTGCCGTATTTCTCGATCATATCGGCGGCGCGTTGGGGCGTGCATTTGGTAATCGGGTATAGCGTCATGCCGCACCAAAAGCCCGCGTCGAGGATGAGTTTGATCGTGTGTTCTTCGGCATGATCGACGAGCACGCGTTCGGGCTTAATGCGCGATTCGTTTTTGAGCATATCCAGAATCATGCGCGTGCCCTTGTACTTGTCTTCGAGGTGCGGCGTATGAATCAGGATGAGTTCGTCATGCTTGGCGGCGAGCTCTAAGTGTTCGCAGAAGACCGTCGCTTCGTTGGGCGTGTTTTTGTTGAGGCCGATTTCACCGATGCCGAGCACGTTGGGCTTATCGAGAAACTCGGGGATCATCTTGATCACGTCGCGCGAAAGCTCGACGTTTTCGGCTTCTTTGGCATTGATGCATAACCAACAAAAATGCTTGATCGCGTACTGAGCGGCGCGCTTCGGCTCTACCTCGGTCAACTGCCGAAAGTAATCGCGAAAGCCGTCGGCGCTACCGCGATCGAACCCGGCCCAAAAGGCGGGCTCGCTCATCGCAACGCAACCGGCATGGGCCATGCGCTCGTAGTCGTCGGTCAGGCGGGAAACCATGTGGATGTGGGGGTCGATGTATTTCATAAGTAGCAGTCTATTGCTAGTTGCGATCGTGGCTAGTTAAGCGTTCGGCGCGTTCCAACCGTCGTCATAGTTTTGAGAAAAGACGAGTTGGCATGCCGCCGCCTTGTCTTTGGCGTCGGACGTTAGTATCCGAATCGCTTCCTGAATCTGCGTTACGCGCGGGTCGCGTTGAGCAGCATTCGCCCCGCTGCCCTCGGCGATGCGATCCATGTTCGCCGCGATCTCGATAATCTTGCAGCGCGATTCTAAAAAGTAGCGATCTAGTGCGGTTTGGGCGTCGAGTGTACGGCTCATGGCGGTGAACTCCTTTGGGATTAACTCGATTGAATGATACGGCAACATGCGAGTTTTTTCATGGAGCGATTAGCCTCGAATTAGCGATTACATGCCGACGTTGGTCGAGATTGGACCCGTTCATGCTCGTTCAAATTTGCGAGTTTTTTTGGTCTATGATATTTGCCAATTCATGCGGCCACAGGCCGCGGCTCTGACCACCCTAGAACAATCATCTGCTGTATTACTTGGCTTAGTTGTCTCGCTTCTTCGACGCCATCGCGTCGGGACGACGCGGCTCTGAATCTTGCCTCGCCCCTCAAATTCGCACGCCGCTCGACGTGCTTTTTTCATGCACGCATTCGCGTTTCGCAATTACCATCACACAGGCTGACCATTTCGCAATCCGCAACTCGCAATTCACCATTCATACCCCCTATTTCCCTTGACACGATGCCCAACGTAAGTCTAGCATTGGGCTGTCGTTCCACGAAAAAACGCCCTTCGCGAGAAGGATTTCGTGGCGAGGGCCGACTCGCTGAACTTCGCCCGCCCGGGCCAGTCGAACGACCTCACCTCGTTAGTTGTTCAGGACTCATAGTAACGATGGAGATTCACGATTCTGTCCTCGATCTCGTGGGCAAGACGCCACTCGTTCGTTTAAAACGTGTTACCGCAGGCCTTAAGTGCGACGTCGTCGCCAAGGTCGAGTACTTCAACCCCGGCGGTAGCATCAAAGACCGCCCGGCGTTGCGAATGCTCGAAGTTGCCGAGAAGGCCGGTCATCTCAAGCCCGGCGGCACCATCATCGAGCCGACCAGCGGTAACACCGGCGCAGCGCTCGCCATGGCGGCGGCGATCAAAGGCTATCGCTGCATTCTCGTCATGCCGGAAAAAATGGCGCCGGAAAAGTTCGCACTGCTGCGCGGCTACGGTGCCGAGACCGTGACCGTCCCGAATGTCGGTGCCAACGATCCGGAAAGTTATTACAACGTGGCCAATCGGCTGGCTGCGGAAATCCCCGGGTCGTTCCAACCGAACCAATTTGAGAACTCAGAGAACCCCGAAGCGCATTACATGTCAACCGGCCCCGAGATTTGGGAACAGACCGACGGCAAGATCGATTATCTCGTTGCGGGTATCGGCACTGGCGGCACGATCAGCGGCACGGCGCGCTATCTGAAAGAGAAGAACCCTGAAATCAAGATTATCGGCGCCGATCCGGAAGGTTCGATCTACACACAAGGCGGTAAGCCCAAGTCGTATTTGGTCGAGGGTATCGGCGAAGACTTCGTACCACCCACGGCTGACTTGAAGATCGTCGATCACGTCGTCGCCGTTTCGGATAAAGATTCATTCCTGATGTGTCGACGGTTGGCGCGCGAAGAAGGTCTGCTCGTCGGTGGTTCGTGTGGTACGGCCTGTGCGGCGGCGTTGCGCGTGGCTGCAGGCTTGCCGGAAGGCAAACTCGTGGTCGTGATTTTGCCCGACACCGGTCGCGCCTATCTCAGCAAGATTTATAACGACGAATGGATGCAAAGCCACGGCTTCCTGCCGACGCCGGGGCACGGCAACACGCTCGGTGATGTACTAGCGGCCAAAGGTGAGAAGCCCATGCTGCTGACGGTGCGGCGCGACGATACGGTGCGCAAAGCGATCTCGATGATGCGCGAAAACGACATCTCGCAGGTGCCGGTCGCGGATGATTTCGGCACGATCGTCGGCTCGATCCAAGAGGTCACGGCGCTGCAGTTGGTCTATGACCGTCAGGATATCGATAAGGTCGTGATCGGCGACGTCATGGGCCGACCGCACCCGAAGCTGGATCGCAGCGCCGAAATCGAGCACGGCTTCAAGGCGTTGTCGCTCGGCGCGTCTGCGATCATCGTCCGCGATAACGAACAGCCGATCGGCCTTTTGACGAAAAGCGATTTCATTGCTTATCTCAGTGGCGACACGGAGACGAGCGTAACGAAGGGCCCGGTTTCGGCGACGTAAGAAACGTCAAAAAGTCGAAACGTCAAAACGGGAAAACGCCAAATGCGTTGAGAATCGCAAACGTCTCGACAAAGTGAATGCCAAACGCTTCGTCGCAGAAGAAAACGTCAGAGCCGCGTCCTTTGGACGCAAATGTTAAAACGCAAACAAGCACCATAACGTGCAATAGATACTTGAGGATTGCTCCGATGAAATTCTCCACCAAAGCCATACACGCAGGCCAACCCGCCGACCCGGCGACCGGCGCGACGATCGTGCCGATTTATCAAACGTCGACCTACACACAAGACGGCATCGGCCAACACAAGGGTTACGAATACTCGCGCACGGGGAACCCGACGCGCAAGGCGTTGGAAACCTGTTTGGCATCGTTGGAAAACGCGGACTACGGTTTGTGCTTCGGTTCGGGAACGGCCGCCGCCGATGCCGTGATGAAGCTACTCAACCCGGGCGACCATGTGGTGTGCGCCGACGATGTGTACGGCGGTACCTACCGCTTATTCGAGTTGGTGCTGAAGCGCTACGGCATTGAATATTCGTGGGTCGATATGACTGACGCGGCGAGCGTGAAGAGCGCGATGAAGCCGAACACGAAGATGGTGTGGATCGAAACGCCGACGAACCCACTCCTGAATCTAGTTGATATCTCAGCGGTTGCTGCGCTCGCCAAGGCCTCGGGCGCGATCACGGTCGTCGATAACACATTCGCCAGCCCCTACTTGCAGCAACCCTTGGCGCTGGGGGCGGATATCGTTTTGCACAGCACGACGAAATACATCGGCGGCCACTCCGACGTTGTCGGCGGCTTCGTCGGCACCAGCAACAGCGGCTATCTCGAAACGATCAAATATCACCAAAATGCCGTGGGCGGCGTGCCCGGTGCATTCGATTGTTGGCTCACGATGCGCGGCGCCAAGACGCTGGCCGTGCGCATGAAGCAGCATTGCGAAAACGCGCAGCGCGTAGCCGATTTCCTGGTCGAACACGAAGATGTCGAGAAGGTCGTCTATCCGGGCCTAGCAAACCATCCGCAACACGACTTGGCAAAACGACAAATGTCGGGATTCGGCGGCATGGTCTCGTTCGTGATCAAAGGCGGCGAACAAGCGGCCCGCGCAATTGCAAACAAGACGCGACTGTTCTCCTTGGCCGAAAGCCTTGGCGGTGTTGAAAGTCTCATCGGCCACCCCGCCACAATGACGCACGCCAGCATTCCCGTCGACGAGCGCGAAGCCCGCGGCATTACGTGGGGATTACTACGCTTGAGTGTCGGTATCGAAGACGCGGACGATCTCGTGGCAGATTTGGAACAGGCGTTTGCCGCAGCACGTCAAGAGGCGGTGCCAGCGTAGTATTTTATTGCCGTGCTCGACCTGGATTTGGAATTCTCGTCCGGGACGCCGTTAGGATTCACTGGCATCGAAGCCATCGCCGTAGCCTATTTTTTGATTGCACTTTAGGCGATCTATACGCCCGGCGACGTCTTGATCCCCACCGATCAGCGCCGCAACCAATATGCCATTACGGTAGTACCCAATGGCAGGAATATTCAGCCCACCTATTGGTTGAAAAAGTTCCGGTTCAACGTCGATATCAAGTTCGGCGAATGCGACCTCAGTTTCGAACTTGAGTTGAGCAAGCCGCATTTGGCGTTGGGCGGCTGGGCGATGAGCCACGTCCCATGTGGCGTCAAAGTGTATCACCGCAATGGGCTTGGATCGAACGAACGCTTCAAAATTCTCGTTTGTCCAGAGTAGATTTGACACTGTCGTATGGATGTCGTCCGCAACGGTAGGTATGTCCATTACAAGCCCATTTTAATAATAGTTATGCCCATAGATTCCGTCCAACCCAATTTCAGTCTTGCCGAACCGGACGATGACGCA
>JAUIHO010000136.1 GCA_030432035.1 Phycisphaerae bacterium
GATCAATTCGGTCCCCTCCCCGACGCGATGCCAGACAACGACGGCCCCGATTCGGACGCCGACGGACTTTGTGATGTAGGCGACCCAGACGATGACCAGGACGGCGTCTCGAATGAAGACGACAACTGCCCGAATCTGGCAAATGGCGACCAGGCCGATTCGGACGGCGATGGAACCGGGGACGCCTGCGATCCGTGTCCCGCATCCACCAGTACGTTGCGCGTCTTCTGGTCACAACGCGGGCTCGGCGGAGAGGATGGCACCATTACGCGATCCGACGGGGACAATTCAAGCTGCCCCGAAGTACTCATCGCTTCCCAGAACAACTATGGGATTGCCATTGATCAGGCAGCCGGAAAAATATACTGGACTGAACAATTTCAGAATCTGGTTCGGCGCGCCAACCTGAATGGTACGAGTGTCGAGACGATTGCCGCGGCCCCCCAGCCGAAGGGTATCGCGCTCGATCTTGTACACGGCAAGGTGTATTGGCTTCAGGATGGGGACGACTCACTGTGCCGCGCCAACCTTGATGGATCGAACGTTGAAGTACTTATTACTGACAATCCTTCAGTAATCAAACAACCTCGCGGGATCGCTGTGGACCCGGTGGGAGGAAAGGTTTACTGGGCTGATGAAGACAGCGGTATCGAAGCGATTCAACGCGCAAATCTCGACGGCACTGGTATCGAATTGTTGGCAGGCGGCCCGGATGCAGTGGGTTACGACCTTGAAGACGTTCAATACGTGGCGCTCGATCTCGCAGCAGAAAAAGTCTACTGGCTGGACGACAATCAAGACGTCATCCAGCGTATCAACCTCGATGGGAGCGGGTCTGTCGAAACGCTGGTTACCGACGTAAGCGGCCTGTCCAATCCTCAGGGACTGGTGCTGGATCCGGCCAACGGTCGCATGTATTGGTCGGATAGAACCGCTTCTGAGGGCATCAAGAGTGCCAATCTTGACGGAACCGTCGTTACGACGTATCTGGCGCCCATCGGCAACCTACAGGGACTCGGTCTAGCAAACAGCGACGATTTTGACTTCGATGGCATTGCGAATTCGCTTGACAACTGCCCGAGCGTATTCAATCCGGCGCAAACGGATACGAATATCGACGGGGTCGGCGACGCGTGCGATCCCGACGCCGACGGGTTCGTCTTCCCTGAGGACAACTGTCCCACAGTCAGCAACATCGGTCAAAACGATATCGACGGCGATGGCCACGGTGACGCATGCGACAACTGTCCGAATACGGCGAATCCGACACAAGAAGATGTCGATGGGGATGGAATGGGTGATGCCTGCGACACCGACGCGGACGGTGATGGGGTAACAAATGAGTTTGACAATTGTCCGACAACGCCCAATGCCGGCCAAGAAGATGCTGACGGAGACGGTATTGGCGACGATTGCGACGACTGCTCGGATTCAGACGGCGATGGATTCGAGGATCCAGATGCGCCGCCGTTCTCCAGCTGTCCAAGTGACAATTGCCCGAACACTGCAAATGCCAGTCAGGACGACGTCGACAATGACGGCATAGGTGACGCCTGCGATAACTGTCCGACCGTTTGGGATCCAAACCAAACGGATGCCGACGGTGATGGCGTTGGCGACCCGTGTGATCCGGATGTGGATGGCGACGGCATACTTAACGAAGTCGATAACTGTGCGTTTGTTGCGAATGTGGATCAAGCAGATACGGATGGTGACGGACTCGGCGATGCCTGTGATCCATGTCTCGCGACGGCGACAGATAATTGGCTGTATTGGTCAACGGCCGCCACCGCAGTGATCCGACGATCTGATCGTGATGACAGTACCTGCGTTGACACGCTGATTGATTCACCGGATGCATATGGTCTCGCGATCGACACGCTGGAGGGGAAGATCTACTGGACCGACCACTCCTCGGACACGATCAGCCGGGCCAATCTTGACGGCAGTTCAGTCGAGACGCTCGTACTGGGTGTGCCGGACCCGCGCGGCATCGCGCTGGATTTGGTGAACGGCAAGATGTATTGGACACAGGATGGCGACAATTCGATCCATCGCGCGAATCTTGATGGCTCGAACGACGAAGTCATCCGCGTGAATGATGGTGAACAGGAAATCGATGACCCGCGCGGCATCGCCGTCGACCCCGTTGCTGGCTTCATCTACTGGGCCGACGAGGATACGAGCGTCGAATCAATTATTCGCGCAAATTTGGATGGGACGAATCCGACACCAATCGTGGGCGACCTTGTTGGCACGCCCGAAGATCTGGAAGACATTGGCTACATCGCTCTTGATCTGGTCGATGGCAAGATCTATTGGATGGACGACCTAAGAGACGCTATTCAGCGAATCAATCTTGACGGAACCGGCTTCGTGGAAACGATCGTCGACACGGTCCATCTGAATAACGGCGTCGGCCTGGCGCTGGATCTCGTCAACCGGCGCGTGTTCTGGAGCGATTCGTCGGCGAGTCAAATCATGTCTGCCGATCTTGATGGCGGGCTCAACTTCGATGTTGTTCAATATACAACTGAAAACGGAGCATACGGCCTGGCGCTCTATCAACCACAAGTCGATGCAGACGTCCCCGGCGACTGCGATGGCAATGGTGTTGTCGAACTTGCCGATACTGCGTGTTTCGTTGATGCCTTGCTCGGGACGGATACGGTCCCACCCGGCGGCATTGTAAGATCTGATCTGGATAACGACGGCAAAACAGACGGCATCGACATTCAGTACTTTGTGGACCTGCTGCTCACGCCATAGATGATCCGCTTCATTAGGTTGGATCGGTATAAATTGGTGGATTGAATGCGTATGCGGTGGCTAGACGTCAAACTCCAAGCGCCGCATCGTTTTTCTTCCTCCAGTCGAGCGTCGAGTTCCTCAGTAGAGTCAATACTGCACGTTGGAATCACCTTCCCTAATCCGATTCACTTAGCGAAAAAGATCTTATGAACAATGGAAAGCTTGTCGCCGCCATTATTCTGTTCACAGTCGCGGGGTTGTTCACTTATTCGGCGTATCGACCAGATTCCCCGGAACAATCACTGGCCCAGGCCAGAACCGCCTGGAAGTGCGCCCAGTGCGACAACCGTGTCGATCTGGCTTCCGATGAAGTGAAGGCCAGATTCGAAGCGGCCAACTTCGCCGTGCCGCTGACATGCGCCGCGTGCACACAGCGACAACTCTACACTGTTCTGGCTTGCCCCGTTTGCTCCACCGAATATTTCGGCAGCGAAGTTCCAGGACACACAGGGAAATGCCCTGTGTGTGATCCGGACGCTGATGCGTATGTTCCGCAGGTGGTTGAGGCTGGCGGCAAGCGGCGTGTAGTCCATCAGAATTGATTCAAACCTAATCGGTTGTGACGGTAATAGTTCGAGCCACATCAACAATGGATTCATGGCCATGTCGAAACACGACTCTCGCGGATTTACACTAATTGAGTTGTTGGTCGTCATCGGGATCGTCGCATTGCTGCTTTCAGTCCTTCTGCCAGCATTGCGCATGGCGCGGCAGGAAGGGATGACGGCCAAGTGTTTATCAAACCTCCGCAGTATCGCCACGTTCAACACCATGTACTTCCAAGAGCAGGGGAATTACAGAATGCAGTGGTATACACATCAGGGCCTGTGGGGCATGGCCCCGTATGATGTGTTTTCCGGAGAAGTGAACGAATTGACTCCTTGGGTGTTTGGTGGCAACAAGGCGCCGAAACCCGCTCCTGAGGATTCCAATACCGACAGCACGATTTATCCAACCAACATTCGACCGCTTAACCGTTTCGCTTCCCCCATGGCGACAGATCATGAAGAGCTTCAGGTGTATCGATGCCCCGGAGACCGTTCATACCAAGTGTCGGTTATCGGCTCTGGGCCGAGCGGGAGCTTTGAAGAAGAACGCTCATCCTGGGATGCGAACGGTAGCAGCTTCACGCTGAATACACGATTCATGCAAGGATACCAAGGACAGAACGGCCAATCGGGTGATTTCAATGTCAGCGCAAACTCGCATGACCTCTACATGAATCGGATCGCTAGGCATATGACCGGCGGCGATTCCTCTAGATTTGTGCTGTGGATGGAAATAGGAATGTACAGTGCGACATATCGTGCATCGAATGTCTTCCCGAATGGCGCCGGCCCGCTACGGTCTGGTTGGCATCGCAAATTCTCGAAGTGGTCGATGGCATTCGCGGACGGCCATGTTGTCAATGCGTACTACGACACTCGGAAAGCAAATCAGCAAGTCGGCACGATCTGGCAACCGAATCTTTCGCAGTGATCGCTTTTTATAGAGGGAGTAACATTCTCGAGTCGTTTGCGACAGCAATTCCGCGCCGAATCGCTCGCTTGCACGGCAATATCTGAAACGGCTAGTATGAGAATCCGAATCGCTCGATTCCATTGGAAGGGTTGGATACTCGAGACGGGAAGCATGGGACATTCAAGCTCCAAGCTGGCAACATGCGAGCGTTTGTTCGTGTGGCTGTTGATCTCCACGACAATGATCCGCAATCCGACGTCGCTCGCCTTGGCGTCCCGATTTTGAATCCTCAGCTTCTGAGAGCTATTGGCCTCGACGCCAAATTTCCTGTGAATGTATCATTGGGCATGATGCAAGATAAATCGAATCGTCTTATCCGAAGTACGCCGATTGATGTCAGCGGTAAGGGTAGGAGACCTTGGCCTTCCGATCTCGCGCTAGAACGATTATCGCATTGTAATAGCCCTGTTACGTACCCATTGGCGGGTCGCGAAAGCCGTTGAATCGATCATTGGTTCCTTGAGCGTCATGCAAACGCTGCTCGTCGCGATAATTATCCAACTTTCTGAGTAGTGACGATGGCCAATCAGGGGATTGTAGCACGGCGAGCCAGCCCCCTATCCGCCATCCAATCGGCGTCCTGCCACGAGAAGCTCATGCATCCGGATTGCCGACTTACAAATGCCGGCAATTTTCGCCCCGACACCCGTAAGTCTAAACTGAAAAAACAGTTAGCGATTTTGCCACCCTGAACAACCCGACAAAACCGACATTAAGGCGATTTTGGAGAGGAACCTAGGTCTGTTGGCCCCCCTCCATCCTTTCCACTCATTCATTCCTAGGGCAGCAAGATAAACGCAACTTGATTGTTGGTAAGCGTACGAAACGCACAGATCGTGTTGTTAGCAACAACTTCCGATGCCTCAAGCCCGTCCGGATCGATGTTTGCAAACTCCGGCAGGCTTGGCACAACCACGAAGTTGCTACCGTTGCGACTTACCTGCAAATAGTTCGCGTCGCCTTGGCTACCGCCACCGGCGAGGAAGCGATATTCGCCATCCGGCGTAGCGACCAGTGTCTGACCGTAGCCGACCAGTCCGTCGGTGCGTTCTTCCGAGATCAACACATCCGTCTCGTGCGTGTCGGTAAATACGATCGACCCGTTGACCGTACCCCACACGCTGCGGCTGATGTTGTTGCTGATCACGTCGTCATCGGTTTCGTTCACGAAGTAACCGAACACGCCATTGGTGAGGTGCACATCCCAAATGCCGGACGGGTTTTCGCTCAACATCGTCGTTGTGCCCGCGTCGAGATCGGCAATGTACGTCAATCGGCGAAAGTCGTTGGTCGTTGCGCGAGCGTGGTAAATCACTTTGCCGTTGTCGTAGTGAAACTCAGTAGCATTGGTAACACCGCCATCGCCGGAGAAGTCAAACACTTCCGGTGCAGCATCCGGATCGGTCATGTCGTAGCGGTAGAACACGTCGAGTTGCAATGCCACGACTTCCATACGATCGGCGTCGATGTCGAGCAGCACTTTCTCCACCGTTGTGCTTTGTTGATCGGGAATATCCTGCGTTAAGCTAACGACTTGGGGCGTAGCACCGGCGCAATCGATGTACTTGATCTTGTGACCGTCATCGACGCGATTGACGTCGGCGTATGCGACCATGAAGTTGCCGTTCGCCCAAAAGTCGGTCGAGATCGCCGCCCCGCTCGGTAGCGCTAAATCACCTTCGTCAACATTGATGGTTGTGCCGTCTGACGTGTCGTGAAAGGTAACGTCACCCGAAAGTTTCGCGCTGCGATCCAACCGTTAGCCACGTTGAAGCCGGTCGTTTCGAGCGAGCCAAAATTGGTCACGTTCATCGGCGTGTTGCCTTCCGACGGAAAGATGTATTCGACACCACTGTTCTCGCCGGTTCCGATCACGATCAGATCGTCGTCAACGCGAATATCACCCTCGGCATTCAAGCCCGTGAGTACGACAGCCAAGCCAGCGAGCGGATTGTTGCTGTCGGTGCCTCCACCCCCACCATTACCGCCACCACCGTTGTTGCCACCATTGCCGCCGTCGGTCGGCATCATCATGTCGCCGCCTCCGTTGCAATCGCCGTTCATGCCGACCGTAGCCGTCATACAGATCAGGGCCAACATGACCACGCTGGTTGTTTTGAGTTTGTTTAGCATCGTTTTCGACTCCTCTTTGCGGAAAAACGCGGTTCAAATCTGTGGCTGACGAACCCTTTCGCCGCCCACAAGAGGAGTCGCGGAAGTGGGTTGAAAAGGGGGTAACGGGAAAGTGAAAAAATTCTCTATCAGAGCCATTTCCCCAAAAAACAGAGCCGCGCCCGCCAGGAAGCGGTCACCGTCAGTACTTGCGGGAACCTTCATTCGCTCGGAAAGCCGCAAAATAAACCCGAGTTTGCCAAATCTGTTGCGATTGCTGGCGAAAATGTCCGCTCCATCCCATAAGTTTTCGCCACCACCAATTCATCCGATACGATGTTGCTCGGAGCCCCATACATGGACGACACGACTACCCTAAAAGAATTGCAACAAACGCTGGCCGGCGACCTGCGCGAGACCATGAGCGACATTGATGCCGCCCTGCCGTTGATCTACGACGAATTGCGCAACATCGCCGCTGCTCAAATGAAACGCGAGCGTGCCAATCACACGTTGCAGCCCACGGCCTTGGCCAACGAAGCCTTTATGAAACTTTCCGATCAGTTGCGTGGCAATTGGCAATCGCGTGCTCATTTCCTTGCCGTGGCCGCCACCATCATGCGGCGAATTCTCGTCGATCACGCCCGCGCCCATCGCGCCGCCAAACGCGGCGGCGGCGCCAAAGTCACGTTGCATCCCGATGCCGACGCCGCCTTTGAAACGGACACCGATGTAGCCGAACTCGATGGGCTGCTTCAGGAATTGCATCAATCTAACGAACGCCAAGCGCGCGTCGTCGAGATGCGATTCTTCGCCGGTATGACAGTCGAAGAGGTCGCGACGGTATTGGACGTATCCGAAAAAACCGTGAAAAACGACTGGCGCTTTGCGCGGGCGTGGTTGGCGAGTCGGTTAGAAGAATAATTTCGAGTCTAGTGAGCCCGCGTAGCGCGTAATGGTTGACGTCAAAAAAGCCCACTTACATTGATTTTTATTGGGCTCGCAGATCTAAGCATTCCCCCCAAAAAAACTGACGCTGACCGCTTCCTGACGGGCGCGGCTCTGTTCAGAAAAAAATCTCAATTTCCCGTTACCCCATTTTCAACCTACTTCCGCGACTCCTTTTGATGGCGGGCGGCATGGGCCGCTCGCACTGCGTTTACCGCGTTTTTCTGATCAGAGGAGATCGAAACATGCAAGCCACGAAATTGATTACCTGTTCCCTTGCCCTATTGCTCACGATGCTCGCCGCGCCGGGGATGAACTGCGAGACCGGCCAAACGCCGATGATCGACGACATGATGAATGGCAACACGGGCGACAACCCCAACGACGGTCCGAACACCGACATCGACCCTACCGACGATCCGTTTGGTCTGGTGCTTACCGACATCAACATTCACCGAATGGCTCGCATCGAAGCGGGTGACGATCTGATCGTTTACACCGAAGCGAACGCCGACGCATCGGTCGGCGATGTGAACTACATCATTCCATCCGAAGGCGACCTCACTGGCCGCGGTATTCCTAACGCAGCCGATTACGACCCGAACAGTTTTCTCGTTGCGGGGAACAAGATCATCCTCGTCGGCGGACCGGAAGGCAGCAACACCGTATCAGTGTTTGACCCAACAACCGACAGCATCGAGAACATCGCCGCCGACGATATCACGCTTTCGGCCGTGCCCGTGAGTAACTACGCCCCCGGCTTTATGGACATCGATGGCGCGCTCGTCGCGACTGTCAACAACACGTCGTTCGTAGATGGTCAAGAACTGATTCGCGTGATCGACACAAGCGGCGCGACGCCAATCGTAACGCGCTTCACGGTTAACCCGGACAACGACCACACGCTCGTGCCCGATCAGATTCACATTGACGCCGAAACGCGCACTGTGGTTGCGGCACGTCAGTTGCCCGGCCGATTCTGGGTGTACGACTTGGACGACCCCACGGCGGCACCGATGGAGTTCGACGTCACCAGCATTAACGGCCCGCGCACGTTCGACACGCCCTTTGCCTATGACAATGGCATGATGCTGTTCATCGGTCGCGAAGGCAGCTTCGAGTTTCCGTTCATCATCGACCTGCTCGACCCGACCGCCACACCGATCGCACTCGACCCGGCAGAAGACGGCGTCAACCGACCGATGATGGTCGGCGAACGCTATGCCTATCTCCCCAACGGCGCGGCCATCACCGGCACGCTCGACGGCACGATGCATATGGGTAGCAACGCTTCGATCGATGGTGGTGGCCGTAGCGGCTCGGGTGTAACGCTTACGCACGGCGTGCTCGGCACCGTGCCGGTTTGGATCATCGGTGGTCAGGACAACATCAGTAGCTCGAACGCGTTGCAATACAGCACGGGCAATGGTGAGTGGCAAACCGTACCGGATCCACGCGACGTTAGCAGCAACCTTGCCGTCGGTGACGTGCACTGCGACGAAAGCGGTAAGTATCTCGGGTTTAAGTACGAGGCTGATGACGATTCGTATCTTGGGTATGCGATCTTGAATTAGGCCAACGGGTAAATTTTTTCCAACCTTGCAGGAGTAAACTGGAAAGGCCTCTGCAATCTTGCCCCTTCATCGGGGAAACGCGGTCCCGCCGGGGCGATGTCGCACGACGTCGCCTCGGCGGCCTTGTTTATGATTCGGGCGTGCCTTTTTCGCGCCACGTGTTTGCATCCTCCGGACGTTCCCACGCGGTATATAGCCGCACCAAATAGTCGGCGCATTGTTGGGGGTTGCGATGCGTGGCTGAATGGATGGCGAGTAGTTGTTCGTAGCTTTGCAGCAAAAGCGATTCCGCTTTGTCGAATTCTTCTAGGCCTGACCATGCAGCCCCCAAGCGCGCACGCGACAACGCGGTCACCCAATGATTGGGAAGCTCTTTTTCAGCAGCCTTCACAACTCCGCCTAGTAATTCATCCGCATCTTCGAAACGACCTTGCTCGATCAACACGGCTCCCAGATTGCTACCGGCAAGCATTGTGCGAATATGCTGTTCGTTAAACACCCGCGCAAACTCATCGCGCGTTTCGCGGAGCAACGTTTCCGCCTCGTCATATCGCCCCATCTTACGATACAAGTTGCCGAGGTTATGTCGCGCGACGATCGCATCCGGATGTTCGGCACCAAATAGCTCGTTGCGGATGCGAACCACATCTTTCGCGTATTGCAACGCCGATTCGAATTCGCCCATATCCGAATAAGATGCCACCAGACTATTCATTACCCCTGCCGCGCTCGCGCCTTCGCCGTCTCCTTTCTCGATCAAGATATCCAGTGCTCGGTGATACATGTCGACGGCTTTTTCCGTGTCGCCCAAATCGGAATAGTTGCCACCGAGGTTGGCGATAAAGGCGATCACACTCGGGTGCGATTCACCAAGCACGCGCGTGCCGCGCTCGACAGCTTCTTCGAAGAGTGGCTTAGCCTCATCGAAGCGGCCGATGTTGGTCAGAAACAAGCCAAAATTGTTCATATCGATGATGGTATCGGGATGATCCTCGCCCACGAGCTCGCGATTCAACGCCAAACCTTCGCGGTACAACGGTAAGGCTTCGTCATGTTTGCCGAGCATGCCAAGAGCATGCGCGAGACTACCGATAGCCCGCGTCGTTTCGATATGCTTGTTTCCATAAATCTGCCGACGAAGCTCCAACCCGCGCTTACTGATCTCCAGCGCTTCGTCGTAACGACCCAGCCCAGCAAACGCCGTTGCAATATTATTCATCGTGCGTGGCGTCCGCGGTTCCAATTCACCGCCGTGGGCGATATTGATTGCCAACGCCTCCTGCAGCAACGGAAGCGCCTCTTCGTATCGGTGCTGATCGTTATAGAGCACCCCGAGGTTGTTGATCCCAAAACCGGTATCCTGATGGTCACGACCGTGCAGTTCCTCCAACAATCTCAACGCTTCCTTCAAATGGTGTTCCGCCTTATCGAAAATCCCGAGCTTTCGATACGTACTACCGACTGTATCGTGAATCGCCAGTTGAATAATCGGCTCATCTTTGAAGCGCTCGTCGATCCGTTCCGAAGCCGCGTCCAGGACTTCGCGCACCGTGATGTCGCGATTGGCAGTATTTTCCGGATCAACAGCCTCAAGCAGATCCTTATTGAGAAACGCGTTGACGGCATTGGCCACCTTTGCGTTGCGCTCGGCCTCGACACGCTGTTTGGCCTCCGCGTCGCGCGCGGCTTCCGCCTCTTGTTGTTTCTTTTCGGCGAAGAGCGCTGCCTGTTGCGCGTTGTCGCGTTCGGTCTTGGCCACGCCTTCCGCGCGGGTTGCCTGCACGGCGTACCCCACGCTAACGCCGGTCGCAATTACGAGCGTGGCCGCAACAATCGCCGCCGACCAGACGACTGCTTTATTGCGTTTGGCAAACTTCTTGAGTTGATAAACCGTCGTCGCAGGCCGCGCAGCGATGGGCTCGAAATTCAGATAGCGACGAATGTCGTCGGCAAACGCCTGCGCCGACGGATAGCGGCGGTCTTTATCTTTCTCCAACGCCTTGCTGACGATGGTTTCGATATCGCCTCGGTAGGCACGTTCAAAAAAGCTAAGCCGCTCCGGCGTTTCTTCCTGAATCACGCGCACGGCCTCGGGAATGCTGCGCGTAGCAAGGTCGTGCGGCAACCGATCGGCGAGCAGTTCATACGCGATAACACCCAACGCATAAACGTCGCTGCGCACATCCAACGCGTCGGGGTCGCCGGCCACTTGTTCCGGACTCATATACGGCAACGTGCCAATGAGCTGCCCCGCTTCGGTTTGCATCGTGGTTGTTCGCAGGTCACTATCCGTCGCGCGTGCAACACCGAAGTCCAGAATCTTGGGCTTACCTTCCGGCGTCACCAGAATATTTGCAGGCTTCAAGTCACGATGGATCACGCCGCGTTGATGCGCGTGATGTACCGACTCGCATATCGTCGCCAACAAACCGAGCCGCGCGATCGGTCCGAGCTTTTCGCGCCGCGCGTACTCCGTGAGCGAACAACCATCGACATACTCCATCGCAAAAAACGGCTGCGGACCGTGACCGCCGTCGGCCGTGCCCGCTTCATAGATTTGTGCAATACCGGGATCGCGCAGTTGGCCGAGCACCTGCGCTTCGTATTGAAATCGTTTGACGAGCGCCCGCGACGCCATACCGGGCCGCAATACTTTCAGCGCAACCATGCGCTGAGGCTCGGCTTGGCGTGCCTTATACACCACGCCCATCCCGCCGGTGCCGAGCATGTCGAGCACTTCATAGGAGCCGATGTGCTGCGGGTAGCGTGCCACGTCGGCATCGATATTGACTACGGGAACATCCAATGCCGCCCGTGTGCGATCGTGACGAATCAGCCGCTCGACATCGGCGCGCAAGTCCTGATTTTGACCGCAAGCACTGGCAAGAAAACTATCGAGGCGATCGTCGGCCAAATCGCAGGCCTGCAGAAAGATATCCACCATCTGATCGTGCGAACTGGATGCCATGCACCATACCCCCATCAAGCGGCAACAGTGTTTCACGACAGCGCCGCCCTCTCAGCCTAAATAAGATCGCGAATATACTATCAAAAATGAGAATTGAGTTGAATCGGACTTAGGAAACTCTTGCAACTCAATACTGGTTCGCCGTGGAACCAACGGTTGCGCGAAATTGCGTTGCACCCTTATCGTGTGAATCGAACTGTATCGATCTCAGCCGGGGATCACCGGCTAATACTCCGAAATCGGGTTGCGCAGTTAATTTTGACGACTACGCTCAGGCTCCAACACATACGTTACGCCACCAGATCCACCGAACCACGCGGCCTCAAGTTGATCGCGATCGTAAGTGCGTGGCCCATCTTCGACCGTCTTCACGGCGGGATCGTTAACCAGCACGTTACCATCCTTATCAAATCCGCAGACGACGATGAGATGACCGTTCGTCGTCTTATATGGCGCGGCTTCAATCAGCTTCGGGCGGTTAATGCGGATCGACGCAATCAACGGTCGCCCCGCCGCGATGTGTTGCTGCACGGCTGCCCAATCATTCAATCGCGTCAAATAACCGGGCACGCCAAATTGATAAGCTGCGGCGATATTGCGAGGCCAGTTACCGTAGATATCGTTCGCTGAATCGAGACAGGCTTCAACGACAGTGGCCGTCGGCTTATCGACGCCATGATAGGCCAACACCATGCTCAATGAAGTCGGACTGCAGATACGACCTCGCAAATCTGAACGCTCTGCGTATTGGCTGCGAAGCGGAACGGGTAAATGTTTCGTAAACGCATCGCGCGGTGGCTTTGATATCAACGGCAACTCCGCTTGCCACGAATCGGCTCGACGCGTGGTATCCGAGAGCGTTACGTTAATCCGTTCCACCCGATAGTGAATCGCCTGCTTCGCATGCCCCAATAAACGCACTCGCACCCGCAAGCGATCGAAGCGTTCATCTGAAACGAAGTAATCGACATTGACCTTGCCGTTGTCGAATTGCTTGTTCGGCTTTTCATAGACGGGATTGGCCCCAGCCTGATCGATTAACATCCAACGCGACCAGCTATCGTCGAAGCGCTTTCCGACTGATATATCGACGGCATATGAAACATCCGAGGGTAGATTCAGGTTCCAAGAGACCAGAACTTCGTTGAATTTAACCGGCGCGATTACTGGTTCGAATTCTATCGCGGCCCGTCCGCCGTCATTGAGCGCGATTGACTTGGCGTCCTCCACTTGTCGACGCTGCCGGTTGGTGCCATGGGACAACACCGACCAATCGCTATCGTCGGCACCCCGCAACTCGAACGTCATATGCCGATAGCCGCGCCAAGGTCGATCCGTATCCCCTGTTATCGATGAATCTAAGGCCGTAACAATCTCGCGTGATATGCGTTCTAAGTATTCCTGACCTTGCGGATGATGAGCGATGCCCGCCAGCAAGACCGGCCCGTCTGAAAGCGCCACCCGCGCCGTATCGAGATGCCAATCTTCCCACAGACCGTTCTTTCGAATCAGCGTGGCGTTCATCCCCTTCAGGCCCGCTGCAAAGTTATCGTCGTGCAACTCCAACCAAGGTGCTGCGAATATCTCGCGCAATCGTGCACAAATTTCCGGGCTGCCCAGTCGATCCTGTTCCAACATTAGGAAATACCGCAAACACTGACGCACCGTAGCCGCGTGCGATAGGTCTTTAAGCGGATCGCCAATGCGCGGTTCGGGCAAACCGTAGTACTTGCCGCACCATAGCCCGCCGCCGTGATCCTTGTCATAGAATTGAAACTCACTCGATTGCAACATCTCCTGAATCTGGTCGATACCGACGAGCTTTGCATACTTGGATGCAAGCTCGTTGTCCGACCGCTTGATGACGAGTTGTAACTCTCGCATCACCAACGGATCGGGCGTCTTTACAAATTCAGGATGCTGCCGCAGATACGCCAACACGATCGCAATCTTCGGAACGCTAGCACCATAAAACATCGCATCGCCGTTGATCATGGCAACGCGGGCCGTTCGCAAATCAACGACGCCGAATGCACGGCGATCTTGGGGAATGCTCAATTCACCCGCAACCTTGTCGTCGATCCGCTCTAAATGCGCTTGTAAATCCGCATCCACTTTCACATCGTGTGGCAATTGCAGTCGCTGCGCGGCCGTAGATAACTCAAACATCGGAATCGCGGGTGCTGCACCAATTTCTTCCTGCTTCCACTCGATTGGCGTATTCGCGATTTTGATCCCCAAGTTATGCGCCACCTGCCGCAGCACACCGACTTTTCCACCGTTAATCGCTTCGTTTACAAGGCGATGCTGCCCCGCCCCATCCTGCATCACCAACGTCGACGACCCACCGCCGTCGAGATTGAGTGCATCCCACGCGCCCACCCACTGAAACACCGCCGCCAGTTCGGGCAACGTCATTCCCAACGTGCGTTCGCGCTGTCGACCGTCCGCGACGACGATCCAAAGCTTGCGTCCCGTTTTATCGACACCGACCGCCGTGCGCGGATTGATATTACCGAGAGACGTTGCAAAGACATGGTCTTTG